>NZ_CP050152.1:2558027-2877780 GCF_011617245.1 Brevibacterium atlanticum | reverse complement strand
CGTATTCGTGTTGCATGATGCGCGCGAACCAGCCCTGGGCGTTCAGGGTCACCGGCTGGCCCAACGCATCGACGCCGTTGACCGTGACTCGGTCTGCGCGCTTGAGCGGGAAGTCGAGGCTCGGCACCGACAGGCACCCTTCGGTCTCATCGTCGGGATCCGGGCGGGTGTCGGGGACCTTCGAGGAGATGAGCACGGGATTGACGAAGGTGCCGCGGCGGCGCACACCGAAGTCGTCCTCGGCGTTGAACACGAAGATGGCCTTGCCGACGCCGATCTGCGGCGCGGCCAACCCGACGCCGTTGGAAGCATCGAGGGTGTCGTGCATGTCTGCGACGAGCTCGGCGAGCTCCTCGTCGAATTCGGTGATCTTCTCCGCGCGACGGTGGAGGACGGGCTCGCCGTAGATGACGATGGGATGAATGGCCATGAAGACAATCGTATCGGCCCTCGGTCCGGCGCTCGCCCACGGGGCGGGGGAGGGCCGCCTCGTCGTCTCAGAATCCCCGGGCCCCTTCGGCCGGCCCGGTTCGGGACTCCGTACCGCACACCCTCCGCCAGTCGTCGATGCCAACGATCACGAAGTGCAATTGCTCAGCGGTTGGGCCCATCCATTCGCAGTGATGGCAGACGTCGTCGCAAGAACTGCGTCCGATTGACATACAGAGTCACGAAGTTTCGCTCCGAGCGAACACATATTGTTGAGCAAGATATCTGGGAGCATGCTCAGGGGCGGCATGGTTATGATGAGCACAAGCCGTCTCGGACCACGAGATGCAAGCTGTCGCTCCACCCATTCGCAGTGCACGTCTGCCGGACGGTGAGTGGCCGTCGACGGCGGTGCACACAGAATCGTGAAAGGACTCACTTTGACCATCTTCAACAATGTCTCCGAACTCGTCGGCCGCACGCCGCTGGTCCGTATCAACAAGGCCAGTGAGCGGTCGGGCGCCGAGATCGTGGCGAAGCTGGAATCCTCGAACCCCGGCAACTCCGTCAAGGACCGCATCGGTGTGGCGATGATCGACGCCGCCGAGAAGTCCGGCGAACTCAAGCCCGGCGGAACCATCGTCGAGGCGACTTCGGGCAACACCGGCATTGCGCTGGCCATGGTCGGCACCTCCCGCGGCTACAAGGTCGTCCTCACGATGCCCGAATCGATGTCGAAGGAGCGCCGCGCTCTGCTGCGGGCATTCGGAGCCGAACTCGTCCTCACCGACAAGGCTGCGGGTATGAAGGGCGCCGTGGCGAAGGCCGAAGAGGTCGCCGCCGAGGGCGCCGTGCTCGTCCGCCAGTTCGAGAACAAGGCGAACGCGGCGATCCACAAGGCCACCACCGGCCCTGAGATCCTCGCCGACACCGACAACAAGGTCGACATCTTCGTCTCCGGCATCGGCACTGGCGGCACCATCTCCGGTGCGGGCGCCGCTCTGCGTGAGGCGCTGCCCGAGGTCAAGATCGTCGCTGTCGAACCCTCCGCCTCGCCGCTGCTGACCGAGGGCACCGCCGGACCGCACGCCATTCAGGGTCTGGGTGCCAACTTCGTGCCGGGCATCCTCGACACCGAGATCTACGACGAGGTCGTCGACATCGACAACGAGGCCGCCATCGAGCGGGCCCGCGAGGTCGCCAAGGAAGAGGGGCTGCTCGTCGGAATCTCCTCGGGTGCTGCTCTCGTCGCTGCCGAGCAGGTCGCCTCGCGTCCCGAGAACGCCGGCAAGCGCATCGTCGTCATCCTCCCCGACTTCGGCGAGCGCTACCTGTCGACTCCGCTGTTCTCCGAATACCTCGATTGATTCGAACGGCTTCAGTCACTCGGCCTCGCCGGATGCCTCGAGCGTCCAGTAGGCTGAGCGCCTGACTTCGAGGGCGTCAAACTTCGGTTTGGCGCCCTCGCTGTTTCGGAATTTTCAATGGCGCATCTGACTTGAGTCAGATGACCTGCAGCAAGGACAACGGGAGCGCTCACATCGGTGAGCGGAACGATAGAGAGGAAGAGGGCGGAGACAATGAAGGCACTGTGGACGGCGGCCGCTGCCGCTGCGGGAGCGGCGATCTACGGATTGACCCGACCCGGAGTGCGCGAGAGCCTGCGTGAGGACCTCGATACCGTGCGCCGGCGCGACCCGGCGGCCACGAGCGACTTCGTCTCACTCGTCTCCTACCCCGGGATGCATGCGATCTGGGCCCACCGCGGCCTGCACCGCCTCTGGCAGCACGAGGCGGGGAAGGTGCCTGCGCGACTGATGTCGCAGATGGTGCGCACACTCACCGGCGTCGAGATCCATCCGGGAGCGACGATCGGGCGGCGGTTCTTCATCGACCACGCCAACGGCGTCGTCATCGGGGAGACCTCGGAGATCGGCGACGACGTCATGCTCTACCACCAGGTGACGCTCGGCGGTACGTCGATGGAGCAGACGAAGCGCCACCCGACGATCGGCAATCACGTGCTCGTCGGCGCCGGGGCGAAGATCCTTGGGCCGGTCGTCGTCGGTGACAACTCCGCTGTCGGGGCCAATGCCGTCGTCGTCAAAGATGTGGCGGCCGATTCGAGCGCCGTGGGCATTCCCGCGACCGTGCGTTCGAAGAAGAAGGGCGTCACCTCCGTGGCAGAGGCGGACTCCGCCGGGTCGAAGGGGGAAGTCGGCTCTGCCGCGAAGCAACCGGACTTCATCCTCGAGGACCCTGCCCTCTGGATCTGAGTTCGCAACTTCGATCGGGCTCGGAGCCTGACTCCTCGTCACCAGGCGGCGTCACCCCACCGACCATGGTGGACTGACTGCACGCGGCCCCTGTCTTCGGGCAGGGGCCGGTTTGCGTCCACCGCCAGGGCAATCCATTGCCTGTGCGTCCGATGATTGGTCGATCCACCGCGCGTGGGAGCAAGGATACCGCGGTGGATTGACCAAACAATTCGCTGAATGATTCCCCACCCCATGCCCGGGGAATACTTTCGCGACCACCTCTGTTAAGATTTCAACTAGTTACTTCAAAACTGAAGTTTTAGTTCCTCGCGGGACCCGCATAATCGGCAGCGATTGCCCCGTCGACAGCAGCCGGGTCCCGTCGGCAGCGAACAGAAGGAGCAGTCATGGAATTCGGAATCTTCACCATCGGGGATGTCACCACCGACCCGACCGATGGCACCACGGTCTCAGAGCACCAGCGGATCAAGAACACCGTCGAGATCGCGAAGAAGGCCGAAGAGGTCGGCCTCGACGTCTTCGCGACCGGTCAGCATCACAACCCGCCGTTCGTCGCGCCCGCGAACCCGCCGGTGCTGCTTGCGAACATCGCTGCTCAGACGGAGCACCTGCAGCTGTCCACCGCGACCACGCTCATCACCACCACTGACCCCGTGCGCATCGCCGAGGACTATTCCTACGCCCAGCACCTCTCGGACGGGCGGATCAGCCTGATCATGGGCCGCGGCAACACCGGCCCCGTCTACCCGTGGTTCGGCAAGGACATCCGCGCCGGCATTCCGCTGGCGGTCGAGAACTACAACCTGCTCTACCGTCTGTGGCGGGAGAAGAACCTCGACTGGGAAGGCAAGTTCCGCACTCCTCTCAACGGGTTCACGGTCACCCCGACCCCGCTCGATGAGGTTCCGCCCTTCGTCTGGCACGGGTCGATCCGCAGCCCCGAAATCGCCGAGCAGGCCGCCTACTACGGTGATGGTTTCTTCCACAACAACATCTTCTGGCCGACTTCGCACACCCAGCGGATGGTTCAGCTCTACCGTCAGCGCTACGAGTACTACGGCCACGGCAAAGCCAGCCAGGCGATCGTCGGCCTCGGCGGTCAGGTGTTCATGCGCAAGAACTCCCAGGACGCAGTGCGTGAGTTCCGCCCGTACTTCGACAACGCCCCGGTCTACGGTCACGGGCCCAGCCTCGAGGACTTCTCCACGCAGACCCCGCTGACCGTCGGCTCACCCCAGCAGGTCATCGAACGGACTCTGAGCTTCCGCGACTGGGCTGGGGACTACCAGCGCCAGCTCTTCCTCATCGACCACGCCGGACTGCCGCAGAAGACCGTACTCGAACAGCTCGACCTCCTCGGCGAAGAGGTCATCCCCGTCCTCCGCGAGGAGTTCGCGAAGGGCCGCCCCGCCGACGTCCCCGACGCCCCGACCCACGAATCGCTCGTCATCCGCCACCGCGAGGGCCGCGATCCGATCCCCGGCGGCGGCGAAGGTTCGCGTGCCTTCGAGGACCGTCAGGCCCGCGCCGCCGAAGCCGCCGAGGCGGAGGCGCAGAAGGAAGGAGCCGACCAGTCATGAGCACAAACACGATGACGATCGTGGCCGTGACCACCTCGCTGAGCGAGGACTCGACCACGCTCAAACTCACCGACCGGATCCTCGAGTCGGCCACCTCGGCGGGGGAGTCCGTGGGCATCGCTGTGAACACGGAGGTCATCAATGTCCGCACCCTCGCCACGGCGCTGACCGACATGACCCTGACGGGCTTCCGCTCGGAAGCGCTCGAGGCAGCGTTCGCCACCGTCGCCGAGGCGGATGCCATCGTCTCCGTCGCGCCCGTGTACAAGGTCGCCCCGGTCGGGCTGCACACGCTGTTCTGGCAGCTCATCGACGAGAAGGTGCTGACGCGCACCCCCGTGCTCATCGCCTCGACCGGCGGCACCCCGCGGCATTCTCTGGCCGGGGAGTCCGTGCTGCGGCCGATGCTGTCCTACCTCAAGGGCATCGTCGTGCCGAGCACGGTCTTCGCCGCCACCGACGACTGGGGCTCGATCGAAGGCGGCCGTGCGCTGGGCGCCCGGATCCGCCAGGCAGGCGAGGAGCTCGTGTCCCTGACCTCGACGATCATCGGGGCAGGCAATGACGACCTCGCCGAGGTGGCCGACCCCGAATCCGCCGACGCCCGGTTTGCCAGTGGGCAGGGAAAGGCCGCGACCGCGGGGGCGGGTTCCCGCGGCATCGACGATGAGTTCGATCCCGATCGCATCACCCCGTTCGCGCAGCTGCTCGAGGGCTGAGATGACCGAGATCAGATTCGGCCGCGGCCGGGAGACTCTGGCGCAGAACGCCTGGCGGACCTACTTCGAGACATCGCAGCGGATCCGCCAGGCACTCGAGGTCCAGCTCAAGGACGATGCGGGGCTGACCGTCAGTGACTACAACACGCTGCTCCTGCTGTGGGAGGCTCCGGAGCGGACTCTGACGATGAGCGCGCTGGCCAAGAAGCTCGTCTTCTCACCGTCGCGACTGAATTACCGGATCAAGGTCCTCGTAGACTCGGGTCTGGTGACGAAGGCGCCGTGCCCCGAGGATGGTCGAGCCCACAATGTGGCGCTGACCGAGGCTGGGGCGCGAGCGTTCCTCGCCGCCGGTGCTCAGCACAGGGCCTATGTCGACGAGATCTTCTTCGACCATGTCAGCGATGAGGAGCTCGAGGTTCTCGAAACCGTGTTCACGAGGATCGGCGGCGCACTGCCGGAATGAGATGTGCCCTCGCTCGACCGGGCCCGGCGGTGCGGTTCGACGATCGGTCGGCGCCGTCATCTCATTGTGACGAGAGTCTCGGTGACACCGGGGACAGCGTGCCATAATGAGGGCATGTCCCTCACCACCATCGCCTTCCCGACATCCGAACTCCGCAACCAGGTGATCGCACGGATTCCGGCCCACCAGCGTGACAAGGTCGACCTCGTCGTGTTCTCCGACGCCGAACGATCAGCCAAGCTCAGCCGCGATGACATCGACATCGTCGTCCTGCCCTATCTCGACTCGGGCCCGACCATCGAGCTGCTCGACGAGCTGCCCAATCTCCGTCTCGTCATCACCCAGACCACCGGCTACGATCCCGTCGCTCACCTGCCCGAACGGGGCATCCAGGTGGCGACCGCCTCGGGCGTGCACACGGGAGGCACCGCCGAGCTCGCGCTGGCGCTGACCCTGGCCAGCCTGCGCGGCATCGATGACGCGGTCCGCTCGCAGGTGTCGCGGAACTGGGCACATCAGCGCTACCGCTCTCTGCAGGACCGACGCGTGATGATCATCGGCGTCGGGGAGATCGGCGCGGCGATCGCCGACCGCTTCGATCCCTTCGAGGTGCAGCTCACCCGTGTGGCTTCGAGTGCCCGCGAAGACGAGCGCGGACAGGTCCACGGTGTCGACGAACTCCCGACTCTGCTTCCTCACACCGAGGTGGTCGTGCTCATCACCCCGCTCAACGACGGCACGCACCACCTCGTCGATGCCGACTTCCTCAGCCGGCTGCCGGACAATGCGCTCATCGTCAACGTCGCCCGCGGCAAGGTCGTCGACACGGATGCGCTCGTGGCGGAGCTGTCGACAGGGCGCCTCCACGCGGCCCTCGACGTCACTGATCCTGAGCCGCTGCCGGAGAACCATCCGCTGTGGGGGACTCCGAACACGCTCATCACCCCGCATGTCGGCGGAGACACCTCGGCGTTCGAACCGCGGGTCGTGAAGATCCTCGCCGAACAGGTCCGCCGTATCAACGACGGAGAGCAGCCGATCAACCTCATCCAGGTGTGAGCGTCAGCTGGTGGTGAGCCGGACGGACGAGTGGTGAGCCGGTCGGGCCGGCGGTGAACCGCGCGGAATAGGTCACGTTCATCTGACCTAAGCGGGCCCGGATCACCGCCTCTGACCTCGGTTCTCGCATGGTGCCCAGGAGGGGTTCCATCATGCGAGAGTCGGGCGTGCGAATGCTGAAATCGGGCGTAGCATGCCTGCATGAGCATCGATACAGACACCGCCACTCCAGACATCAAACCCCGTTCTCGCGACGTCACCGACGGACTCGAGGCCACCGCTGCCCGCGGCATGCTGCGGGCCGTGGGGATGGGCGATGACGACTGGGTGAAGCCCCAGGTCGCGATCGCGACCTCGTGGAACGAGATCACCCCCTGCAACATGTCGCTGCAGCGCCTGGGCTCGGCCGCCAAGGAAGGCGTCCACGGGGCCGGCGGCTTCCCGCTGGAGTTCGGCACCATCTCCGTCTCAGACGGCATCTCGATGGGGCATGAGGGCATGCACTATTCGCTGGTCTCTCGCGAGGTCATCACCGACTCCGTGGAGACCGTGATGAGTGCCGAACGCCTCGACGGTTCGGTCCTCATGGCCGGCTGCGACAAGTCGATCCCCGGAATGCTCATGGCCTCGGCCCGCCTCGGACTCTCGAGCGTCTTCCTCTACAACGGTTCGATCATGCCGGGCACCGCGAAGCTCGAAGACGGCACGGAGAAGGAAGTCACCCTCATCGATGCCTTCGAGGCCGTCGGTGCCTGCCGTGCTGGCACCATGTCCCAGAAGGACGTCGACTCCATCGAGCGCGCCGTCTGTCCCGGTGAGGGTGCCTGCGGCGGTATGTACACGGCGAACACGATGGCGTCGGCCGCCGAGGCGATGGGAATGTCCCTGCCCGGTTCTGCCGCCCCGCCGGCCATCCACCGCAACCGGACGATGTTCGCCCGCAAGTCCGGCGAGGCTGTGGTCAATCTGCTGCGTCAGGGCATCACGACGAAGGACATCATCACCTGCGAATCGCTGCACAATGCGATCGCCGTGGTCATGGCCTTCGGCGGTTCGACCAATGCGGTGCTCCACCTGCTCGCGATCGCTCACGAGGCCGGCGTCGAGCTGCAGCTCGATGACTTCAACCGCATCGGCGACAAGGTCCCGCATCTGGGCAACGTCAAGCCCTTCGGCCAGTACGTGATGAACGACGTCTTCAAGATCGGCGGCGTGCCCGTGATCATGAAGGCGCTCCTCGACGCCGGACTGCTCAACGGCGACTGCCTGACGGTGACCGGCAAGACCGTGGCCGAGAACCTCGAATCGATCAACCCGCCGGACCCCGACGGCAAGATCCTCCGAGCGCTCAATAACCCGATCCACGCCACCGGCGGACTGACCGTTCTGACGGGATCACTGGCTCCTGAAGGCGCAGTGGTGAAGTCGGCCGGCTTCGACGCCGACGTCTTCGAGGGCACCGCCCGCGTCTTCGACCAGGAGCAGCCGGCCATGGACGCGGTGCTCAATGGCGAATTGAAGAAGGGCGACGTCGTCGTCATCCGCTACGAGGGGCCCAAGGGCGGACCGGGCATGCGTGAGATGCTCGCGATCACCGGCGCCATCAAGGGCGCGGGCATCGGCAAGGACGTCCTGCTGCTCACCGACGGTCGGTTCTCCGGCGGCTCGACGGGTCTGTGCATCGGTCACATCGCCCCCGAGGCTGTCGACGGTGGACCGATCGCGCTGGTCGAGGACGGGGACAAGATCACCGTCGACATCGCCGCTCGATCGATCGAGCTCCACGTCGACGAGGATGTCCTGGCCGAACGTCGCAAGTCGTGGACGATCCCCGAGAATCACCGACTCAAGGGTGTGCTCGGCAAGTACGCGAAGCTCGTGCAGTCGGCGTCGAAGGGCGCGGTCTGCTACTGATCGCGGAATCATGGCTTCCACCATGGCGGTGCTGGCGTCTGCCAGCACCGCCATGGTGTCTCTGAGGCCGCTTCGACTGTTCCGCAGAACCCTCTGTTCGGCTCTAGGATGGATCCACAGATCAGCCCGACCCGATCGGTGCCAAACCGAGCAGGTAGGTCGCCATAGGAGGAACAGCATGCGCATCGTCGTACTCGATGACTATCAGCAGGTGGCCGCCGATTTCGCGGACTGGAACGTCCTCGATGCCGATGTCGAGTTCGTCGACCGTCCCGTCATCGACGACGATGACCTGGTCGCGACGCTCACCGGCGCCGAGGTGGTCGTGGCCATGCGTGAGAGAACGGCGTTCACCGCCGGTCGGCTCTCCCGGCTGTCGGACCTGCGACTGCTCGTGACCACGGGGCGGGTCAACGCCTCGATCGATCTGGAGGCGGCCCGAGGCCAGGGCATCATCGTCTGCGGGACCGAGTCGACCACCTCGGCGACTCCGGAGCTGACCTGGGGGCTCATCCTTTCGGTGCTGCGCAGCATTCCCGCCGAGGATGCCTCGGTGCGTGGTGGAGGCTGGCAGACCACGGTCGGGGGTGACCTCGACGGGCACCGCCTCGGTGTGGTCGGTCTGGGGCGCCTGGGTGCCAAGGTGGCCCGCGTCGGTGCGGCCTTCGGCATGGATGTCGTGGCCTGGAGTCAGAACCTCGATGCTGATCGGGCTGACGGCCTCGGTGTGCGAGCTGTGAGCAAGGAGGAACTGTTCTCGACCGCGGACGTGGTGACGATCCACTACAAACTCAGCGACCGCAGCCGGGGGCTGCTCTCGGCTGCGGAACTCGAACTCATGAAGCCGGGCAGCATCCTCGTCAACACCTCCCGAGCAGGCCTCGTCGACACCGAAGCACTCATCAATGCACTCGAGGCGGGGCGGATCCGGGGTGCCGGGCTCGACGTCCACGACCTCGAACCGCTGCCGGCCGACCACCGGTTGCGCCGCACCCCGCGGACCGTGCTCACCCCGCATCTGGGCTATGTCACCGAAGACACCTATCGGATCTTCTTCTCTCAGGCGGTCGAGGACATCGCGGCCTGGGCGACTGGGGAGCCGATCCGCGTACTCACCTGACCCGAGAGGCCACGCATCAGACCCGTCGGACGCAGTACCCGCCGGGCAACGACGAAGCCGCCGGAGAGTCGGAACTCTCCGGCGGCTTCGTGCCGGTCGACGACGACGGCTCAGTTCACCTCGGCGGGATCGGCAGACACGCGGCCGCCGTTCTCCAGCGCATCGATGGAGGCCACCTCGGCGTCGGTGAGTTCGAAGTCGAAGACGTCGAAGTTCTGGGCCATGCGGTCACGGTTGTTCGACTTCGGGAAGACGATGTGACCCTTCTGCAGGTGCCAGCGGATGATGGCCTGCGCCCAGGACTTCTCGTGCGCGGCGGCGATCTCACCGATGACGGTGGACGCGTAGTCGACCTTGCCCTGTCCGAGCGGACCCCAGGCCTCGATCTTGATGTCGTGCTCGGTCAGCAGCGGACGGGTGTCGACCTGCTGGAACTGCGGGTGGACCTCGATCTGGTCGACGGCCGGGATGATGCCGGTGTCGAGGATCTCGGGCAGGAAGCGGTAGTCGAAGTTCGACACACCGATGGAGGTGGTCAGTCCCTGATCGCGGTAGCCGGGGAAGGCTTCCCAGGTCTCCACGGAGTTCTTGTTCTCCGGGGTCGGCCAGTGGATGAGGTAGAGGTCGACATGGTCGAGGCCGAGCTTCTCGAGGCTCTCGCCCAGGGCTCGCTTCGACTCCTCGGCGCCGTGGCGGTCGTTCCAGAGCTTCGTGGTCACGAACAGCTCGTCACGGGCGATGCCGGACTTCGCGATCGCACGACCCACACCTTCCTCGTTGCCGTAGACGGCGGCGGTGTCGATGTGGCGGTAGCCGACCTCGAGGGCATCGGTGACGATGCGTTCGGTCTCATCGGGATCGACCTTGAACACGCCGAAGCCCAGCTGAGGGATGGTCTTGCCGTCGTTGAGGGTGAGTGTGGGAACGGTCATGGTGCCGCCTTTCATCACTGTGGTTGGAATTGACCGCGGGAACGTCCGGGGACGCCGTCGACGTCCGGTGGGACGTCGTCGCGGTCAGAGGCACCCGCAGTCGGTGCCCCTGCGACTCTATAACGACGAGACCGGCCGCGAGCATTCCCGTGACCGATTCCGCCGTGAGCGATCATCGGAGCCGGTCAAGCGAGATCCATCGCCGAGGCGGCCCGCCGTTGAGTGGGTGATCCTGTGTGCCGAGGCTGGAACAGATTCGACCCCCGAGACCGTGAGACGTTCGATAGGTTCGATACATGATGAACAGACAGTCCCAGTTCGGCGGGTGGGCGAGGCCCGGTGCGGCGATGATCACTGCGGTTGTGCTGACGCTCGGCGTCTCCGGCTGCACGGGCCCTGACCTCAGCAACACGGTTGACGACATCGGCGGTGTACTGTCTGCATCGCCGGGTGTCGAGGATGTCGAGACCTCGTATCTGAACGGTTTCGATTCCGGCAGATCCATCAACTACAGGGTGACGATGGATGCTGCGGCGAGCGCCGCTCAGGCCACCGAGGTCGCCGCTGCACTCGACCGTGAGACGGGCGACGAATTCGACCGCTACACCCAGAACCTGAGCCTCATCATGGCGGGCCGCACCATCAAGGTCAGCGACGCGACGAACGGCGACATCATGGCGGCGAAGGTTCCGCGGCTGCTTGAGATGTCGTCAACGTTGTCCGTCGACAAGGTGAGCTGGAGTGAACAGTCGGACGGTGTGGACTTCGACGACTCCTTGGAGATCAGCGACGCAGGCACGGACCCATTCAGGACTCTCGACGCGGCGAGGGCGCAGTTCGGATCCGAAGAATTCCAACTGAGCACGAGGGAAACCTCCGGCGTCGACTGGTATGTGGCATTTCCCTTTTCGGAGCAGGGGCAGGAGCGCTTGGAATCGGTGTTCGATCCTCTGCGCACGTCGTTGAATCGACTCAACATCGATGGCGACCAGGTGTCGTCGTTCGTCGCGGTGGTCCCGGCCGGGGCCGATGAGGTCACTCGTCTGAGGGGAATCATCGACCGCATAGAGTCGACGACGACCAACCCATGGGACTTCTCCTGGGCGGAAGGGGCGGACCCGACCGGACCGTTCGACTACTCATCCGGCGGAATCGTCAATGTCGGCGGATGCGAGTATGACGAAGACGCCGAGGGTCAGCTGACCCAGACGGCTCAGACCATTCAGGATCAGCTGCGCGATTCTTACGACACGTGCCGCTGAGGGAAAACCAACCCAACCAGCCCAACCAACCCAATGCCCGGCCGGCTCAGCCAGCCCGGCCGGTTCAGTCCGCGAATACCGCGTGAACGTCGCCGGTGAGTTCCCGACCGCCGAGCTCGGTGAGTTCGAGGACGACGGCTGAGCCGACGACTTCGGCGCCGAGGTCGTTGACCAGCGACTGCGCGGCGGTCAGCGTTCCGCCGGTGGCGAGGATGTCGTCGACGAGTAGAACGCGCTCGCCCTTCTCCAGGACGTCGGGGCCTTCGATCGTTGCGGTGCCGTATTCGAGGGAGTAGGAGACCGCGGCCGCGGGCTTCGGCAGCTTGCCTGCCTTGCGGATGGGCAGGATGCCCACACCGGTCATCGCCGCGATGGTGCCGGCGAAGAGGAAGCCGCGGGCCTCGAGCCCGCCGACGATGTCGAAGCGTCCGTCGAAGGGTTCGATGAGCGCCTCGGTGACGGCTCGCATCGCCGGGCCGTCGGCCAGCAGCGGGGAGATGTCGCGGAAGATCACCCCCGGCTCGGGGTAGTCGGGAATCGAGGTGATGAGGCTCTGCGCGCGGGAGAGATCGGATTGAGTCACGGGACAACGATACGCGACTGCCTTCCCGCCCTCATCGGCGAGGAGTATGGTCGAAGCATCACAGACCGGACTCGACGAGGAGGCCGAGATGAACCGCACAGTGAAGGCGATCGCTGTCGATCGGGCATTCGAATGTGTCCGGCGGGAGCATTTCCTGCCGCAGGATCAGCGGGCGTGGGCGACTGCGGATGTGCCGCTCGACATCGGCTGGGGCCAGACGAATTCCCAGCCGAGCACCGTTGCTGACATGCTCGAACTTCTGGCGCCGGAGTGCGGCGACTCGGTCCTTGACGTCGGCGCTGGGTCGGGGTGGACTGCGGCGCTGCTCGCCGTCATCGTCGGGCCCGAAGGGCGGATCGTCGGAGTTGAGCGTCATTCGGAGCTGATCGCACGGGCGAGGGGAGCCGTCGAGGATTCCTTCGCCGAGGCGGGGCTCGGGCCGGGCACGGATGCTCAGTCTCCTGCGCCGATCGAGTTCGTCCAGGCGCGTCCGGGTGTCCTCGGGGCACCGGAGCGCGGGCCTTTCGACCGGATCCTCGTCTCTGCGGGGGCCGGTCATCTGCCGGAAGTTCTTGTCGACCAGCTGGCCGTCGGGGGAGTGATGGTCATTCCGGTCGGTGAGGAGATGCTGCGCGTGGAACGGCGGGGAGAGGACATCGGAAGCGCCGAGGTGACCCGTCACGGCCGTTACCGTTTCGTCCCGCTCGTGGTGGAGTAGGGGCGTCAGCCGGCCTGCTCGCGGAGCTTCTTCTTGAGCTTCCGGCGGCGGCCGATCCAGCTGCAGCAGCTGCCGACGATGGCACCGCCGAAGATCCAGATGAGCGTGTCGTCGAATCTGGGAATGAATGTCGCCCACCCTGATGGAATGAGGGGGTGTCCCAATGCGGCTGGGAGTGCGATGAGCCCCACCAAGAGCACGAACATGACGATTTCGCCGAACAGTCCCATCGGACTCAGCTCGTTGCGCGCGAGACCGGACTGCCAGAAGAGATCGACCCCTCGTCTGCGGGCATAGCGGTTCGCCACGATGCCTGGGAGCGCCATGCCGAAGAAGACGAGGATGCCGACCCACCACATTCCTGAGGCGAGGAAGACGAAGGCGAGCACCCACGCCATCATCTTCGCGGCTGAGTAGCCGACCGCCAGGGCACGGATGATGACCTGTTGCTCGTGGTCGTCGGCCAACGGCATCTCATCGATGCCAGCCGAGCGTTCGAGAGCCTTCTCGAACCGTGACGGTTCCACCTGCATATGGCGGTCGTGCTGCTCCCGAACCTCGTCACTGTCGAGCCCTGAGTGCATGTCAGACGGGCCGGGCATCATCCGGATCCCTTCTGAGAATCGTGTGCACCGCTCGTCTGCCGGGAGTCAGTCAGTCGGCGGACGAACCAGATGACAGTGATAGCCAACGCGCCGACTGCCAGCGGAAGGATGACGTAGGGGTCCGGATCGTCTCCCATCGGAGTCGTCCACGACCAGGGCAACAGCGGGTGCCCGAGAGCCATCTCGGCGCCGGCGAGACCGCAGACGACCGGCAGGAAGACGACGCCGATCAGCAGGCCCGTCAGGGAGGTCCTTTCGACCTCTGCCGCCGATGGGACATTCAGCTGAACGCCACGCTTGCGCGCGTAGCTCTGAACCGCCACCCGGGGCAGGTCGAACGTCGTCACAACGATGACGATGATGCCCGCCCACCACAGGCCCGAAGCGATGAACAGTACGCCGGTGATCATGGCGATCCATCTGGTCACCGTGCTGCCACGGGCGATGGCATCACCGACGATCCGTCGTTCGTCGGCGTCGATGCCTGCTCCGCCGTCAGCACACGCCCCGGCGTCGGCACCCGCCGCGAGCCCGTTCTCCGCCTCGATCGGTGGTTCGAACTCAGTATCGACCGAGGTTGCGAGCTCGGTCCCGTTCTCCGTCTCGGCGTTCATCGGCGTCCTCCTCGTCGAATCGACTCGTCCGCTTGCCAACAACATACATTGTTGCAATAAACGTGTCGATCCTCGACAGATTCGAGTCCAGCTCGGTGGAACTGCAGCAGCTCGGTGCAGGGGCCAAGCTAGTGCAGTTTCACCAAGCTGATGGGTCGCGGCGACATCTGACCCCGAGAAAGCGCACTGTTTGGTTTAAGGTAATATATTGTCGTTTACTGTCATTTGATACATAATGATGTGATGTATCAAGTTTTCGTGACGAAAGAACTTCGACGCCTTGGGCTCTCGGACCGCGAGATTCGCACAGCTGTCGGCTGCTGTCTGGAACGCATCGCTCGGGGCCGCTTCGCCGTGACAGGTACATGTGCAGATCCCGTTCATGCGAAGATCTGGACCCCGTTAGCCGACGGAGACGTTGATGAACTCGTCTGGCTGGGGGATAAACGTGATGCCATCGAGCGCGTGAAGATACTGATTCGAACGCGGGCCGATCTCGTCAACCGGCGGGCGGAAGAGATTTCGGAAGCAACGAGCGAAGTGTTCTCACATCTCTCCGCTGCGTTGCTGTGGCAACTGGAGGTGGTAGAGATTCCGCACTCGCGAGTAGAGGTTATCCGTCCCCACACCAGCGGCCGTTTCGCTCACCTGATTGTTCGTCGAAGAGAGCTCTGCGATGAACATGTCGAGTTGCTCGGCGACACAACTGTCACTTCGAAGGCCCGCACTCTCATCGACACTGCTCGTGACTACGACCTCGAGACCAGCGTTCCTATGCTCGATGATGCCCTGCGGAGGCAGTTGGTGACGAAAGGCCAACTGAGGACAGTTGCCGCCACCTGTCATGAGAATCGATGCTGCAGGAGAGTCGAGACGGCGCTCGAATTGGCCGACGCCCGACGTGAGTCACCTGGGGAATCCATCGTCGCGGTGCGGCTGTATGAAATCGGCTTGAACGGTTTCGAACCCCAATTCGAGATCTTTGATGAAAACGGATCCTTCGTCGCACGGACGGACTTCACTCATCGGCGGTCCAGGACAATCATCGAGTTCGACGGCAGAGCCAAGTACACGCTCGATGGGCGTGACCATCGGCGAGAGTTCGATCGTGAACGCGAGCGAGAACGGCGTCTTCGCGCACTGGGCTATCACGTCATCCGAGTGTTCTGGAAAGATCTGTGGCGGCGGCAGACGTTCACTGACATCGAGCGGACCGTACGCAGCCGAACGCAGCGACGGTCGGCTGGCAACTGAGTGCGGTTCGCACTTCCAGCTCGGTGAAACTGCAGCAGCTCGGTGCAGGGGCCAAGCTAGTGCAGTTTCACCAAGCTGGTGCCGACGGGGCGCGCGGGTGGGAGCGCGAGGCGGAACTGGCCGCCCCTGTCACACGAGAACTACCGGCCACATGAGACCTACACGAGCGAGTCGCGCCATGCCTGATGCAGCTGCGCGAACTTGCCGGTGCCGGAGATGAGTTGGTCCGGGCTACCGTCCTCGATGATCCGCCCGGAATCCATGACGAGGACCCGGTCGGCGATCTCGACGGTCGAGAGTCGGTGGGCGATGATGATCGCCGTCCGTCCCTCGAGCACCGTCGCGAGCGCATCCTGGACGAGGCGCTCCGACGGGATGTCGAGGTGGGCGGTCGCCTCGTCGAGCACGACGATATCCGGGTCGGCGAGGAACACCCGCGCGAACGACACCAGCTGACGCTGCCCCGAGCTCAGCCGCCCGCCGCGCTTCTTCACATCCGTGTCATACCCGTCGGGCAGCCGACGGATGTATCCGTCGAGGCCGACGGCGCGAGCTGCGGCGACGACCGCCTCGTCGCTGGCGCCCGGATTCCCGATGCGGATGTTGTCGGCGATCGTGCCGGCGAAGAGGAACGACTCCTGGGTGACCATGACCACCGACGAGCGCAGTTCCGCATCCTGAAGATCACGCAGATCCACCCCGTCGATCGCGACGCGACCCTGGCTCGGATCGTAGAACCGGGTGACGAGCTTGACCAGCGTCGACTTGCCGGCGCCGGTGGCACCGACGAGGGCGACGATCTCTCCGGCAGGAACATGCAGATCGAAGCGGGGGAGCACATCGGGCCCGTCCGCATAGGCGAACTGGACGCCGTCCAGATCGAGTGAGCGCCCCGACCCTCCACCAGCCGACCCCGACCGCGCGGGCAGGTGAACGGGTTGGGCCGGTTCGGCGACTGCGGGTTCCGCGTCGAGGACCGCGGCGATCTTCTCCAACGCCGCCGAGGCGGACTGATAGAGGTTGAACGACTGCACGAGTTCGTCGAGCGGGCCGTAGAACCGCCGCAGATAGAGGATGAACGCGGCGAGCACCCCGACCTGCGTCCAGTCCTCGATGACCAGCCATGCGCCGACGACGATGATGACCGTCTGCGTGACGTTGCCGACCAGCCGAGTCGAGCCTGCGAACCAGGCGACTCCTCGCAGCGCATCGGTGTTCGCATCCCGGTACTGGATGTCCTCGTCGCTGAGCGTCGAGCGCCGGTCGGGCTGCCGACGGTAGGCCTGGACAGCGCGGATGCCGCCCATCGTCTCGACGAAGTGGACGATGACCTTCGCGATCGACGTGCGCGTGCGCCGGTACGCGCTGCGCTGCGAGGTGTGCGCCGACTTCGTGATGAAGAACAGCGGAACGAACCCGGCGAAGACGACGAGCGCCAAGGGCACATCGAGCCAGACCAGCGTGATCGCGATGAAGAGCATCTGGAGCACGGCCAGCGCCGTGTCGAAGAGCGAATACGACAGGAACTGCTGCACCGACTCCATATCCGAGGTCTGCCGCGACACCAACCGGCCCGAGGTCGACTTCTCGTGATAGCCCAGATCGAGCCGCTGCACATGCGCGAACACCCGCGAACGCAGCGAGAAGAGGATCTTCTGCGCCGTGATCCCCACGAGCCTCGTCGAGGTGAACGCGAGCACCGCCGACGCCACCGCGGCGGCGACGAACAGCCCCACCGCGGTGAAGAGCGGTCCGGTGTCACCGTTGACCGCCCGCGGAATCCCCTCATCGAGGGCCTGGGCGATGAACACCGGACCGATGACGAGGGCACCGGCCGTGAGCACGACGATGACGAGAAGGAAGATCGCCATCGCCCGATGCGGGCGCACGAGTGAGAGCAGCAGCACCCGCGCCTTCTTCGCAATGTCCGGCGGCAGCTGCTCGACCTCGTCGTCACGATCGAGTCGCGGCATGCTCATGAGCGTCCCCCTTCCTGTCCTGATGTGCGTGATTCCGGCGCCGAGGCGGCCGATCCCTGACCCGGTGCGCTCGATCCTTGCCCCGACACGTCCGATCCCGGCGCCGAGGCGGTCGTGCCCGCTCCTGCCGCGCTGGCTCCCATGAGCTCCCGATAGAGCGAGGAGGATTCGAGGAGATCCTCGTGCGTGCCCTGAGCGACGATGCGGCCCTCGTCGAGGACCGCGACGACGTCGGCCAGAGCCGCCGTCGAGGGGCGGTGGGCGATGATGAGCGTCGTCGAATCCGGCAGGATCTCCCGCAGTGCTCGCTGCACCCGGTCCTCGGTGTCGACGTCGACGGCCGAGAGCGGATCGTCGAGGACGAGGATCCGCGGCCTGCCGATGACGGCGCGGGCGAGTGCCAGGCGCTGCCGCTGTCCGCCGGACAGCGACAGCCCCTGCTCTCCGACCTCGGTGTCGAGACCCTCGGGCAGACGTGCGACGAAGTCCGCGGCGGCACTGATCTGCAGTGCCTGCCAGATCTCGTCCTCGCTCGACCCGGGCGAACCCATGACGACGTTGTCCGCGACCGAGGCCGAGAACAGGATCGGATCCTCGAAGGAGACCGAGACGAGGTGACGCAGCTCGTTGACCGGCAGATCGCGGATATCGAGGCCGTCGATGCGCACGGCACCGGACGTGACATCCTGGAGCCGGGGGACCAGGGAGGCGAGCGTCGTCTTGCCCGAACCCGTGGCCCCGACGAGGGCGAGCGTCTGACCGGGGTCGATCCGCAGATCGAGGCCGGTCAGCGTCAGCCGATCGGTGTCGGAGAAGTGGAAGGAGACGTCGTCGAAGCTCAGCTCACCGCGGTACTTCCCGACATCGGGGTCATCGACGATGCCGCCGCCGGTGTCCGTGATGTCGTGGCGGATGTCGATGACCTCCCAATAGCGCCCCGCCGCCGTGAGTGCCATGAGCGCATCGGCGAGGAGGAATCCGAGCATCTCGACGGGCATGCGCATGACCATCGAGACCGTCACGCCCGCCACGACCGTGCCGATCGTCGTCCACCCGGCGACGACGCCCCACGTGCCGACGCCGACGATCGCCACCTGGGCGAGCGTGGGCAGAAGGATGAGCACGCTCCAGAACCATGAGTCGAGCTTCGCCTTGCGGATCTCGAGGTTCTTGAACTTCGTCGACAGCAGCCCGAAGCGTTCGGCGGCCCAGGGGGAGCGGCCGAAGGACTTGAGGATCCTGATGCCCTGGATGGACTCCTCGACATCGGTGGCGATCTCGCCGACCGCGTCCTGCGAAGCGCGGGAGGCCAGCCGGTACCGACGTTCGAAGATCGCGACCGCGACGATCGTCGGCACCGCCATGACGATCATGATGAGTCCGAAGGCCGGCTGCAGGGCGACGAGGATGATCGTGCCGATGACGATGACGACGGGAGTCGAGAGCAGGAACGGCAGGCCGAAGGCGAAGAATCGACGCAGCTGGGAGAGGTCGTTCGTCGCGCGCGAGAGCAGCTGACCGGACTCCCATGAATCGTGGACGGCCACCGAGGTGTACTGGAGCCGGTCGAACAGGCGCGCTCGCCAGCGGATCTCCCATTCGGAGACCACGGGAGCGATGATCATCCTTCGCGCCCACATCGCGACTGCCTCGCCGATGCCGATGAGGAGCACGGCGAGTACGGGCAGCCAGAGCGCCTGCAGGTCGCGGTGGGCGATCGGGCCGTCGATGATGTGGCCGGTGATGATGGGGACGATGAGCTGGATGCCGTTGGCCAGCAGAGTGAGGACGAGTACGACAACGTACACGCCGATGCGGGAGCGGAGATCGGGCCAGAACCGAAGGAGGGGACGCACGATAATCAAGCGTAGTCGTGGGGTGTGACACAATCCACGGATCCGGCAACCGGGCTTCCCGTTTCTCTCACCGCTGAATTCCGCGCATGGCGGGGATGTGGGCGGGGCCACCTCGGTGACGGTCTCACTTGACAATCCTCAATGATCCCAGGATCCGAGACGATCGATTGCGAGGTTTGACACCCCCATCTGCCGGGGTGAACTATTGAGCCATGAACAACCTTCTCGTCGTCGTTATTCACCAGCGCGCGGATCTTCCGTAGCCTGTCAGACGACACGTTCCGCGCGCCCCTACCGAAACCGGAGGGGCGTTTTTCATGTGAAGACGAGAAGGACACCTAGGAAGGATAGGAATCGATGGCAGCCAAGCCCTCGACCGCGAAGGACACGGGGACTCAACCCGCGGCCACGCCGGTCACCGCCACACCGTCCAGTATTCGTCGCGCAGCCGGCCCTGAGGTCCTCACGGGAGCCCAGGCGATCGTCCGCAGCCTCGAGAAGCTCGAGGTCGACACGGTGTTCGGGCTTCCCGGCGGGACCATCCTTCCCACCTATGACCCGCTGTTCGAGACCGAGAAGATCCGGCACATCCTCGTCCGCCACGAACAGGGTGCGGGTCATGCCGCTGAGGGCTACGCGGCCTCTTCGGGCAAGCTCGGCGTCTGCATCGCGACCTCCGGCCCCGGTGCGACGAACCTCATCACGGCACTTGCCGACGCCCACATGGACTCGGTGCCGATGCTCGCGATCACCGGTCAGCAGGCCTCGAGCCTGCTCGGCACCGACGCCTTCCAAGAGGCCGACATCGTGGGCATGACGATGCCGGTGACCAAGCACAGCTTCCTCGTCACGAAGGCCGAGGACATCCCGGCCGCCATCATCAACGCCCACCACATCGCGACCACGGGCCGTCCCGGACCCGTGCTCGTCGACATCACGAAGGACGCGCAGACGGGCACCGCGCCGTTCGTGTGGCCCGAGGAGCCCGTGCTGCCCGGCTACCGCCCGGTCCTCAAACCGCACGCCAAGCAGATCCGTGAGGCCGCACGGCTGATCTCCGAGGCCGCCCGGCCGGTCTTCTACATCGGCGGCGGCGTCATCCGCTCCGAGGCCGAGAAGGAACTGCTGCGCCTGGCCGAGGCGACGAACATCCCCGTGGCCACGACCCTGATGGCCCGCGGCGCCTTCCCCGACTCGCACCGCCTCCACCTGGGCATGCCCGGAATGCATGGCAGCGTGCCCGCAGTGACCGCGTTCCAGAAGTCCGATCTGCTCATCGCGATCGGCGCCCGCTTCGATGACCGCGTCACCGGCAAGCTCGACTCCTTCGCCCCCGACGCGCAGGTCATCCACGCCGACATCGACCCGGCCGAGATCGGGAAGAACCGCGAGGTCGACGTCGCCATCGTCGGCGATGCGCGCGAAGTGCTCGCCGAGATGCTGGGCGAGCTGCGCGGCAAGTTCCCCAAGGCCCTCGAACGTCAGCGCGAGCCGTGGTGGCGCTTCCTCAACCGCCTCAAGCAGACCTACCCGCTCGGCTACGACCGACACGGCGAGCTCTGCGACCCGCAGTACGTGATCTCGCGGATCTCCGCCCTCACCGGCCCCGAGGCGGTCTACGCCGCCGGCGTCGGACAGCACCAGATGTGGGCCGCTCAGTTCGTCGAGTTCGAGCGTCCGAAGTCATGGCTGAATTCCGGCGGACTCGGCACCATGGGCTACTCCGTGCCGGCGGCCATGGGCGCGAAGGTCGCCCAGCCCGACCGCGTGGTGTGGGCCATCGACGGCGACGGCTGCTTCCAGATGACGAACCAGGAGCTCGCGACCTGCGCGCTCAACAACATCCCGATCAAGGTCGCGATCATCAACAACTCGTCCTTAGGGATGGTCCGCCAGTGGCAGACCCTGTTCTACGACGGTCGGTACTCCAACACCGACCTCAACACCGGACACGAGACGATCCGGATCCCGGACTTCGTCAAGCTCGCCGAAGCCTACGGCTGTGAAGCGCTGCGGGTCGACCGCAACGAGGATGTCGACGCCGCGATCGAGAAGGCGCTGTCGATCAACGACCGACCCGTCGTCCTCGACTTCACGGTCCCGCCGGATGCGATGGTGTGGCCGATGGTCGCGGCAGGCGTGTCGAACGACGAGATCGAATACGCCCGCGGCATCCGCCCCGAATTCGACGGGGAGGGCGAAGAAGAGGCCGAGGCGGCGATCGCCGAGGCGGACGCGGATGAAGACGGCACGGTGCGTTCCGTGGCTCAGATCGAAGGAGGCCTGGAATGAACAACCGGCACACACTCTCAGTCCTGGTCGAGAACAAGCCCGGTGTGCTCACCCGCTTCACCGGACTCATCGCCCGCCGCGGCTTCAACATCCACAGCCTCGCTGTGGGCGTGACCGAATACGACGAGCTCTCCCGCATCACCGTCGTCGTCGACGTCAACGACGTGCCGCTGGAGCAGGTGACGAAGCAGCTGAACAAGCTCGTCAACGTCATCAAGATCGTCGAGCTCGAACCCGAGACCTCGGTGCGGCGGGCGCACATCATCTACAAGGTCAAGGCGAATGCGGCGACCAGGCCGCAGGTCGCCTCGGCGGTGGAGATGTTCCGCGCGAAGATCGTCGACGTCGGACCGGACTCGGTGAGCATCGAAGCCACCGGAGAGCTCGGCAAGGTCGATGCTCTCCGCGAGGTCCTCGAGCCCTTCGGGATCAAGGAGATCGTGCAGTCGGGCACCGTGGCCATCGGCCGCGGGGCGAAATCGATCACCGACCGCGCTCTGCGCGGTTGAATGATCACGCCCCGCGCGGCTGAACGCCTCCGCCCTGCGCGGCTGACGATCCCCGCAGGCGAGTCCGCATCCCATCGCGACGATCGGCCGCCTCGGCGAAGGATTTCGCGTTCCATTTCGTGGAACGCGTGAGATCTCAATAAGTGAACAGCAGTACCGAACTGTGAAACAATGGGGGCATCACCCCGAACTCATAAGGAGCTAGAACTATGGCAGCAGAACGCTATTACGACGACGATGCCGACCTGTCCGTCATCCAGGCCAAGAAGGTCGCCGTCATCGGCTACGGCAGCCAGGGCCACGCCCATTCTCTGAGTCTGCGCGACTCCGGCGCCGAAGTCCGCATCGGCCTCAAGGAAGGCTCGCCCAGCCGCGACAAGGCCACGGCCGAAGGCCTCGAGGTCGGCACCCCCGCCGAGGTGGCCGCATGGGCCGATGTCATCACCATCGCCGCACCCGACCAGGTCCAGGCCGAGATCTTCAACAACGAGATCAAGGATCAGCTGGCACCGGGCAAGACCCTCGTGTTCATCCACGGCTTCAACATCCGCTACGACTACATCAAGGCTCCCGAGGGCGTCGACGTCATCATGGTCGCCCCGAAGGGACCCGGCCACGTGGTCCGTCGTGAGTTCGTCGACGGCCGCGGTGTGCCCGTGCTCGTCGCCGTCGAGGTCGACGCCTCCGGCAAGGCCTGGGACACCGTCCTGTCCTACGCCAAGGGCATCGGCGGCCTGCGCGCCGGCGGTATCAAGACCACCTTCACCGAGGAAACCGAGTCGGATCTCTTCGGCGAGCAGACCGTGCTCTGCGGTGGTGTCTCGCACCTCGTGCAGTACGGCTTCGAGGTCCTCACTGAGGCCGGCTACCAGCCGGAGATCGCCTACTTCGAGGTCCTCCACGAGCTCAAGCTCATCGTCGACCTCATGGTCGAGGGCGGCATCGCCAAGCAGCGCTGGTCCTGTTCCGACACCGCCGAGTACGGCGACTACGTCGCCGGACCTCGCGTCATCACCCCTGACGTGAAGAAGAACATGGAAGCGGTCCTCGCCGACATCCAGAACGGCAAGTTCGCCGAGCGCTTCATGAACGACCAGAAGAACGGCGCACCGGAGTTCAAGGAACTGCGCGCCAAGGAAGAGACGCACCCGATCGAGGCCACCGGCCGTGAGCTGCGGAAGATGTTCGCCTGGCTCAAGGACAGCGACGACGACTACACCGAGGGCACTGCCGCTCGCTGAGTCTCACCCTCACCCTCGCCGAGGTTGTGCGTCTGATCCGTCGGACGTGCGCCCCGCGCGCGCCAGCTGAGGCTGTGTGAGGAAGAACGAGCCCCGGACACCAGAAGGTGTCCGGGGCTCGTTCGCGTCGGAACCGACATCGTTCGCCGAGGCAGCCTCCCTACGCGGCGAGCCGGGCCGCCCGTCTTGCCGCCTGGATCTTCGGGTCGGGGATCGGTGCGGACTCGATGAGTTCACGGGTGTAGGCCTGCTGCGGATCGGTGAGCACCTGTCGGCTCGGACCCTGCTCGACGATCGCTCCGTCCTTGAGGACGACGACCTGGGAGGCGAGCTGTTCGACGACGGCGAGGTCGTGGCTGATGAACAGGCAGGCGAACTCGTGTGCTTCGTGCAGTTCGTTCAGCAGTCGGAGCACTCCCTGCTGGACCGAGACGTCGAGCGCTGAGGTCGGTTCGTCGGCGATGAGGAGGGTGGGGTCGAGTGCCAGTGCGCGGGCGATCGCGACTCGCTGCCGTTGCCCGCCCGAGAGCTCGTGCGGATAGCGTTCCGCGAAGTCGGCGGGCAGTCGGACGTCGTCAAGAAGGCTGCGCACCCGGGCCGTCGTCTCCTTCGCACTGAGGTCACGGTGGACGCGCAGCGGTTCGGCGATCTGCGTGCCCACGGACCGGCGCGGGTTGAGCGAACCCCTCGGATCTTGGAAGACGACACCGATGCTCGCACGGCGCCGACGCTGCCGACGATTCGGCCTCGTCGTCACCGCTTCACCGGCGACGAACGCCTCACCCGAGGCCAGGGCCTGACCGCCGGTGAGGACATTCGCGATCGTCGACTTTCCCGAACCGGATTCGCCGACGAGACCCATGATCGTCTCGGCCGGAACGACGAGGGAGACGTCGTCGAGGGCGCGGAGTTCACCACCGGGAGTGCGATGGACGACGCTCGCCGAGCGCAGCTCGGCTGCCGGAGAGGTCGTGGCGGATTGGGGCGGAGTGGGAGAGGCCGCAGCGGGGCGTGCGCCGGCAGAGTCCCCGACGACCGAACTGAGCCTCGGCACCGCGGCCAGCAGCTCCTTCGTGTAGGGGTGGGCCGGCGCAGCGAAGATCGCATCGACCTCACCGGTTTCGACGATGCTGCCGTCCTTCATCACGGCCACCCGGTCGGCGACATCGGCGACGACACCCATATCGTGGGTGATGAGGAGGACGGCCTGCCCCTCATCGGCCTGTCGGCGCAGCAGGTCGAGGATCCCGGTCTGCACCGTGACGTCGAGGGCCGTCGTGGGTTCGTCGGCGAAGAGGACCTGCGGGGAGTTGATCGTCGCCAGCGCGATCATCGCCCGCTGCAGCTGTCCGCCGGAGAGCTCGTGCGGATAGGCGCGCATGATCCGGTCCGGTTCGGGCAGGCCGACCTTGCGCAGCTGAGCGGCGACGCGATCGCTGGTCGACGCGCTGTTCTCTGACCCGGCCCCGGTGTCCTTCGCATGGGCACGGACCGCCTCGGCGATCTGGGATCCGACGCGGAACATCGGATTGAACGCGCCCATCGGCTCCTGGAACACAACGCCGATGCGTTCGCCGCGGATCGGCCGCAGCTCGGTTGCGTCAAGGCCGACGAGGTCGACATCAGCGCCCCGCCCAGCCGACTCTCCGCCCGCATCCGCCTGGCCGGGCTCAGCCCCACCTGCCTGGCCGCCCGCACCCGCCTGCCCGTGGAGGACCACGGACCCGGTCTGGCTTGCTCCCGGCACGAGGCCGAGAGCGGCCAGCGCGGTCACCGATTTGCCCGAACCGGACTCGCCGACGAGGGCGAGGACCGATCCCGGGACGAGGTCGAAGGAGACGTCCCGGGTGATCTCACGCGCGCCGAAGGACACCGAATGTCCCTCGTAGCGCAGTGCCGCTGCGATCTCTGACATCGACGCTCAGCCCTTCAGCGATGCCTTGAAGTACACGGGGTAGGCCGGGAAGTCGCCGATGACGAAGTTCTCGACGTTCGAACCGTGCAGGAACGAGTTCTTCGTGTAGATGAGCGGAACGATCGGCGCATCCTCCATGATCGTCTTGTCGGCCTCGGCCCACACCTTCTGCGCTTCGGCGGGATCGACGGTCTCGGTGGCCTTCTTGATGAGAGCGTCGACGTCCTTGTTCTCGTACCGCGAGAGGTTGAAGTTGCCGTTGCCGATCTGCGAGGAGTCGAAGAGCGGCTGGATATTGCCGTTGGCTGAGGGGAAGTCCGGCTGCCAGGACCCGAGCACGAGGTCATAGTCGGGCTTGTTCGCCGTGGCATCGGCCGAATACGTGTTCGTATCGACGGATTTGATCGTCGTCTTGATGTCGACGCGGGCCAGGGCCTCCTGGATCGCCTCGGCCTGGGCCACTGAAGTCGCATCGTTCTTCACCAGCAGCTTGAGTGTGCCGAGCTTCGCACCCGACTCTTTGAGCAGGGACTTCGCCTTCTCGACGTCGCCGCCCGGATCGGCCTTGTACAGGTCGTAGTCCTGGCGTCCGGGGATCCCCGGAGTGATGAGCGTCGAGGCGTAGTCGCCGGCGATCTCGCCGCCGCCGGCGATGCGGTACGTGTTCTTGTCGACGGCATAGTTGATCGCCTGCCGGACCTTGACGTCGTCGAGGCCCTTCGACGTGTTGTTCATCGCGAGGTAGGCCAACGCCCCCGGCCCCGAGGTGACCAGCCGCGACTTCGCATTCGCATCGTTCTGCACCTGTGCCAGCTGCGAGGCGGGCACGAAGCTGGCCGAGAAGCCGTTCTTCGCATCCCCGGAGTCGGAGATGAGCGCCTGCGAGGTCACCGAGGCGTCCTGCCCGAGCTTGAACACGACCTTGTCGGGTCCGGCCGTGCGCACCGGGTCGGTATCCTCGTTCCACTCGTCATTGCGGGTGAGCACCGCCTCGGCTCCGGATTTGTTCGACTCGACCTTGTATGGGCCAGAGGCGACGGGGTCCTGACCGTACTTGCCGGGGTCGTCGGAGTCCTTCGGCACGGGGGAGAACGCGGGCATCGAGGCGATCCACGGGAAGTCGCCGAACGCGGAATTGAGGTGGAAGACGATCGTCTTCTCATCCGGGGTCTCGATCGAGTCGAGGTCCTTGCCGGTGAACGGGCCCTTGTAGTCCGATCCGCCTTCGAGGACCGACTTGTGGTAGCTCAGACCGCCGGAGAGCTCGGTCGAGAAGGAGCGTTCGAGACCGTACTTGATGTCGGCGGTCGTGATCGGTTTGCCGTTCTCGTACTTCAGCCCGTCCCTGAGCGTGAACGTCCACGTCTTGCCGTCGTCGCTGGCCTTGCCCGTGTCGGTGGCGAGATCCGGCACGACCTTCGCCTCCTTGCCCGGTTGGATGTCCCAGGTGGTCAGACGGCGGAGGACGAGCCCGAGCGAGGTGATCGCCAGTCCCTGGCTCTTGCCCGGATCGAAATCGATGTCGGGGTCCTCGCTGAAGATGCTCAGCGTCCCACCCTTGTGGGTCTCACCGAGTGTGTTGGCCTGGGAATCGTCGTTCAATTCGGGGTTCGCATTGCATCCGGTGAGGACGAGCCCGAGGGCAAGGCTGGCCGCGACGAGCGCTGATCTCTTCATGGTGGTCCTTCTCATCTGAGGTGTGGCAGGGGTCGGTGGGGTGAGACTGCGGGCGGAGACGGAGAGTGGCCTCATCGGCTTGCCCGGATTCTCGGATCGAGGAGCGAATAGCTGAGATCGGCGAGCAGATTCGCGATGATGACGATGGCGGCGGCGAAGAGGGTGACCCCGACGATGACCTGGATGTCGAGGCTGGAGACGGCCTCGAGCAGCAGAGTGCCGACGCCGCCGAGGGCGAAGACCTTCTCCGTGATCACGGCCCCGCCCAAGAGTCCGCCGACGTCGATGGCGAACAGCGTGGTCAACGGCACGACGAGGTTGCGCAGCCCGTGCTTGCCGATGACGACGGTCTCGGACAGTCCCTTCGCCCTGGCCGTGCGGATGTAGTCCTGACCGAGCACCTCGAGCATCTGCCCGCGGGTGAGCCGAGCGTAGATCGCTCCGTTGGCGATCGCGAGCACGATCCACGGCAGGATGAGGTGGAAGGCCCACATCGCCGGGTTCTCCGTCAGCGGAATGTAGCCGCCGATCGGCACCACGTTGAGGGTGAACCCGAAGAGGAGCACGCCGAGGAGGCCGAGCAGGTAGGTCGGTGCGGAGATTCCCGTGATCGCCGCCCCCATCACCGCGCTGTCGGTGAAGGTGCCCCGCTTGAGTGAGGCGATGAGACCGGCGGCGATGCCGCCGACGGCCCAGAGCACGGCGGCGCCGAGAGTCAGAGACAGGGTGATGGGCAGGCGGGAGACGATGAGGTCGGTGACCGATTCGCGCAGCCGGAACGAGTATCCGAAGCACGGAGCGTCGCAGTGGATCGCGGCTGCTCCCGAACCGAAGGTGCGACCGGTGACGATGCCGCCGAGGAAGTCGAAGAGCTGCTTCCACCAGGCCTGATCGACGCCGAGGTAGGACTCCACCTCGGCGAGCCTGTCCGGAGAGCACGGCTTACCGCACGAGTACTGGGCCGGATTCGAGGGCATGAGGTAGAAGATCGCGAAACATGCGGCCGCGATGATGAGGAGGACGAGGATCGCCCCGATCGTGCGGGAGGCGATGAATTTCGCTCGGATCACGGCTGGCCTCCTGCGCTCATCGGATCGGCTGTCGCGGCGTTCTCGTTCCCGCGGTCCGCTGGGTCGAGGGCATCGCGCAGTCCGTCTCCGAACATGTTGAATCCGAGCGTGACGAGGAACAGTGCCATGCCCGGGAATATGAGATACATGGGGTCGACCTGGACCCAGCTGATCGCATCGGAGATCGACCGTCCCCAGGACGGGGTGGGCGGATTGACGCCGACCCCGAGGAAGGACAGGGCCGCCTCGGCGCCGATCTTGCCCGGAATCGACACCGTCGTGAACACGATGACGGTGGCGAGGATGTTCGGGGCGATCTCGCGGACGATGATGCGTCTGCTGCCCGTGCCCTGGGCGGCCGCGGCGCGGACGAATCCGCGTTCGCGCAGGGACAGGGTCTCGCTGCGGATGACGCGGGCGATGGACGGCCAGCCGAAGAGCCCGATGACGAGGATGAGCAGCAGAGGGCGGGGGAAGCTCGCGGGAACCGTGGCGGACAGGGCGATGGCGAAGATGAGGAAGGGGAAGCCGAAGATGATGTCGGTCAGCCGCGAGAGCAGGCGGTCGGCGATGCCGCCGTAGAAGCCGGCGATGAGTCCCACTGCCACGCCGACGGCGACGGAGACGACGGTCGCGGCCAATCCGATGAGCAGTGACACCTGGGCGCCGTAGGACACGATGGCGAACAGGTCGCGCCCGGTGCGGGGTTCGACACCGAACCAGTGCTGCGGGCTGACGCCGCCGAGGTGGCCCGCCGGTGATGTGTCGGGACCGAGCAGATCCGGATTGTAGGCATACGGGCTGTTGCCGGTGATCGCGGAGAAGACCGGGGCGAGGACGGCGAGAGCGACGAAGAGGACGACGAGCCCGAGCCCGATCATCGCCGGCCGGGAACGTCGCAGCCGGGACCAGACGGTGTCCGAGCGATGGCTCGGCTCTGGTGGGTCTTCAGGCACGGCGGATCCTTCGATTCGTGGTCGCGGATGGGTTGTCGGCGTTCGGGATCGCCGAACTGCTCAACAATTATGCGCCTGATTGACGCCTGGGCAAAGTTTGGAGGGCCTCTGTGACGCGGCAGACAGTGGTGCGGCCGCAGTGACGAAGGAGCAGCAGCGGATGGGCGCGCGAAGTGATCTGGACTACTGTGGATGTGTGACGAATTACAGATTCGAAGACTTCAAGCCCACCATCGACGAGTCCACGGGAGAACCGGACGAGCGCACGAAGGGGTATTTCGCCTCGACGAGCGTGGGCTTCCACGACGCCCGGTCGACCGACAAGGCGCTGAAGAATCGTGTCGAGCGGGCGATCGCCGATGGCCGCAACCTCACGGCCGTCTACGCGGATCAGGAGTACGAGCACGGGCTCGACTCCTCGATCCCGGTGGCGACGTTCGCATGGTTCGAGAAGCTCGTCAACGTCGGCGGGGGACGGCTCGTGCCCGGGCACCTCATCACCTGGATCACGGTGCGCCCGACGCATCGCCGGCGTGGTCTGCTGCGGTCGATGATGACCACGGACCTCGCCGAGGCGAAGGCGAACGGCTACCCGTTCGCCGCACTCACCGCCACCGAGGGCGGGATCTATTCGCGGTTCGGCTTCGGAGTGGCCACATGGTCGCATTCGATCGAGGTCGACACCTCGCCGGGATTCAAGATGGTCCGCGAACCCGACCGGCGCGTCGAGATGTGCCTGCCCAGTGAACTGCGAGAGCTGGCGCCGGAGATCTATGACCGGTTCATGCGCACCTCGCCGGGAGCGATGCAGCGCCAGCAGACCTACATCGAACGCGCCACCGGGGCGCTCAACACCGAGACCGGTGAGGAGGACCGGGGTGTGCGTGCCGCCCTGCACTTCGACGAGCAGGGTGAGCCCGACGGTTATGTGTCCTACAAGTTCGCCGGATGGTCGAAGACCCCGCCGACCGTGGACATCATCGACTTCGTCGCCGTCACCGATGCCGCGTATGCCTCCCTGTGGTCGTTCCTCGCCGCCATCGACCTGTCCACCCGGGTGACCTTCGGCGAATCCGCCGAATACTCGCCGCTGCCGTGGCTGCTCACCGATTCGAGGCGCGTGAAGACCGTGGCCACCGAGGACAACATCTGGATCCGCATCCTCGACGTCAAGGCCGCCCTCGAGGCCCGGCCCTGGTACGTGCCCGGCACCCTGACGATCGACGTCGACGATTCCCTCGACCTCGCCGGGGGTCGGTTCACGATCGCCTCGGACGGTGAGAGCGCCGAGGTGACTCCCGCGTCCGAATCGACGCCGGCAGATCTGGGGCTGGGCATCGCCGAGCTCGGATCGCTGTACTTCGGCGGCGCCGATCCCGTCATCCTCGCCCGCGCCGGACGCATCGACGAGCAGACACCCGGGGCAGCCGTGCTCGCGAGCGCGATGTTCAGCCTCGGCCGGGCACCGTATTCGCCGAACGGGTTCTGAGCGGGGAGGGTCGTCCGGCGCTCTGTTGAGCAGTCTTCCCAGAATCTGAGACCTTGTGAAAGCCTTCACAAAGTCTCATAAGATGGACACGTCCCGGACGCAACAGGAGGAAATCAGTGCCCAAGCCCGTCGTGCTCATCGCCGAAGAACTGTCACCGGCCACCATCGAAGCTCTCGGAGGAGACTTCGAGGTCCGCCACACCAACGGCGCTGACCGATCCCAGCTCCTGCCCGCCATCGCCGATGCCGACGCGATCCTCGTCCGCTCGGCCACGCAGGTCGACGCGGAGGCCATCGGTGCCGCGAAGAACCTCAAGGTCATCGCCCGCGCCGGCGTGGGACTCGACAATGTCGACGTCCCCGCAGCCACCTCGGCGGGTGTCATGGTCGTCAACGCACCGACGTCGAACATCATCTCCGCGGCCGAGCTGACCATGGCCCACATCCTGGGATCCGCACGCTACTTCGGCGCCGGCAACACCTCGCTCAAGGCGGGGGAGTGGAACCGGAAGAAGTACACCGGCGTCGAACTCTACGAAAAGACGCTGGGCATCGTCGGCCTCGGACGCATCGGCGGCCTCGTGGCCGAGAGGGCGAAGGCCTTCGGCATGCGCCTGGTCGGCTACGACCCCTACATCACGCAGGCCCGCGCAGCCCAGATGGGCGTCGAGGTCCTCGACCTGCCCGGACTGCTCGCCGTGTCCGACTTCGTCACCGTGCACATGCCCAAGACGCCCGAGACGATCGGCATGATCAGCACCGAGCAGTTCAAGGCCGCGAAGCCCGGTGCCCGGTTCATCAACGTCGCCCGCGGCGGCATCATTGACGAAGAGGCCCTCGCCGAGGCGGTCGCGTCCGGTGAGGTCGGCGGAGCCGGCATCGACGTGTGGAACGTCGAACCCCCGGAGCACTCGGCGCTCATGGACCTCGACGCCGTCAACGTCACCCCGCACCTGGGTGCCTCGACGCATGAGGCGCAGGAGAAAGCCGGAGTGGCCGTGGCGAAGTCCGTGCGCAAGGCTCTGGCCGGGGAACTCGTCCCCGACGCGGTCAACGTCGCCGGTGGCGCCATCCACGAGGACGTGCGCCCGGGCATCCCGCTGGCCGAACGCCTCGGCCGCGTCGTCAACGCGCTGGCCGACTCCTCGGTCACGCACTTCAAGGTCGAGGTCAACGGCGAGATCGCCGATAAGGATGTCTCCGTCCTCAAACTCTCGGCGCTCAAGGGCCTGTTCAAGGACGTCGTGTCCGACCAGGTCTCCTACGTCAACGCACCCCTGCTGGCCGAAGAGCGCGGCATCGGCGTGGAGCTCGTCACCGACCCGTACTGCGAATCCTTCCGCAACATCACCCGCCTGACGGCGACGACGAGCACCGGACAGCGGATCTCCGTGGCGGGCACCGTGACCGGGCCGAAGCTCGTGCAGAAGCTCACCGAGGTCGACGGCTACTCGCTCGAGATCGAGCTGACCGACAACCTGCTCATCTTCCGCTATGAGGACCGTCCCGGCATCATCGGTCAGCTGGGCCTGGCGCTGGGCACCAACGACGTCAACATCGCCGGCATGCAGGTCTCGCCGGCTTCGACGAGCAATGAGGCGCTGTCCGTGCTCGCCGTGGACTCCGTCGTCTCCGACGAGGTCGTCAAGGCCGTCGCCGGCGCAGTGAACGCCTCGGCGTTCACCGGCGTCTCGCTGCAGGAGGACTGAGCTTCAGGCGCAGCGCCGACGCGCAGAACCGATCAGGGCCTGTTCACTTCTCGAGGAGGGGTGAGCGGGCCCTTTTCGTCACCAGGGTCCACAGTTCATCGGCGAGGATCGCGGCACTGATGCCGATGAGCATCCCGGCAATGGTGTCGGTGAGCCAATGGACCTGCAGAGCGGTACGCGACCACATCATCGTGAGCATCCATGTGAGCGCGAGCAGCTGGGACCAATGGAAACCGAGCCGCAGCCGGTGCTGGGCGTCAGGGGTGGCCAAGGCCGCCGAATCGGGCCGAGCGTCCGGGCCACGTAGGGCGCGTTGCTGCAGGGCAGACCTCGTGGCGATGATTGCGAGTGCCGTCGCCAGGGCCGCCGCCCCCATCGAGTGTCCCGAAGGATAGGACCAGCCGAGCGAGTCGTAGAGCTGTTCGGTCGGCCGGATGCGGGTGACGAGTGCCTTGATGCCCTCGGAGAGTGCGATGCCGAGGGCCATCGTCGTGACCAGATACACGGCCGCGCGGAAGCGACGGAGGATGACGAAGGCGGCAGCGAGCAGGCCGGTGCAGATGATCGCTCCGACGCCTCCGCCCACCTCGGCGAAGGTGACCGCGGCCCAGTACGGCACGGTATCGGGGACGAGCCCGACGAGGTGGAGCCAGGCCTCATCGATCGGTGTCGGGCCGACGGAGTCGAGTCGAAGCCACAGACCGAAGGCGAGGACGAGGAGAATCGCCGGGGCCGTCGCCCACAGTGCCCATACGGGCGGGCGGATGTGGGTCCGGTGATCCCGGTGGGCCTGCGGCTCCGGACTCAAGCGTTCCAGAGGCCGTAGGTGTCGGCCAGGGACGCGATCTTCTTCGCACGCGCCAGACGCGGCAGGTAGGAGCCGTCGGTGATCTCGGATCCGCCCTCGGCGGCCTCGAGCATCTGTCGGGCCCAGTCGCGTTCGTCCTCGCTCGGGCTCATCGCCTCGTTGAGGGTGTTGACCTGGTCGACGGTGAGGACGAGTTTGCCCGTCATGCCCATCATGTGGGTCACCTCGGCGTCGGCCCAGACCTTGTCATCGTCGGCATCGGCGGCCGAGGGGCCGTCGATCGGGCCGGGCAGGCCGCCCATGCGGGAGGCGATGGTCAGCCGGGAACGGGCATAGGACAGAGCCATCGGATCGTCGGAGAACCCGGTGTCCTTGCGGAAATCATTCGTGCCGAAGGCCAGGCGGAACGTTCCGGGCGCCTCGGCGATCTTCGTGGCGTTCTCCACACCACGCGCGGATTCGAGGAGCGCGATGACAGGCAGGCCCGCCTTCGCGCGCATGGCGGTGTAGGAGACCTGCTCGGGGCGTTCGGTCTCGGGCAGCATGACTCCGCGCAGGCCGGGCAGCATGGCGATCGCGGCGAGGTCGTCGTCCCAGAACTCGGATTCCATCTTGTTGATGCGCACCCAGGCGGACATGCCGTTGTCGAGGGCGCGGACGACGTTGTCGCGAGCGTCGAGCTTCTTGTCATCGGCGACGGAGGCCTCGAGGTCGAAGATCACCGAATCCGCTTCCGAGGTCTGCGCGGGAGTGAAGATCTCCTCCTTCGCGGCGTTGACGAGCAGCCATGACCGGGAGAGTTTGGCGGGCAGGGCTGCGGCACGGGCATTGCGGATGGTTTCGGTCAATGATCGACTTTCTCTCGGGGCTGGACAGTGGCGGCCCCCACGGGGTTTGGGGTGCTATATTCCATCTTCGTCTCTTGCGCGGCAGTTTTGTAGCCGCCAACGCGGTTTGGGACGTGAAATTGTTCATGGTGGTGACCGTGGAGCGGGATTTCCGGCAGGTCGGCGAGGGTTCTGGTGAGGGCGCGCGTCGGATCTGTGGCCCGGGTTCGGGTGTTGCCCAGCTCGGCCGGCTGCTGTCCGGATAGTAGGACGACCTAGTTGCATGGTGAGATGGCGGCCTATTCTGTCACCATGAAGTTCTCAATCGCAGTCATGCCCGGCGACGGAATCGGCAACGAGGTCGTCCCCGAAGGTCTCAAGGTCCTCCGTCGTGCCATCGAGGTGTCGGGCGAGCCCGTCGAACTCGAACTCACCGACTACAACGTGGGCGCCCAGCGCTACCACGAGACCGGTGAGACCCTCACCGACGAGGAGCTCGAATCGCTGCGCAGGCACGACGCCATCTTCTTCGGCGCATGCGGCGATCCGTCGGTGCCGTCGGGCGTGCTCGAGCGCGGCGTCATCCTCAAGATGCGCTTCGGGCTCGGCCACGCGGTGAACCTGCGACCGTCGAAGCTCTTCGCCGGCGTGACCAGTCCGCTGGCGGATCCTGGGAAGATCGACTTCGTCGTCGTCCGCGAGGGCACTGAGGGCTCGTACACCGGATCGGGCGGATCGGTGCGCACCGACACTCCGCAGGAGGTCGCCACCGAGGTCTCGGTCAACACCTGGTATGGCGTCGAGAGGGCAGTGCGTGACGCCTTCGAGCGCGCGCAGGCTCGGAACAAGAAGCTCACCTACGTGCACAAGCACAACGTCATGGTCCATGCCGGACATCTGTGGCGTCGCGTCGTCGAGAAGGTCGGCGAGGAATACCCCGAGGTGGCCGTCAACTACGAGCACACCGATGCGTGCACGATCTACATGGTGACGAACCCGGAACGGTACGACGTCATCGTCACCGACAACCTCTTCGGCGACATCCTCACCGACCTCGCCGCTGCGGTGACCGGCGGAATCGGTCTGGCCGCCTCGGGCAATCTCAATGTCGAAGGCACGGCACCGAGTCTGTTCGAGCCGATCCACGGATCGGCCCCGGACATCGCCGGGAAGCAGATCGCCGACCCGACGGCGTCGATCCTCTCGGGAGCGCTCATGGCCTCCCACCTCGGTCTCGAGGTCGTGGCGAAGGCCATCGAGGACGCCGTCGAAGCCGACCTGGCCGAGCGCGACGGAACCAAGCGCTCCACCGCGGAGGTGGGCGACGCGATCGCTGCACGCCTCGGCTGAGGCCGCGGATCCTCGCCACGCTCGTTGACGTGGACGTGGACGATCCGGCCGCCTCGGCGAGCGGACGAACTCACGGCTGAGCCGCCTCGGCGAGGCTCGGATCCGAACGCAGAAAGCCCCCGACTGCAGGGTCGATGGGGACATCGCCCCGGTGCGACGCGCGCCGGGGTGATGGACTACCCTGACAGTGTCACTCATCACACATGAGAAGAGAGTTCCGATGACTGAATTTAGAGTTCTTAAGAATCTCCAGCCGCAACCCGAGCTGGTGCGAGAGAACATCAAGAAGGATCCCGGCTTCGGCCAGTATTTCACCGATCACATGGCGCACATCCGATACACGATCGATGACGGCTGGCAGGCACACGAGGTCAAGCCCTACGGGCCGCTGGTCCTCGACCCGGCCGCTGCGGTCTTCCACTATGCCCAGGAGATCTTCGAGGGCCTCAAGGCCTACCGTCACGCCGACGGATCGGTCTGGACCTTCCGCCCCGAGCGCAACGCCGCGCGGATCAACAAGTCCGCCGAACGCCTCGCGCTGCCGCAGGTGAGCGAAGAGGACTTCATCGAATCGCTCAAGGCGCTGGTCTCTCTCGACCAGGCCTGGGTTCCGACGCCGGAGTCGGCAGCCGATGAGTCGAGCCTGTACCTGCGTCCGTTCATGATCGCCACGGAGCGGTTCCTCGGCGTGCGGGCCAGCCACGAGGTGGACTACTACGTCATCGCATCGCCTGCCGGGCCGTACTTCTCCGGCGGCATCAAGCCGCTGTCGATCTGGCTGTCGCCGAAGCTCAAGCGCGCCGGCGCCGGCGGCACCGGCTTCGCCAAGTGCGGCGGCAACTACGCGTCGTCGCTGGTGCCGACCAACGAGGCGGTCGCCAAGGGCTGTCAGCAGGTGCTCTTCACCGATTCCGAAGAGAACAAGTACATCGACGAGCTCGGCGGCATGAACCTCATGCTCGTGACCAAGGACGGCAAGCTGCTCACCCCGGCGCTGAGCGATTCGATCCTCGACGGGGTGACCCGCCGGTCGCTTCTCGACCTGGCTCCGCAGCTGGGACTCGAGCCCGAGGAACGCCGGATCTCCGTCGAGGAGTGGCGCGAGGGAGCCGCCAGCGGCGAGATCGTCGAGGCCTTCGCCTGCGGCACCGCTGCGGTGATCACGCCGATCAGCAAGCTCGTGTCCGATGACTTCACCATCGACCAGGGTGAGATCGCAGGCGAGAAGACGATGGAGCTGCGCAAGACGCTGCTCGACATCCAGTACGGTCGCGCCGAGGACACGAACAACTGGCTGGTGCGCCTGGCCTGAGGGTCTGGCACTGGCTTCGGTTGGAAGCGGACCGGCCTGCTGTGACGGCGTAGTCTGCTACGACGGCCCAGTCTGCTACGACGGCCCAGTCTGCGTCGGATAGCTCGGTTTCTGAAGCGAGCTATCCAACGCAGACTGGGCCGAACCGTATTCAACGGCGGTGGCTTGTGCGGTGGACGAAGTAAGTCGAATTCCACCTCGCAGTAGTTTTACTCAACAATGCGTTAATTGGGGTACTGTGTCCTCGTGCACACCACCACCTCGGCGTCGGTTCCGACAGCCTCTGAAGTCATCGCTCACCTGCCATGGAAGTGGCGCACCCAGGGTGCCATCTTCATCATCGGCGGGCTCGGTTTCATGTTCGACGCGTGGGACGTCGCCCTCAACGGGTTCCTCATCCCGCTGCTCAGCGACTATTGGGACTTAAGCGTCGGACAGGCCGCGTGGATCGCCACGGCGAACCTCATCGGGATGGCGCTGGGTGCCTTCATCTGGGGCGGCATCGCCGATGTCATCGGTCGGAAGAAGGCCTTCACTCTCACGCTCCTCGTATTCTCGGTCTTCACGGTCGCCGGAGCCTTCGCACCTGCCTTCGGGTGGTTCATCCTCTTCCGGTTCCTCGCCGGATTCGGACTCGGCGGATGCATCCCCGTCGACTACGCGCTGGTCGGCGAGTTCACTCCCAGCCGCCACCGCGGGCGCGTCCTTACTGCCATGGACGGATGGTGGCCGATCGGAGCGTCCTTGTGCGCCTTCGTCTCGGCCTACCTGCTGGGAGTCGGGGATTGGCGACTGATCATGCTCGTCATGATCGTGCCCGCGCTGCTGACGGTGGCCGTGCGGTTTGGAATTCCGGAATCACCTCTCTACCTCGCTTCGGTCGGCCGGTATGCCGAAGCCGACGCCATCATCGAACGGCTGGTCGAGCGCACCGGCGCACAGGTCACCGAATGGACCCACGAACCGGTCGGCGGCTCGGGAGAAGGGCAGGATACGGCTGGGAAGGCGGGGGCCGGGCAGACGTTGTCGGAATCCGTCGCTGAGCAGCGCGCTGCGACCTCGGACGCGGGGCACCCACCATCGCTGACCACGCCGAACACAGCCGCGGGGCCGAAGGTCAGCGGCCAGCTGCGTGCGGCCACCGGCCAGCTGGTGCAGCTGTGGCAGCACTCCGCGAAGACGACGCTCGTCGCCTGGTCGCTCTTCGTCTCCGTCCTCCTTGTCTACTACGCGGCACTGACATGGCTGCCGGGGATCCTCAAGAAGCAGGGGCTGGCCGATCAGGCGGCATTCCTCGTCACCGGGTCGATGACCGGGGTGGGCATCCTCGGTGTGATCGTCTCTGCGCTCATCGTCGAACGATTCGGACGCAAGTGGGTTCTCGGGGTCTCGTCGATTCTGGCTGCGATCCTCCTCGTCGGATCCGCCGTATTCATCGAAGCCTCCGGCACCGAACTGACGTGGTCGGCGAAGGCCGCGATCATCGGTTTCGGCTTCGTCATCCAGATCGCGATCCCGACGCTCTACACCTATGTCTCCGAGCTCTACCCGACCCGGCTGCGCGGGTCCGGCTTCGGTTGGGCTTCGGCGGCATCGCGACTGGCGACGGGAATCGCTCCGATCGTCTTCGGTACGTTCATGTGGCCCGTGCTCGGGCTCACGCTGACTTTCGTTCTCACGGGAGTGCTGGTCGTCGTCGCAGTGGTGCTCATGGGAGTGCTCGCCAGAGAGACGACCGGCGAAGAGCTGAGCTGAGGTCACGATTACGCCCTGAATTCACGATTCAGTTCTGACGTCATGATTAGGCTCTGACCTGGGGGTATGCTGGCTCGAAATCTCGTGTCAGTGGCGACCTCTAGTGTGGTGGGTATGGAAGCAGAGCAGGTTCCGGACGTTGTCACCGAGATTCATCGGTGGTGTCGTAGCCTGTCCGAATTGCCGCCGGCGACGACTGAGGAAGAGGCCATCGACCGTATCACTGCGCTTGAGGAACTGAACTCGGCGAGTGCTGCGGCGCAGGCGCGTGAGACTCTGACTTTCGATATGCTTCGCCGCAATCGCGAAGCCGAGGATGGTGTGGTCAGTAGGAAGCAGGGTCGCGGTGTTGGTGCTGAGGTGGCTTTGGCGAGGAAGGTCTCGCGTTCGCGGGGTGCTGCCCTGTTGAAGTTCTCCCGTACCCTGCTGATGGATCTGCCGAAGACGTATCAGGCGATGAAGGGTGGCGTCATCTCCGAGGAGAAGGCGCGGGTGGTGGCCAAGGAGTCTGACTGGTTGCCGCGGGAGAAGAAGCAGGAGCTCGATGAGCGTATGGCTGAGCGCCTGCCTGTGGTGGGTGTGAGGCGTCTGGGGAACGAGGTGCGGGCGTTGGCGCAGAAGCTCGATCAGCGGGCCGCGGTTGAGCATTTGGAGCGGTGTGTTCAGGAGCGGTCGGTGAGTGTGCGTCCTGCTCCGGGCAACATGGCTTATCTGACTGCGTTGCTGCCGATGCCGGAGGCGGTTGCTGCCTTTGCGAACCTGAAGAAGTCGGCACAAACCGTCATCGCCACCGGCGACGCCGACGGGCGGTCGCAGGGCCAGATTGCTGCCGACCTGCTGGTTGAGCGCCTGACCGGGCAGGAGTCGGCTGCGGCTGTGCCGACGGAGGTTCACCTCATCATGCAGGCCAGCAGCCTGTTCGGACCGGGGGAGGAGCCAGCATGGTTCCCCGGGGTCGGTCCGATTCCGGCCAAGGCGGCGCGTGACTTCGTGGCTGAGAACGATGCCGCGGTGTTCCTGCGTCGTCTCTATACCCGGCCGGAGGATGGACAGCTTGTGCGCATGGACTCACGCCGCAGGGAGTTCGCTGGTCTGCTTCGGCGCATGGTTGTTATGCGTGATGATGTGTGTCGTTCGCCGTGGTGTGAGGCTGCGATCAAGCAGGCTGATCACGTGGTGTCCTTCGCCGACGGTGGAGACACCGATTGGGAGAATTCGTCCGGTTTGTGTGCGGCCTGCAATTATGTGAAGGAACTTGCGGGGTGGCGCCACAATGCGACCCCGGATGGGCTTGAGGTGGTCACGCCTACGGGTCACCGTTACCGTTCGCGCACGAGACCGATCAGTGAGCCTGATCCGGGTTGGGTCCATGGTGAGATCGTCGAAGGGTCGACCGCGCCGCCGGGGGTTCCGGCGGGAACTGGTCCGCCGGACTCGGCGGGAACCAGTCCGCTGAACCTGGCGGTCGGTTCTGACCCACCATCGACCGACCCGCCAGCCGCTGAGGCTGGAACACCACCACCGACCGCAACGGTCGGGGAGACGACGACACCGACGGACGAGGTCGAGGGGGCTCCTCCGACCGCTGAATCCGGCGTGACATCACCGGCCGTCGAGGCCGCAGACGAAGAGACCGGCGACCCGACGTGGCAGGTGCACATTCCCTGGCGGTACATTCGCAGGGCCGAGCAGCCGCCACCGCTGCGAGTCGGCGGAACCACCGTCAATGTCGACGTCTACGACGCCGACTACGAACCACTGAGTCCGCTCGAGGAGTCGCTCCTCACCGGAATCCGCAAGCACCTCGGATTCCGGTGAGACGGGCGGCAGACGGTGGACACCGAAAGTTCAACTGCTCGTCTCCCATCTCAGCTAGGGTGATGGCCATGAGCGAGGCGAACGGGCCCTCCCCGGCGGAAGATCTGGACTCCACGTCCCCGGTCGACGTTGTCTCAGTCGACGTTGTCTGGGGGCTCCCCACCGGCCTCGGACCGTACTGGGATGCGGTTCCCTCGGGCCCCGACGTGTCGGGAGTCCTCCCGCCGCGCGGCGAAGTGGAAGAGCTCTACCGTGCAGCAGCCGCCGAACCGCCCCTGAATGAAGATCCCGAATACGCGGCGCTCTTCGCCGATGTCTACGATGTCTCCGTTCGCAACGGTCAGGTGCTGATGGCCCTGACCAGAACTCGAACCGACGGCCGACTGACGTCCTTCGCCTACGGCCACTACTGGAAATGGGAAGAACAGAAGTATCCGTGGGCGTTCGAACTGCAGAGCAGCCTCGGCGAGAACTCCCTCGACCTCGAAGCGACGTTCGCGCTCAACCTCCTCGCCCGAGATCCGAACCTCCGCGACCGCGGAATCGGGCGGCGCACGCTCGAAGTCTGGCTGCAAGAAGTCGACGGCTACGACTGCTGGCTGCAGACCGATGATATCGACAGCCCCGCCCGCCGCCTCTACACGAGCCTCGGCTTCATGGAGCTCGGCCATGGTCCCAAGGCTCCGAACGGACGTCCCGGCCTCGTGATGCATCGCTCGGCCAGGTGACGTGCCGCTGACGATAGTCCGTCGGCGAATTCGACCGCCGCCCGGTGAAATGTTGCAGCCCTCGGCAGCACTGTATTCATGACCACACAGATCACTGAGCTGTCCGATCACTAGGATGGGCATCATGCGTGATGACGACCCCACATCGACAGGCCCGATGACGAGCACTGAACCGACCGAAGCCGAGATGCCCGACGACGAGAACCTCTGGCTCGAAGACATCCACGGTGACGACCAGCTCGCCTGGGTCAAGGACCAGAACCAGAAGACGCTCGCTCGTTTCCACGACGACCTCTTCGACTCCATTGCCGGCGACCTGCGCACCGCGCTCGACTCCGACGACCGGATCCCGATGGTCACCAAACGCGGGGACCAATTCTTCAACTTCTGGCGCGACAAGACCAATCCCAAGGGACTGTGGCGACGCACCACCTGGGACAGCTACCGCACAGATACCCCAGAATGGGAGATCCTCCTCGACATCGACGAACTCGCCGCCCGCGAGGACACCGCCTGGGTCTGGGCCGGCGCCATGGTCCGCCGCAGCGACAACCGCCGCGCCCTCGTCCTCCTCTCACCCGACGGAGGAGACTCACGCCGCGTCCGCGAATTCGACCTCGTCGACAAAGGATTCGTCGACGGCGGTTTCGACATTCCCGCCGCGAAGACCCGACTGGCCTGGCTCGACGATGACACTGTCCTCGTGGCGACGGAGACCGACGACGACTCGTTGACCACCTCCTCCTATCCACGCCAAGCCCGCGTGCTGCGGCGCGGACAGGACATCGCCGAGGCGCCGATCGTCGCCGAGGTTCCCCGCGACCACGTCGCCATCTTCGTCGGCAGCGATGTGCGGCCCGGCGAAGAGACCACAGACCGCGCCGTCATCATCGACGCCCTCGACTTCTTCAACTCCCGGTTGAGTTTCGTCGACCTCGACGACATCAGGGCGGCCGACGGCTCGCTGCCGGCGGATCCCCAAGCATGGTCGAACGCGCTCACCACGGTCGACGTCCCCACCGACGTCGAAGTCGGTTTCGAACGCGACCTCGTACTCTTCCGCCCCCAGTCGACCTGGACCGCCACCACCGCCGAGGTTCCTGCCGGAGGTCTCGCCGTCGCCGACATCGCCGAGGTCAAGGCCGGCCGGATCGCCCCGCGGGTGATCTTCGCCCCCGATGCCCACACCTCCCTGCAGTCCTTCACCTTCACCCGTGACTACCTCGTTCTCGAACTGCTCGCCGACGTCCAGTCGAGGCTCACCGTCCTCGACCTGCGCAACGACTTCTCCGCGTCGACACTGCCCGGAGTGCCCGCCAACCATATGGTCGGACTCGGCGCAGTCGACAAATTCGACCCCGACACGGCCAACGACTATTGGATGGTCAGCACCGGGTTCCTCACTCCCTCGACCTTGTCGTATGGAACCCTCGGTGCTGGAACCCGAACCCGAGGTACCGATTCCGGAGACACTCGCACCGCCGAAGCAGCCGAGTCCGAGTCGGCCAAATCCTTGGGAGCCAGGCCAATGACAGTCGAGCCCGAGGTAATCAAATCCGCGCCCGCTCTCTTCTCCGCCGAAGGGCTCCACGTCGAACAGCACTTCGCCACCAGCGCCGACGGAACGAAGATCCCGTACTTCCAGATCGGGTCCGAGGACCTCGAACTCGACGGAAACAACCCCACCCTCCTCGACGGCTACGGAGGTTTCGAGGTCAGCCGCACCCCCGGATACTCACCCGTCGTCGGCATCGGCTGGCTGAGCCGTCCTGGCGTCTACGTCCTGGCGAACATCCGAGGCGGCGGCGAATACGGCCCGGAATGGCACACCTCGGCGATGCGGGAGAACCGGATGCGCTGCTACGAGGACTACTCTGCTGTCGCCCACGACCTCATCGACCGCGGTGTGACGAGCCCGAAGAAGCTCGCCTGCGCGGGCGGCTCGAACGGCGGCCTGCTGGTCGGAAATATGCTCACCCAGTACCCCGAACTCTTCGGCGCTGTCTCCTGCGGTGTCCCGCTGCTCGACATGCGCCGGTACACGAAGCTCAGCGCCGGCTACTCGTGGAAGGCCGAATACGGCGACCCCGACGTCGCCGAGGATTGGGAATTCATCCGTCGTTTCTCGCCCTACCACCTCATCGAAGACGACCGGAACTACCCGCCGGTGCTGTTCTGGACGGCGACCTCGGACGACAGGGTCGGACCTGTCCAGGCCAGGAAGATGGCCGCCCGAATGCAGGCGCAGGGGATTGAGAACGTGTGGTTCTTCGAAGACACCGAAGGAGGGCACTCGGCCGCCTCGGACAACGAGCAGACCGCGTTCACCCGAGCGCTGAGCTACCGCTTTCTGTGGAACGCGCTGACAGGAGAGTAGGTTGGGAGACATGACGAACGAGACGCAGGAATTCCACGGCGAGTACAAGGTCATCGGCGGCAAACTCGTCGTCGCCGATGTCACCACTGACGGTCGGACGATCACCGACGTGAAGATCTCGGGTGATTTCTTCCTCGAACCCGAGGAAGCCTATTTCGACCTCGCCCCGGCACTCGTCGGCGCCAGAGTCACCGCCGACAATGCCGCTCTGCGCCGCCGTCTCGATGATGCCCTGGCAAGTTACGGCTCCGAACTGGCGATGCATGGGTTCTCCACCGCCGACATCGCCACCGTCGTCCGGCGGGCCCTCGGTTCGGCCGCGAACTTCACCGACTTCGACTGGCAGGTCATCCGCGGTGAGGTGCTGCCCACCCAGCTCAACGTCGCCCTCGACCAGGTGCTGCTCGAAGAAGTCGCCGCCGGCCGCCGTCAGCCGACCCTGCGCTTCTGGGAATGGGAGGACACCGCCACCGTCATCGGCGCCTTCCAGTCCTACGTCAACGAACTGCGGCCCGAGGGCGTGGAGAAGTACGACGTGCAGGTCGTCCGCCGCATCTCCGGGGGAGGGGCCATGTTCATGGAGGGCGGCAACTGCATCACCTACTCGATGTTCGTCCCGCCCTCGCTCGTCGCCGGTCTCGACTACGAAGAGTCCTACGTCTTCCTCGACCAGTGGGTGCTCGCGGCGTTGAAGACCCTTGGTGTCGAAGCCTTCTACAAACCGATCAACGACATCTCCTCGACCGGCGGCAAGATCGGCGGTGCCGCGCAGAAGCGGCTGCGCGACGGCACACTGCTGCACCACGCGACGATGAGCTACGACATCGATGCCGACAAGATGGTCGAAGTCCTGCGCATCGGCGAAGCGAAGATCTCCGACAAGGGCGTGGCGAGCGCGAAGAAACGCGTCGACCCGCTGCGCAGCCAGACCGGTGAGGCCCGCAAGGACATCATCGACGTCATGGCCGACACCTTCGCCAGCCGGTACGGTGCCAGCTTCGGCACCTACACCCAGGCGGAACTCGACCGGGCCCAGGAACTCGTCGACGAGAAGTTCGCCACCGAGAAATGGACGCACCGCGTCCCGTGACAGCGAACGCTGACTTCCGCGGAACGATCGTCGCCCTCGGCGGGGGCGGGTTCTCGATGTCGGAGAACGGGGATTCAGCCATCGACGACGCTCTGCTCCAGATGGCACAGGACCGCCGACAGGCGCAGAGTCGCTCACAGGTGCCGCCGAGGCGGGGGAGCAGTTCCGACCTCCCACACGTGTGCTTCGTCCCCACCGCCTCCGGCGACAGCCGCGACTACATCGCACGCTTCGAAGCTGCGTTCGCCGGACGGGCACAGACCCATGTGCTCTCTCTGTTCGGACATAGCCCCTGGGAGTACCAGGACCCGGCGATGCTCGAGGGCATGGACCTCGTCTACGTCGGCGGCGGATCGACGGCGAATCTGCTGGCCCTGTGGCGTCGGCACGGAGTCGACGAGATCATGCGCGAAGCTGCGGCCGGTGGGACGATCCTCGCGGGCATCAGTGCGGGAGCCAATTGCTGGTTCGAGGCCTCATCGACAGACTCCTTCGGTCCGCTCGCCCCGCTGGACGACGGGCTCGGATTCCTGCGAGGGAGTGTCTGCCCGCACTTCCGCGGCGAACCCGGCCGGGAGGAGTCGTTCCTCGGCTGGATCGCCGATGGGAGTCTGCCCGGCCCCGGGATCGCCATCGATGACCATGCCGCGGTCGTCTGGGTCGACGGCGAGGCCACCTCGGTGATGGTGGAATCCGAGGGCGCCGCCGCCTACCTCGTCGACGACGACGGATCTCAGTCCGCGCCGATGACGGGCCGGATCGCACGAGAGAGAAACTGAGGCGGACACCTGATCCTCCAGAGCCCAGACGGTCTGTAGGATTGGGAACCAATCACGTCCCCTTCACGAGGAGAACCATGCGCCAGGTCGAACCGTCCGTTGAACTGCTCGCCAAGCCCAGCATCGATTGGGAAGCGATGAGGACTTACCTCGACGAGGTGGGCGGAACCTCCTGGGCCGATCGTGTCGAAGATGCCGAGTCGCCCGACGCCGAGGATCTCCTCGAGTTCTCCGGACGCATGTGCTACCGCTCGTGGGAGCCCGGACTCAACCCGAATGTGTCCCGCGTGCGCACCGATTCCGCGCAGTACCTGGGCAATGTGGTCAAGTCCCAGCACGGCTCGGTCCTCGAGCACGCGAACTTCACCTTCGTCCTCCACAACGTCTCCCGCGTGCTCACCCACGAGCTCATCCGCCACCGCGCGGGCTCGGCATTCTCTCAGGAATCGCTGCGCTACGTCCGCCTCGCCGACATCCCGTTCTGGTTCCCCGAATGGGCGCGCGAGGACCCCGAACTCATGGAACGCTCGCTCGCGGTCCTCGACACCCTCGAGGAGCACCAGAAGTGGATGGCCGAGCACTTCGAACTCGACGAGGACGGCACGAAGTTCTCGCACAAGAAGCATATGACCTCGTTCATGCGCCGCTTCGCCCCCGAAGGACTGGCCACCGGCATCGTCTACACCGCGAACCTGCGTTCGCTGCGCCACGTCATCGAGATGCGCACGGCCAAGGGCGCCGAGGAGGAGATCCGCCTCGTCTTCAACAAGATCGGTGAGGTCATGAAGGAAGAGGCTCCCGCGATCTTCGCAGACTACGAGATCGTCGACGGGGAATGGATCCCCGGCACGCGCAAGGCCTGAGACCGGACCCGCAAGGCTCCAGTCAGGACCCGCTCCACCCCACCAGCAGCACCCGACGACGACGTCGGGCAGAGATCAGGAGGAACTCCCATGGCCGACATCTATGCAGCGCAGCTCAACCCCGGCAAGCTCGAGGTCATCACCGAGTGGGTGACCCGGCAGGACTGGGCCGCCGAGCTCGACCTCGACGCGAACCCGCTGAAGAAGGTCACCGCCTACCGGTTCGACGATCCCGCCGGTGAGGTGGGCATCGAGGTGCACATCGTGGCCAGCGGCGATCAGCTGCTGCAGGTTCCGCTGACCTATCGCGCGGCCCCGCTCGAGGGCGCAGACGATGCGTTCGTCGCGAACATGGAGCACTCGATCCTCGGCAAACGCTGGGTGTACGCGGGCATGGGCGACCCCCTCTTCCGCCAGCGCCTCGACCACACCATCGCCACCGCGTCGACCGCCGCGAAGCAGTACCGCGTCGACGACGCGGGCAACCGCCAGAATGAGATCACCGAGGTGGCCCACGCCTTCGGAACGGGACCCCTGCCGGGCGCCGGGGACGTCGAGATGCTCTACCGGCTCTCGCCCGAATCCCCGGCCGAGAAGTCCGACGCCGGTCTCCTGCTGGGACGCTGGGACGGGCAGGACACGAACGTGGTCCTCGCGATCATGGTGTGAACGCACGATGGCCGAGAACTGCATCTTCTGTCAGATCGTCGCAGGTCAGGCACCGAGCGCACCGATCGCCGAGACCGAGTCGACGTTCGCCTTCATGGACATCCAGCCGGGATCGGACGGGCATCTGCTCGTCGTGCCCAAGCGGCACAGCACGGATCTGCGCGATATCCCTGCCGACGATCTGGCCGCCGTGGCAGTCGAGTCCCAGCGTATCGCCACACACGCCTTCGACGCGTGGGGCGCCGACGGGGTCAACCTCCTCAACTGCTGCGGGGTCGATGCGTGGCAGTCCGTGTTCCACTTCCACATGCACGTCATCCCGCGCTACCGCGACAAGGACCGGGACCGCCTGCGCCTGCCGTTCCAACCCGGCGTCCGCGGAGATCAGGAGCTCATCGGGGGGCTCGCCGCGAGCATGCGGGAGTCGCTGAGCGACGGATGAGGCGGGACATGCTCACCGGGCAAGGTCGATGATCGTCATCCCGGATGTACGAGCCGGGGTGTTCATCGCCTCCATCGCCTCCGGTGCCTCGTCGAGACCGATGACGGTGGTAACGAGATCCTGCGGCCGCAGCCTGTCCTGGACGACGAGGTCGACGAGCTCGGGATACTCGGCGGCGGCCATCCCATGCGAGCCGAGCACACTGAGTTCGAGCGCAATCACCCGCGGGACATCGACGACCGGTTCATCCGGCAGCAGACCGATCTGCACATGCCGACCCAGGGGAGCCAACGCCCCGATCGCAGCTCGGATCGTATCCGCCCGACCCAACGCGTCGACGGTCACGGCCACCCCATCGGGATCGGTCGACGCGAACTGTGCGACCACCTCGGCGCTCAGATCCTCCGGACTGAGATCACGGGCATTGACGGTGTGGGCGGCACCGAGCTCGCGGGCAGAGGCCAGGGCCGCATCGTTGACGTCGACGGCGACGACCTCGGCGCCGAGGGCACGGGCGATCATGATCGTCGACAGCCCCACCCCGCCGCAGCCGAACACGGCCACCGTCTCACCGGCACCCAGCCGAGCACGCACGCGCAGCCCGTGGAAGGCCGTGGCGAACCGGCACCCGAGCCCGACGACCGCGGCCGCCGGCAGGTCCTCGGGCACGGCCACGAGGTTGGCGTCGGCATTGTGGATGACGACCTGATCCGCCCACGATCCGTTGTGGGTGAACCCCGGCTGCGTCTGCTTCGGGCACACCTGCGCGTTGCCGTCAAGGCACCACCGGCACGTCCCGCACCCACAGACGAAGGGCACCGTCACCCGCTGGCCGACGTGGAATTCCGTGGCTCCCGACCCCGCCGAGGCGACCCGACCGACGAGCTCATGCCCGGGAACGTGGGGCAGGGTGATCGTCGAGTCGTGGCCGGCCCACGCGTGGTGATCGCTGCGGCACACCCCGGTCGCCTCGACGTCGATGATCACCCCCGCATCAGGAGCAGCGGGAGCGTCGATGTCACGCAGCTGGGGTCGAGTGGAGAACTGATCGAAGACGATGGCGCGCATACGCCCGATCGTAAGCGGTGCGATCGGCCGGGACCGGTCGTGTCCGCTCTGTGGAGCGGCGATTGCGCATCAGCGCGGATGTACCCCGGCTGCGGCCAGCGCTTCGAGCAGGCGCTGACGCAGCTCCTGTGCCCGAGCGGAGAACTCCTTCTGCCGTGCCATGTACTCGGCCTTGCCCGCTGAGGTCTCGATGGCGACGACATCATAGCCCCATCCGCGCAGGTCATACGGGGAGGCCTCCATGTCGAGGGTGCGGATGTCGAGTGCCAGGTCGAAGCAGTCGACGACGAGATCCGAGTCCGCGATCGGCGAGATCTTCATCGCCCACTTGTACAGGTCCATCCCCGCATGCAGGCACCCGGGCTGTTCGTTGGCGACCATGCCCTCACGGCTCGGCTGCAGGGTGTTCAGCGGCCTGGCCGGCGCGGTGAAGAACCGGAACGCGTCATGGTGCGAGCACTGGATTCGGTGGCCTTCGACCACGGCATCGGTCTCGGCCGGGCTGAGACGCAGCGGCACCTGCTGATGCCGGCGCTCCTCCTCGGTGAGACGGTAGACCATCGCCCATTCGTGGATGCCGAAGCAGCCGAAGTTCGCTTCCCGATGCAGCGTCGAGGCGAGCAGGGAGGCGATGAACTTCGCCCCGTCCCCACGGTCGGCACCCCAGGAATCGAGGTCCACCTCGGCGACCTTCCGGTCATCGTCGATGCGATACCAGCGCCGGTCGAAGTACCGGCGGTCGGCCTCGGTGGGCAGTTCGATGCGCACACTCGGTCCGGGATGCCACTTCTTCAGCTGCCCGACCTTGAACGGGTAGTAGGTGAAGAGGAAATCCTCGACCGGATGGCTCTCCTGCCGCATCCGCCGTGCAATGTGGGCGTCCGTGCGCTCGCCGATCGCGGCCTCGTGCGCATCACGCAGCGGTCGCCACACAGCGGCAGGCACGACACCATCGCCGAGGTGGCCCGACCCACGGTCGGCACGCTCGGTTGCGATGGGGGTCGCGGACGGTGCAGAGGTCACCGATCCATTGTCCCAGACGGTGGGTGGGCATGCATGTCCGCCGGGCACGGGGCAGAGGGGTTCAGCGTCCCGAACGTTTCGTGCCCCTCTGCGCCGCTGCGGCCAGCGGGTCCTCCGGCCACGGGTGCTTCGGGTACCGTCCCCGGTTCTCGGCCCTGACGTGGGCATACGCATTCGTCCAGAACGATGCGAGGTCGCTCGTCACCGCCAGGGGTCGCCCGGCAGGGGAGAGGAGGTGCATCGTCACCGGTACCCGGCCCTCGCAGATGCGGGGAACATCGGTCCACCCGAAGCACTCCTGAAGCTTGACCGCGAGGATGGGACTCTTGGCCGCGTCGTCAGTCCCGGTCCTGTCGGCCCCGGTGCTGTCGGCTCCAGTGCTGTCTCCCTCGGCGCTGAACCCATCGGGATCGGCATAGTCGAGGCGGATGCGTGACCCAGTGGGCACCTCGATGTGAGTCGGCGCGAGTTCGTCGAGGCGGGCCGCCTCGGGCCACGGCAGAAGTGTGCGCAGCGCGGAGACGAGGTCGACCCGGCTGGGATCGGTGCCCTTCGCGATCCGGTCGAGAGCCTCGGGACACCAGTCGGGCAGCGTCTGCGACAGGTGGTGCCAACTCACCTCCGGCCACGGTTCACCGTAGACACTTCGCAGCAGACCCAGTCGTGCACGCAGCGATTCGAAGGCCTCTGAGGGCCGCAGTACCTCACGGGCGCCGCGGTCGCCCACCGATTCGGCGATGGCTCGACGCGCCAGTTCTGCGCTCGCCCGAATCGGGGTGGCCGAGAGTTCGATCCCGCCGAGGCGTTCCCGCCGGACGGCGCGGACCTTGCCGTCGTCGAAGGTCGCGGTCTCCTCCGTGGCCAGCAGCCCGGCGCCGGCGAGCTCGGCGGTGTCCTCATCGATGGGGACGGCGGCGCGGATGATTGCGCGCTGGCCGGCCAGTCCCACCTCGGCGATGGCCAACCACGGACTGCCCTGCAGGGAGGAATCGCTGGGCAGGGTGGCCGCGGTGCCCGAGGCCAGCAGATATTCGGAATCCGAGGAGCTGCGCAGGCGTGCGATCTGGAGCTGGAAGGACAGCGCGGTGACGAGTCCGAGGTCGTCGGCGGTGAGTGTGCCGCTCGGCGAAGTGACGTTGGGCGGAGCGGAACTGATCGCTGAGCCGGCACCTTCCGCCGGCGCAGCCGTGCCCGTCGCGGAGTTGTTCGACGCGAACTCGCGCGCCAGCCCGGCGAAGCGCTTTCGGTCCTGGGCGAAGCGGGCGTCCTTGCCGCGGCGCAGCTGCCGCAGCAGTGCCGTGAGATCGGCGCCGGGAGCCCGCTGATCGGACTCGATGACCGCGATGGCTTCGGCCGCGACTTCCGGAGAGAGCAGCGACGCCCCGTCGAGGAGACCCCGCGCCGACCACACCGAGGCGGGAATCGTCGCGAGCGCCCGCCCGGTCTCGGTCACATGAAGATCGGAAATCGGGAGCTCGGCAGCGTCGGTGCCCTCGTCGCGCTCGCCACCGCTGGTGGCTCCATCGGCCCGTTCCGGCGCTTCGACCGCACCCAGCGCCATAAGGTTCTCGATCGCCTGCCGCTTCGGACCCGCCGGCAGAGGCTCGGGCAGCAGGGTTTCACCCCCACCCCACACGGCCAGGGCCAGCACCGCGGCGGTGAGGTCCGAGGTCGCGACCTCGGGCACAGTGTGCTCGGGCAGGCTCGCCCAATCGGCTTCCGATAGACACCGATAAGCCACGCCGGGACCCTGCCTGGCCGCGCGCCCGGAGCGCTGCGTGCCCGACGCCTTCGACTCCCGCATCGTCACCAGCCCCGACATGCGCCGGCGAGTGTCGAGACGCGGACCGCGCGAAAGCCCGGAATCGACGACGATGCGCACGCCCGGCACCGTCAGTGCCGACTCGGCCACCGAGGTCGTCACGATCACCCGCCGCACCGCACCCGGATCGCCCGGCCGGAGTATCGCATCCTGCTCCCGCGACGGTGTCCGCCCGGTCAGCGTGTGCACCTCGACCGCCGAGGAGGCTCCACCACCGGCATCGGGCCTTGCCGAGGCGGCTGACTCCACACGTTGCCGCACGCGAGCGGCCACCTCGTCGACCTCACGGGCACCCGGTGAGAAGACGAGCACATCCCCGGCGCTGTTCTCATGCAGCGCCCGCACCGTCGTCTCCGCCAGATGATCGAGGAAATCCCAGGTGACACCCCTGGCATCGAGTGGTCGCTGTTTCGCCGGCGCCCACCGGATCTCTAAGGGATGGGCATCGGCAGCCACCGACAGCACCCGCGCGGGGGACTGCGGCCCGGCCCCGAGCCGGTGCGCCCACATCCCGGCATCGAGCGTCGCCGACATCACGACCAGCGACAGATCGGACCGGAGTGCGATGAGCTCCCGACACATCGCGAACGTGAGATCCGTGTCCAGCTGCCGCTCATGCACCTCGTCGAGGATCACCCCCGACACCCCGGTCAGCTCCGGATCCCGCAGCAGCCGAGCCATGAGCACACCCGTGGTGACGAACTCGATGACCGTGGCAGCCGAGGTCCGCGACTCACCGCGGACCGTGAAACCCACCACCTCGCCGAGGCGGGTCCCGCTCAGCGACGCCAGTCGCCTGGCCGCGGCGCGGGCGGCCATCCGCCGCGGCTGGGTGACGATGATCCGCCCCGGTTCGACCCGCTCGCCAGCCGATCCGGACGAGGACCCGGCGAGGACCTCGGCGATCAGCGGCGGAACGAGGGTGGTCTTACCGGTGCCGGGAGGAGCCTCGACGACGAGCTTCGGGGAGGGGCCCACCTCGGCGATGGTGAGCTCATCGATGAGCGCAGCCGCCGGCAGCGAAGCGCCGATGCGGGCCAGGTCGAAGGTGTGCGGAGTGGGCGAATGCGGCATGGCACCAGTCTCTCAGCCCCGCCGCCCGGGCCGCGCAGCGGACTCCGCGAGAACCCGCGCGCGGAAGCGGGCCGTCACTGACTAGACTGGGGCACATGCGTATCGCCAGATTTGTGCATCAGGACGAACCCAAATACGGAGTGGTCGAAGGTGAGGTGCCGCCGATCGCCGACGGCAGCTGGGACACCTCAGGACTCGAACTCGCGGTCCTCGACTCCGACCCCTTCTTCTCCCCGGCCCAATCGACGGGGGAGAGGCTGAAGTTCGACGATGTGCGTCTGGTCAGCCCCATCCTTCCGCGCTCGAAGGTCATCGGCGTCGGCCGCAACTTCGCCGACCATGCCGCCGAACTCGGCAACGAGGTGCCGGTGTCTCCGCTGACCTTCTTCAAGCCGAACACCGCTGTCATCGGCCCCGGCGACCCCATCCGCCTGCCCGCGATCAGCGAATACGTGAGCTATGAGGCCGAACTAGCCGTCATCATCGGCCGGGTCGCCAAGGGTGTGAAGGCCGAGAACGCCTTCGACCACGTGCTCGGCTACACCGCGGGCAACGACGTCACCCTCCGCGACATCCAGAAATCCGACAAGCAGTGGTCGCGGGCGAAGGGCTTCGACACCTCGTGCCCGCTGGGACCCTGGATCGAAACCGAACTCGACGTCGACGATCTGGGCATCCGCTCCTGGGTCGACGGGGATCTCAAGCAGGACGGCACCACCGCCGACTTCATCTTCGACATCCCGACCCTCATCGAGCACCTGTCGGAGACGATCACGCTGCTGCCCGGAGACGTCATCCTCACCGGAACCCCCGCCGGAGTCGGCCAGATCGTGTCCGGCAACCGCGTCGACATCGCCATCGAGGGACTCGGCGTCCTGTCCAACCCGGTCATGGACGCGTAAGAACACCCCACCACCGACTCACACACCACACCACAAGAAGGACAATCGTGAGCGTCACAGTTCGTTTCTGCCCATCACCCACCGGCACCCCGCACGTCGGCATGGTCCGCACCGCCCTGTTCAACTGGGCCTACGCCAAGCACACCGGCGGGAAGTTCGTCTTCCGCATCGAGGACACCGACGCCGCCCGCGACTCCGAGGAGAGCTTCGGCCAGGTCGTCGAAGCACTCAAGTGGCTGGGCCTGGACTGGGACGAAGGCATCGAGGTCGGCGGACCCAACGGCCCCTACCGCCAGTCCCAGCGCAGCGAGATCTACGCCGACGTCATCGAGAAGCTCAAGGCCGGCGGCCACATCTACGAGTCCTACTCGACGAACGAGGAGGTCGAAGCCCGGCACAAGGCCGCCGGACGCGACCCGAAGCTCGGCTACGACGGCTTCGACCGCGACCTCACCGACGAGCAGAAGGCCGCCTTCCGCGCCGAAGGCCGCGAACCCGTGTGGCGCGTGCGCATGCCCGACGAGGACATCACCTTCACCGACCTCGTCCGCGGAGAGATCACCTTCAGGGCCGGCACCGTCCCCGACTTCGTCGTCGTCCGTGCCAATGGGCAGCCGCTGTACACCCTGGTCAACCCCGTCGACGACGCGCTGATGGGCATCACCCACGTGCTCCGCGGCGAGGACATCCTGTCCTCGACCCCGCGCCAGATCGCACTGTACGAACACCTCAAGGCCATCGGCATCGCCGAGGCGACCCCCGAATTCGGCCACCTGCCCTACGTCATGGGCGAGGGCAACAAGAAGCTGTCGAAGCGCGATCCCGAATCGAACCTCTTCCTCCACCGCGAGAACGGGTTCATCCCCGAGGGGCTCATCAACTACCTCGCCCTGCTCGGCTGGTCCATCGGACCCGACCGCGACGTCTTCAGCGTCAAGGAGTTCACCGAGGCCTTCGACATCCACGACGTCCTGCCCAACCCGGCCCGCTTCGACGTCAAGAAGGCCACCGCCATCAACGCCGACCACATCCGCCTCCTCGAACCGGATGACTTCCGCGACCGCCTGGTGCCCTACCTCCAGGCCGCCGAGGTGCTGCCCGAGTCCCCGTCGGACGCTCAGCTGGCAATCCTCGACGCTGCGGCCCCGCTCGTGCAGACGCGCATGAAGCTGCTCGGAGAGGCCCCGGACCTGCTCGCGTTCCTCTTCACCCCTGACGCCGACCTCGTCATGGCCGAAGACGGGCTGAAGACGCTCAAAGACTCGGCCCCCGAAGTGCTCGCCGCCTCCATCGAGGTCCTCGAAGGGCTCGACGACTGGACGACGGAGAAGCTCGAAGAGGTGCTCTCGGCGAAGTTGGTGACCGAGATGGAGATCAAACCGCGCCTGGCCTATGGTCCGCTGCGCGTGGCCGTGTCCGGTCGCAAGGTCTCCCCGCCGCTGTTCGAGTCGATGGAGATCCTCGGCAAGGACTCCTCGCTGACCCGTCTCAAGGCCCTCGCCGCACACCTGTGAACCCGGGGCATTGAGCATGAGCGAGCAGACGACCTGGACGCGTGGGGGACTGCACCTCACCGATGTCACCGTCGATGTGCCCTTCGATCATTTCGGGAGGGCGGACCCTGGGGTGAGTCTGCCGCAGACGCTCACCGTCTTCGCGCGGATCATCGCCGCCGAGGCGGACAGCCACAAGCCCTTCCTCGTATTCCTCCAGGGCGGGCCCGGGGTCGAGGCTCCACGCCCGGTGACACCGGTGAGCTCCGGATCCTGGCTGGCGCGCGCCTTGGAGGAGTTCCGGGTCGTCATGCTCGACCAGCGCGGCACGGGCCGATCGAATCCGATCGGTTCCGTGGACGGCCGGATCACCGGGCTCGAGGCCGTCGGTGAGGATCCCGCCGCAATCGCCGAGGCGCTGTCGTTCTTCCGCGCCGATTCGATCGTTGAGGATGCGGAGATCCTGCGAGGCCACCTCGGCGCGGATTCCTGGTCCCTGCTCGGCCAGTCCTTCGGCGGGTTCACCACGCTGCGGTATGTGTCCGCGCATGCCACGTCGCTGCGCGAGGTGTACTTCACCGGTGGGCTGCCCGCCATCGGACTCGACCCGGTCGACGTCTACGGACGGACCTGGGAGGGCATGATCCGCAAGTCCGAACAGTTCTACCGTGCCTTCCCCGGCGACCGGGAGAAGATGCGGCGGCTGGTCGAACTCGCCTCCGCGGGAGACGGCATCCCCCTGCCCGGTGGGGCGCGGGCGACGGGGGGGCGGATCCGCCTCCTCGGGCACTTCCTCGGTGCCTCCGACGGACCCGAGAAGCTGCACTATCTGCTCGACCTCGACCCCGCCTCGGCGGCGTTCCGGCACGACCTGGCGGCGTCGCTGCCGTTCTCCGGACGCAACCCGCTCTACGCGGTCATCCACGAGTCCTGCTGGGCCGACGGCACCGTGACGAATTGGGCGGCAAGGCGGGCGATGCCCGATGCCGTCCGTGAGGACCCGACCCTGCTGGCCGGTGAACATGCCGGACCCGAATCCCTGCACGAGGATCCGGAGCTCACCCCCTTCGCCGAGGTGGCCGACCTCGTCGCCGGGCGTTCGTGGCCGAGCCTCTACGACGTCGGTGCCCTGCAGGCCGCCGAGGTTCGCGGAGCGGCGGCGGTGTATTTCGAGGACGCGTACGTGCCTGTGGAGTATTCCCTGGCCACGGCCGAGCACCTGTCCGGGGTGACGCCGTGGGTGACGAACGAGTACGAACACAACGGTCTGCGCGCCGACGGATATCGGGTCCTCGACCGGCTCATCGGCCTCGCCCGCGGGTGAGCGGTCCACGCCGGTGGGATTGGAACCGGGCGACGGGCAGGTGCGATTCTGTTAAGAAGGTCACACTGAAAAGGGACCTCTGTGATTTGTCCGGAAGCGGTCTGCTTGTGTAGAGTTATATCTCGTTGCTCAGGGAAATCTCCTCGGGGATGACCGTGAAAAGCATTGGGCTATGGTGTAATTGGCAGCACGAGTGATTCTGGTTCATTTAGTCTAGGTTCAAGTCCTGGTAGCCCAGCGGACATCATCCGGAGGTTATTCCAGGTGAGTTGTTCTAGCCCCCGTCGTCTAGTGGCCTAGGACGCCGCCCTCTCAAGGCGGTAACGGCAGTTCGAATCTGCTCGGGGGTACGGCTGAGCCCCGCATCGTTCTTCGGTGCGGGGCTCGCTCTAATTCACGGGTGGCTGTGGAGCCGACTCAGCGGGAGACGGAGTCGGCGATCCTCTTCGTGTTCTCGGCGGTCTTGATGTTCGACACGATGAGCTCGAGGACCAGGCGGACTCCGATGACCCAGAGGGCCGGGATGATCCAGCCGAAGACGATCGCGAGGATCAGCGGCAGGATATTGAAGCTCGGTCCGCCGCTGTAGTACGCCATGGTCGATCCTGCCGCCACGCCGGCGCTGATACCGGCGACGATCGTGCCGATGTACGACAGCGCCGCGACGATCATTGCGATGATGTAGATGAAACCGGCCCATTTGACCGCGATGAAGCTGTCGAAGCGGAAGTCGAAGAGTGACTTGAAGAAGCCCTTCTCACCGGTTCCGGACTGCGGGGTCTGAGCGTATCCGGGCTGACCGTAGGCTCCCGGCTGAGCATAAGCCTGTTGGTAGCCGTCGGCCTGACTGTATCCCTGCTGGTAAGCGCCTTGCTGATACGCATCGGGCTGAGCGTAGGCTCCCTGCTGGCTGCCCTGCTGCGGGGGCTGCTGGTAGGCGTTGGGATCGTAGGTTCCCTGCTGGTACCCGTTCTGGGCGTTCTGGCCCGGTTGCGAGTAGTCGTACTGGGCGGTCTGGCCGGTCTGCCCGTAGTCGCTGTTTCCCTGCTGGGATGCGTCGGGCTGCTCGCCGGGATTCGACTCGGGCTGGTCCGGCTGGTCTGAGATCGGGTCGTTCGGGTTCTGCGGTGTCGACATGGTCGCCCCTCTCGCGAATGGACTGCAGTCCGGGCGGAATGCAGCGGCTGGAAAACTGCCTGTATTCGCAACCTATCAGGGTGCCACCGGCCGAGGAAGGTTCGTTGTCATGTTGGCGGCGCACTCAGAGCGACGGCTCAGACAGCTCCATCGGTGTCGGCATCCACATCAGCGGGTTCGCCGCTCGCCTCCAGCGAAATGCTCCAGGCCACGCTGAGCTCCTCACCGGGGCCGACGACGTCGAAGTCCTCCCCGGGCTCACCCGCGGCGAAGGCGTTCGGCGGGCATGTCATCGGCTCGATCGCGATCGCTCGCCGTGCCAGTTCCGGGTCGAGACCGTCCCCGGTGCACACCTGCCAGGTGCGGAACTCTGGTCCCATACCGATGACGCTCTCACGGTCGTCGACACGCTTGAGCCGGGCCCGTGACCATCCGTCGGGTCCGCGCCGTGGAGCGCCGAAGGCATCGTCGAGCACCGCACCGCGAATCGAGCGCAGAGCCCGGAAGTCCTTGCATACGAGGCACGCGGCCTCATCGGCGACGTGATCGGCAGGGACCGCCGTGCCGTCATCGAACGGGCGCACCCCTGTGGGAATGAGCCGGTCGTCGGTCTCGTACCAGGTGGTGGCGGGAATGAGCAGCTGTGCGCCGTCAACCGCCGCCGCATCCGCACCGCCACCAGGGGAGAGCCACGGGTGGAATCCGAATCCGAACGGTGCTCGAACCGACCCGGTATTCACAGCACTCGCGCTGATCCGCAGCCCCGCCTCGGCGAGGTCATAGGAGACGGACAGGGAGAACGGGAACGGATACCCCTCCGACTGAGCCAAGGCGTATTCGAGGCGCACCGCGGATTCGGTGCGCTCGGCCACAGTCCATGCGACGTCGGCGACGAGCCCGTGCAGAGCAGTGTCGCGTTCGGGCTCGGTGATCGGCAGCCGATGACCGGTGCCGTCGAAGTCGAAGCGACCGCCGTCGATCCGATTGGGCCAGGGCGCGAGCACGGCCCCGTCGAAGGCCTCCATCGCCACCACGACCGGGCGATCGCCCACGGTGAAGCTCAACAGACTCGCGCCGATGGGGGAGATGACCGCCGAGGACTCGTCACGGGCGAGTTCGATGCAGGTGGTCATGAGTCTCCGTGATCGGCGGCGGCAAGCGGGTCGGGGTGAGAAGCGCAGATGCAGATATTCTACGCGCAACGCCCGCTCCGAGTGCCTCGGATGTTAGCATTATGATCGAAAATGATCAGTTTTGGGAGGTCTGATGGCATCGTCACATCACCGTTCGAGTCTGGCCGACGGCCGTGACGTGCTGTTCTTCCAGGACCCCGATTCCCCGGCACCGGCGATCGACGACGATCCTCGCCCCAGCGAGGCCCGGCCCGACAGCGGCACTCTCCGCTTCGACGTGCTCACCGGGGAATGGGTCGCCGTGGCCACCCACCGCCAGTCGCGCACGCACCTGCCCGCAGCCGCCGACTGCCCGCTGTGCCCGTCCACACCCGGCCGCCACACCGAGATCCCGGCCGCCGACTTCGACGTCGTCGTCTTCGAAAACCGGTTCCCCTCGCTCGGGCCCGGACTCGGTGATGTTCCCGCCGCGCCGATCTCGGCGGAGAATCTCGCCGAGGCGGCTGACGGTGAGGCAGGATTCGATTCGTCCGCGCTGACGGCCCCGGCCCACGGTCGCTGCGAGGTCGTCGTGTTCTCCTCCGAGCACGAAGGGTCCTTCGCCGGCCTCGGGCAGACCCGGGCCCGCACCGTCATCGACGCCTGGGCGCATCGCACCGCCGAGCTGTCGGCGCTTCCCGGCATCGAACAGGTCTTCGTCTTCGAGAACCGGGGAGAGGAGATCGGGGTGACGATGAACCACCCGCACGGGCAGATCTATGCTTACCCGTATGTCACCCCGCACACCACCATCACCAGCGCCCGCGCTCAGCGGTATCACGCTGAGACCGGACGGGTGCTCATGGGCGACGTCCTCGACTTCGAACAGAATGCCGGGGAGCGGATGATCGTCCGGTCCGAGCACTTCTCCGCCTTCGTCCCCTTCGCCGCGCGCTGGCCGATCGAGGTCCACATCGTCCCTCATCGCCAGGTGCCGAGCCTCGCCGAACTCGACGAGGCCGAACGCGACGATCTCGCCCGGGTCTACCCCGAGATCCTGCAGCGCATCGACGGTCTCTACCCGACACCCACCCCCTACATCGCTGCCTGGCACCAGGCTCCGGTCAACAGCCCGGACGCGTCTGCCGAATGGCTGCACCTCGAGATCACGAGCCCGCGACGTGCGGAGAACAAACTGAAGTTCCTCGCCGGCTCCGAAGCGGCCATGGGTGCCTTCGTCGGCGATGTCTCCGCCGAGGAGACCGCGGCCCGGCTGCGCGCGGTGAGTGTGGCGACGGGGCGTGCTGCAGCGACGACCATCAGTGAAGGCGGCGACCGATGAACCAGCCCTCTGCCCCCAATGCCGCGAGTCTCGCAGCCGAGTTCACCACGCTCTTCGGCTACGAGCCGCTCGGCTGCTTCCGCGCCCCCGGCCGAGTCAACATCATCGGTGAGCACACCGATTACAACAACGGGTTCGTCCTGCCCATCGCCATCGACCGTGCCGTCCATATCGCGATCGGACGGAGACCCGAAAACCACAGCGCCGAGGCGGGCGAACCCGTCCGCGGAACGGCACAGCCGCCGCTGCGCGGCGAGAGCATCCGGATCATCTCCGATCATCGCGACGATTCCGGGCTGCGACTGTCCGGCCAATTCACGGCCGAGGAGCTCGCTCCCGGGGTGCTGCGCGGCTGGCTCAGCCATCCCGCCGGCGTGGTCGACGAGATCAGGAAGACGACCGGCACGATCGTCGGCGGCCTCGACCTCTACATCGAATCGACGGTGCCGGTCGGTGCCGGACTCTCGTCCTCCCACGCGCTCGAGGTGGCGGTGCTCATCGCCCTCGACGAGGTCTACGGGCTCGGCCTGAGCGATACTGAGAAGGCGCTGCTCACCCAGCGTGCGGAGAACGACTTCGTCGGAGCGCCCACGGGCATCGTCGACCAGGCCGCCTCCATCATGACCGAGGGCGGGCACGCGCTCTTCCTCGACTGCCGCGACCTCAGCACTCGGCAGATCCCCTTCGACCTCGACGCCGAGGGGCTGAAGCTGCTCGTCATCGACACCCGCGTCTCCCATTCCCACAGCGAGAGCGGCTACGGGGTGCGGAGGAAGACCTGCGAGGACGTCGCGGCGATCTTCGGCGTCGACAGCCTGCGCGAGATCGACGACTCAACCGATCTGAGCGGCCTGACCGACGAACAGCAGAAGCGGGTGCGACACGTGTTCAGCGAGAATGCCCGGGTGCTGGCCTCCATCGAGAGGCTCGAAGGTGCCGGCCAGGCCCGAACGACCGGTCGGGAATCCACTGCCGGCGGCGGGATCCGCGGCATCGGCGACCTCCTTCTCGCCTCCCACACCTCCCTGTCCGAGGACTATGAGGTCTCATGCGTCGAACTCGATGGCGCTGTCGCTGCCGCCATGGGCGCCGGTGCCATCGGGGCGCGGATGATCGGCGGCGGCTTCGGCGGCTCGGCGATCGCGCTCATCGACGAGGACGCCGTCGATCGGGTCAGTGCGGCCGTGATCGATGACTTCGCGGCGCGCGGATATCGTGCCCCGGACATCTTCGCCGTCAGCGCCGGCCCCGGTGCCGGACGCCTCGACTGAGAGCCCACCGCCGGCCATTGACCCACCACCCTCATAGGTTCATCATTGAAATCGAGGTTCTGATTCTGAACCGAACTCGATGAGGAGGCCATGATGGACACGTGCGAGGTCAATGGAGTCGTGCTCGGCGTCGAGCGCTTCGGGACCGAGACGGCTCCGCCGGTCCTCTGCCTCGGCGCTCCGACAATGCTGTCCTGGCCGGATGCCCTGTGCGAATCGCTCGCCGACCGCGGACGATTCGTCGTCCGCTGCGATCTGCGCGGTTCCGGGGCGTCGACCCGCGGGAATCCCGAGGCCCCCGACTACACGCTGCGCGATCTCGCTGCTGATGCCGCGTCCCTGGCTGCCTGCCTGAGCATCACGCCTGCTCACCTGGCAGGCATCGGCATCGGCGGCATGGTCGCCCAGGTTGCCGCCCTCGATCATCCCGACGCCTTCTCTGCTCTCACCCTCATCGGGTCCCGTCCCGTAGCCCCCGGGCCGGTCGATGAGGATCTGCCCGATCATGACGCCGCCGTGATGGGCCGTCTCTTCTCCCGACCGATGCCGGAGTGGACGGACTCACAGGCGGTCGCCGACCATGCCGCCGAGGGTGCTCGGCTGCTCGGGAACGATCCCGACGACGCTCGCAGGGTCGCTGCACGGATCTGGGAGCGGACGCAGTCATCCGATCCCGGCGCACACATGGCCGATCAGCTCGGCATGGTCTTCTCCCGGCTCGACTGCCGACCGCGCTGGCGCGAACGCCTGCCCGAACTCAGGCTGCCCACGCTCGTCGTCCACGGGAGGCAGGATCCGTTCTTTCCCATGGGCAACGCCGAAGCGCTCGCCCGCGAGATCCCGAACTCCCGCCTGCTCATCCTCGACGAGGCGGCGACGGCGATTCCCGCCGGTGACATCGCCGAGGTGGTGGAGGCGATGGCAGGGCTCTGAGCGCCTCGGCGCGCAGAACCCCCGCCGGCGTACGAGTGCGGCAGCCGACGGGGGTTCTGAACGGTCAGTCGGCCTTCGGCCCCGCCTCGGTGCCGGTGACATCGTCGGTGTCCTCGATGATGCGGATCGGGCGGACCTTCGCCCAGGCGAGGAAGAGGACCGCGGCGATGAGGAGTCCGATACCGGTCCACAGGTTCGCGTCGATGCCTCCGGTGCGCTCCGCCTCGTCGGGGGTGAAGCTGACCATTCCGGCGATCGTGAGGATGATGCCGAAGATGCCCAGCAGGACGCCGATGAAGTTGCGGATGTCGAAGGCGCCTGCGGTCTTCGTCAGTTCATGTGCTTTGCTCATGGTGTTCACTGGCTCCTTCACCCGAAGGTCACGTTGAGGATGATGACGAGGACCAAGGCGGCTCCCGCAATGGGCACCGGACGCTTCCAGACCGGAGGCTTCGGTTCGCCCAGATCCTCGAAGTCGGTCTTCGGAGTCTCCGAATAGACGAGCCCGCGCAGCTCATCGGCCGGCTTCGGCGTCGTGTAGAAGGTGACGATGACGGAGAGGATGATGTCGACGACGAACGCGGTGCTCGCGGCGAGGAATGCCGCACCCTGACCTGGCAGATCGAGCACTCCGGTCTCGGCGAGGACGAACACGGCCACGGCCGAGAGCGTTCCGCCGACCAGGCCGACCCAACCGGCGGTCGCGGACATCCGCTTCCAGAACATACCGAGAATGAACGTGGCGAACAGCGGGGCATTGAAGAAGCCGAACAGCGTCTGCAGATAGTCCATGAGGTTGGAGAAGTTGCCGGCGATCAGCGCGGTGAAGATCGCGACGACGCAGGCACCGATCGTGGCGTAGCGGCCGACCTTGAGGTAGTAGCCGTCCTCGCGGTCCTTGACCACGTACTGCTGCCACAGGTCGTAGCTGAAGACCGTGTTGAATGCGGAGATGTTCGCGGCCATTCCCGCCATGAACGCAGCGAGCAGACCTGCGATCGCGATGCCCAGCAGGCCGTTCGGCAGGACCTCGCGCATGAGCAGCAGGAGTGCGTCGTTGTACGTGACACCCGTCTGAGCCTGCGCGGCCGCCTCGCCGGCGGAGGACGAGATCTGCTTGAACTGCGTCATCTGCGTCACGAGGACCGCGGAGATCATGCCGGGGATGATGACGATGAAGGGGATGAGCATCTTCGGGAAGGAGCCGAGGATGGGCGTCAGCCGAGCGGCGTTGATCGACTTCGACGCCATGGCCCTCTGGACCTCGACGAAGTTCGTCGTCCAGTAGCCGAAGGAGAGCACGAAGCCGAGTCCGAAGACGATGCCGACGACCGAGAGCACCGGATTGGAGAAGCCGGAGAGCTGTTCGCCGGGCCAGCTGCTCAGCTGTTCTGCGCCGAGCATGCCGTCGTTGGTCACTCGCTCCTTGAGGCCCTCCCAACCGCCGACGCGATTGAGCCCGATGATCGTCAGCGGCAGGAGCGCTGCGACGATGACGAAGAACTGGAGCACCTCGTTGTAGATCGCTGCGGTGAGCCCGCCGAGCGTGATGTAGGAGAGCACGATCACTGCGGCGACGACGAGGGCGATCCACAGCGGCCAGCCGAGCAGACGATTGACGATCGTGCCGAGCAGGAACAGGTTGACGCCGGCGATGAGGATCTGCGCGATCGCGAACGACAGGGCGTTGACCAGGTGGGCGCCGGTGCCGAAGCGCCTGCGCATGAACTCGGGGACGGATCTGACCTTCGAACCGTAGTAGAAGGGCATCATCACCACGCCGAGGAACAGCATCGCGGGGACCGCACCGATCCAGAAGTAGTGCATCGTCGGCATGCCGTACTGCGCGCCCGTGGCGGACATTCCCATGATCTCAACGGCGCCGAGGTTGGCCGAGACGAACGCGAGAGCCGTGACCCAGGCGGGAAGGCTCCGACCCGAGAGGAGGAACTCGATGCTCGAGGAGATGCCGCGTTTGGCGAACCAGCCGATTCCCAGGACGAAGATGAAGTAGATCGCTATCAGCAGATAGTCGATCCACTGAGCGTCCAGGCGGATGTCTTCCAAGGTTCCTCCATATGCGTCAGTGCATGCGTGCAATGTGCGTCAGCTCAAGGCCGTGTGTGGTGTGTGACACCCCGAGTGGACACTTTAGAGGATTGTGGGCCTGATCGCTAGTGATCGAACCTGAACAGTTTTGATCGTTTCGTCCTCAGGGGGTCTCGCACACCGGCTCACCCGCGAAAACGCATGGTGACGGGCCCTCTGTGGAGGGACTCCGGGCAGGGTTCCGCGCGTGTCTCGGTCGGGCGGGGAGAACACGTCAGCCGGGCGGTCCCGGAGCCTCCACCGTGGCCTCCTCCGTCTCGCCGCCTCGGCGGCGTGCCCGCTCTTTGGCTTGGACGCGGGAGAGCAGCACCTGGGCCACGGCGACGATGAGGAGCACGGCGCCGTTGACGACCGCCTGCCAGTTCGAGTTCGTCAGCCCCATCCTGTTGATGAGGTTCGCGACCACCTGCAGCAGCACCACTCCGACGAGCGACCCGACGACCGTGCCCGCACCGCCGGTGAGCAGAGTGCCGCCGAGGACGACCGCGGCGATGGCCGTGAGCTCGAGACCGACGCCGAGGGTCGTCACGCCCGAGGCCGTGTACGAGGCCGTGAGCGCACCAGCGAGCCCGGCCATCGTGCCGGAGACGGAGAAGACGATGAGAGTCGAGCGCAGCACCGGCAGTCCCATCAGCCTGGCCGCATCGGGCTGCCCGCCGATGGCCAGCAGCGTCGACCCGTACGAGGTGCGATGGAGGACGATGACGCCGAGGGCGAAGAGGATGAGGACGATCCACACGGGGAAGCCGAGACCGAGGAACGAACCGCGGCTGAGCTGGAGGAAAGCCGCCTCGGCGGGCACCTTGTAGGTCTGCGATCCCTCAGCGGTCAGCGCCAGCAGCAGGCCGCGGGCGAAGAGGAGCCCGGCGAGGGTGACGATGAACGAGGGGATGGCGGTGAACGCGACGATCGCGCCCTGGATGAGTCCGATGAGCGTGCAGACGAGGAGCGGCACGAACAGGGCCGCGAGGAATCCGTACTGGGATGCCCATGCGGCGAGGACGCCGCCGAGGGCGAAGACCGATCCGACGGACAGGTCGATGCCGCCGGTGAAGATGACGAAGGTGAGACCGAGGGCCAGGGGAGCGAGGAACGCCGCCTGGAGGGCGATCTGGCTGAGATTGCCCACCGACGCGAACGACGGGTAGGCCAGCGCCGAGACGATGACGAGTCCGAGCAGGATCACCAGGGCCCCGTTGCGCTGAGTCAGTCGCGCCAGCTTCTCGGCCCGAGTCCGAGTGCCGCTGCCGGTGGCGACCACTGCGGTCGGGGAAGCGTCGCTCATGTCTTTCTCCTTCCGACCTGAAGGGCCACAGCGACGACGATGACGACCGCCTGAACCATCTGTGACACGGAATCGGGGATGTTGTGGGAGACCAGGGTGGACACGATGAGCTGCATGAGCAGCGCACCGCCGACGGTGCCGAGCACCTTGACCTTGCCGCCGGCCAAGGAGGTTCCGCCGATGACGACCGCGGCGATCGCCGAGAGCTCCATGAGCAGACCGAGCGTCCGCGGATCGCTCGCCTGCGAGCGGGCGGCGACGAGGACCCCGGCGAAGGCCGCGAGCAGTCCGGAGAGCACATAGACGCTGACCAGGACCGTCTTGATGCGGATGCCGGCGAGCTCGGCCGCTTTCCTGTTCCCGCCGATCGCCTCGATCATCACGCCGACGGTGGTCCGGCGCATGAGGAACGCGACGAGGAGGACGAAGATGAGCGCGCTGAGCACCGAATAGGGGACGCCGAGGAGCGAACCGGATCCCAGCGTGCTCAGTCCGGGGTCGGAGAGGTTCTTGATCTCACCGCCGATGACATTGGCCAACCCCCTGCCGCCGATGAGCACGGCCAGTGTCGCGACGATGGGTTGGATCCCGAAATAGGAGACGAGCACGCCGATCATCAGACCCGACAGGCCGCCGGCGACGATCCCGATGAGGATCGCCGGAAGAGTCCCGTAGCCGATGTAGAGGGGCATGATCGCGGCCGAGAGCGCCATCACGCTGCCCACGGACAGGTCGATGCCCTTCGTGCCGATGACCATCGCCATGCCGAGGGCGACGATGAGCACCGGTGCGGTCTGGATGAGCTGGAGGCGCAGATTGGCGACGGTGAGGAAGTGCGGGGTGATGATCGTGTTGACGATGACGAGCAGGGCCAGGGCGACGTAGACGCCGTAGTCCGCGATCCACGATCGTGCCGATCGCGAACGCGAAGAAGTCGCCGAGGCGGCCGCGGGCATGGCCTTCATCGCTGACCTCCGTCGACGAGAGCGGAGAGGACACGGGAGTTGTCGACATCATCCCCGGTGAGCACCTCGGCCACGGAACCGTCGCGGAGGACGAGGACCGCGTCGGCACCGGCCACGAGCTCCTCGGTCTCCGAGGAGATGAGGACGACGGCCATGCCCTTCTCGGCGAGTTCGTCGATGAGGGCCTGCACCTCCTGTTTGGCACCGACGTCGATGCCGCGGGTGGGCTCGTCGAGGAGGAAGACCGCGGGTTCGGTGCACAGCCAGCGGGCGATGAGCACCTTCTGCTGGTTGCCGCCGGAGAGTTCGGAGACGAGCTGCCTGGGGGAGGAGACCTTGATTCCCAACCGTGAGATCCAGTGATCGACGAGCGTGTCGATCGCGCGGTCCGAGAGCACACCGAGTCGTGAGACTCGGGAGAGGACGCCGAGGACGATATTGTCGCGGACGCTGAGTTCGGGCACGATGCCTTCGGCCTTCCGGTCCTCGGACAGGAGCGCGATCCCGGCGCTCAGCGCTGCGGGGACGGAGCCGCGGCGCACCCGCCGGCCCCTGACCGCGATCTGCCCCGAGCTCGTCTCGAGGCCGCCGTAGATCGCCTTGACCGTTTCGCTGCGCCCGGAGCCGAGGAGACCGGCCAGGCCGACGATCTCACCGGCGCGCACCCTCACGTCGACGGACTGGAGGCGTCCCGGGGCACTGAGATCCGAGGCTTCGAGGACGACCTCGGCGGACCCAGCCTGCTCGTCCGATTCGGTGAACGAGGTGACTCCGTGTTCGGCGATGTCGCGACCGAGCATCGCCGAGATCAGTCCGCGTCGGTCGATGCCGTCCATCGGGCCGGTGTGGACGACCCGACCGTCGCGCAGGATCGTCACCTCGTCGCAGAGCTCCCACAGCTCGTCGAGGCGGTGGGAGACGAAGGCGATGCCCGCTCCCTGATCGCGCAGGCGTCGGGCGACTCCGAAGAGGACCTCGACCTCCCGGCGTTCGAGCGAGGACGTCGGTTCGTCCATGATGATGACCCGCGCTTCGGTGGTCACGGCCCGGGCCAGGGCGATCATCTGCTGCACTCCGAGGCCGAGTGCGCCGAGCTCCGTGGTCACGTCGACGTCGATGCCGAGGTCGGAGACCACCTCGGCGGCCCGGCGATTGAGGGTGTGGGCGTCGATGAGGCCGAGCCGGGTCCGCGGCTCGCGGCCGAGGAAGATGTTGCGGGCCACCGAGAGCAGGGGGACGAGGTTGACCTCCTGATAGACGGTCGAGATGCCGGCGTCCTGCGCCTGTGAGGGGTGGTCGAAACTGATGTGGGTACCGGCGAGTTCGATGGTTCCGGACTCGGCCTGGTAGACGCCCGTGAGGGATTTGATGAGGGTCGACTTCCCGGCACCGTTCTCGCCCACGATGGTGTGGATCGTACCCGGTCGCAGGGTGAAGTCGACGTCATGGAGGACATGGACGCCGGAGAAGGACTTGTTCAGGCCGCGGGCGGCCAGCGCCGGCGCAGCCCCTGCGGGCGGCTGCGCCGACGTCGGAGCAGAGCGTTCGGTCACGTCAGAACGCCTGACCGGCCTGCTCTTCGGCGTTGTCCGGGGTGTATTCGCCGTCTTTGATGATGATGTCTTCCGGGATCTTCTCGCCCGAGTAGAACTTGTCCAGCGTGTCGAAGACGAGCGGTCCGAACCGCGGATTCGACTCGATCACAGCGTTGTACTTGCCGTCGACGATCGCGTCCACGGCGTTCTTCGTGCCGTCGATCGAGACGATCTTGACGTCCTTGCCCGGTTCCTTGCCGGCCTCCTGGATCGCGGCCATGGCACCGAGGCCCTCTTCGTCGTTGAACGCATAGACCGCATCGATCTCGGGATTGGACTGCAGCAGCTGTGCCGTGACCTCCTGGCCCTCCGACCGTGAGGCGTTCGCGGTCTGTTCGGCGACGATCTCGATATCGGGGTAGTCGGACTCGACTTTGTCCTTGAAGCCCTTCTGCCGACCGTCGGTGACGTTGTTGCCCGAGGGGCCGAGCAGCACCGCGACCTTCGCCGTGGAGTCGGTGGCCTTCGCCAAGGCATCGGCGGCGCGCTCGCCCTGTTTGACGAAGTCGGAGCCGATGAACGTGAGGTAGTCGTCGCAGGACTTGTTCGTCACCTTCCTGTCGATGGTGACGACGGGGACCTTCTTCTTCTTGGCCGCATTGAGCGCCGAGTCGAGTCCGTCGGAGTTGACCGGGGCGATGACGAGCATGTCGACGTCCTGGCTGAGCAGGTTCTCGATGTCGCTGATCTGCTTCGGCAGCTCATTGTTGGCGTTGGTGACGACGAGGTCAGCTCCGGCCTCTTTCGCAGCATCCTTGAGCGACTTCGTCTCGGCGGCCCGGAAGCTCGCGGAGTCCGGTTCGGACTGCGAGAAGCCGACCTTCGCGCCCTTGATGTCGACCTTGTCGACTCCGTAGTCGTCCATGGTGCAGGTCGGTCCCGAGGAGCCGGCGCTGTCGGCCGCCTGGGCCGCTTCGCCACCGCCGCTGCTGCTCTCAGCCTCGGAGTCGCCGCCCTCGTTCGTGCAGCCTGACAGCAGAAGCCCGCCGGCGGCGGCGACGGCACACACCCGAATGGCGGTGGAGCGGAAGAGTGAATGCGATTCTCTGATTTTCATCTGTGCCTCTTCGGTCGGTACGGCTTCGTTGCCGTGACTGATCAAAAGTTATCAGAATCACAATAAAACAATCAAGAAGTAGAGGTGTAGTGATATGCGCGGCGCGCAGATTCACACGGCTTCGACCTCGACGCCGGCCGCACGGAGGGCCTCGAGCTCCGTCGTCTCACTCTGCGAATCCGTGATGAGGTGCTGGATCTCATCCGTCGGAACCGTGAGCACCGAGGCTCGGAGGCCGACCTTCGTGTGGTCGACGAGTGCGATGACCCGTCCGGCCCCAGCGGCCATGGCCCGATCCGTATCCGCGACCGGGAACGCCGGGGTCGAGAGGCCGAAGTCAGCGGCCAGGCCGTTGCCGGAGAGGAACACCGTGTCGGCGCGCAGGCCGAGCAGCGTCGAGACCGTGCTGCCGCCGACGAAGGCGCGGATCGAGTGGCGCAGGATGCCGCCGACGACGATGACCTCATTGTCGGGGGAGGAGACCATGGCCTCGGCGACGAGCAGAGAGTTCGTCACCACCCGCAGCCCCGAACGGGTCACGAGCTCCTTGGCCAGCAGCTCCGTCGTCGTGCCCGGCCCCAGTGCCACGACATCACCATTGCGCACCCGGGTCGCCGCGGCTCGGGCGATCGCGGTCTTCTCGGCCAGCGCCTGCTCGAGCTTCTCCGCATAGCTCGACTCCCTGGCGCTCGAGGCGAGCACGGCACCGCCGTGGGTGCGCACGAGGCGCCCCTCCTCGGCGAGCTGATCGAGGTCGCGGCGAATCGTCACGGCCGAGGTGTCGAGGCTGTCGGACAGGGCGGTGATGGAGACGGCGCCGTCTCGCTCGATCGTATCGACGATGATGTTGCGTCTCTGGGCGGCGATCATGGGGCCATAGTACAGACCGAGGGCCCGAGGACGAGATCCTCGGGCCCGCAGGTGGCGGAGTGCGGCATGCGGTCGCGGCTCAGCCGCGGACCAGGGCTTCGGTCAGCGTCCTGGCCGCATCGATGACGGACTTCGCGTGCAGCCGTCCGGGCTGACGGGTCAGACGGTCGACGGGCCCGGAGATCGAGACGGCGGCAACCACGCGGTTGCTCGGTCCGCGCACAGGAGCCGACACCGAGGCGACGCCGCGCTCACGTTCGGCGATCGACTGGGCCCAACCTCGGCGACGGACACCGGAGAGCATCGTCGCGGAGAACCTGGCCCCGCGCAGTCCGGTGTGCAGACGGTCCGGCTCCTCCCAGGCGAGCAGCACCTGGGCCGCGGAGCCGGCGCGCATTGAGAGGGTCGCGCCGATCGGCACGGAGTCGCGCAGACCCACGGGGCGTTCGGCTGCGGCCACGCACAGGCGCAGATCGCCCTGCCGGCGGAAGAGCTGAGCGGACTCACCGGTCTGGTCGCGCAGCTGTCCGAGCACGGGACCGGCCGCGGCGAGCAGACGGTCCTCGCCGGCGGCCGAGGACAGCTCGGCCAGGCGCGGACCGAGGACGAACCGGCCCTGCAGGTCACGACCGACGATGCGGTGGAATTCGAGGGCAACAGCCAGGCGGTGGGCAGTGGGGCGTGCCAGTCCGGTCAGCGTCACCAGTTCGGCGAGAGAGGCCGGTCCGGCCTCAAGTGCGGAGAGAACCATTGCGGCCTTGTCGATGACTCCGACGCCGCTACCATTGCTTGTCATAACACCCATTGTGCGCGTCTCAGTGGGCGAGATGCAAGTTCGAAATGCGATACGGGCGAGTAGATTTTTCCTCATCACCACAGAACCAGAGCAAGGACAGGCAATCCCTGTACCGGCGGGAGGAACCATGCCACGCACATTGGCCGAGAAGGTCTGGGCCGATCACGTCGTCTCACTTGGTGAAGACGGTGCGCCGGACCTGATCTACATCGATCTCCACCTCGTTCACGAGGTCACGAGTCCCCAGGCATTCGATGGACTCCGACTCGCCGGGCGCCCTGTGCGCCGCCCCGATCTCACCATCGCCACCGAGGACCACAACACTCCGACGTGGGACATCGACAAGCCGATCGCCGAACCCACCTCGGCCACGCAGATCAACACCCTGCGCAAGAACGCGCAAGAATTCGGGATCCGCCTGCACAGCCTCGGCGATGCCGACCAGGGCATCGTCCACGTCGTGGGACCGCAGCTGGGCCTGACCCAGCCGGGCACCACCGTCGTCTGCGGCGACTCGCACACCTCGACCCATGGTGCCTTCGGGGCGCTCGCCTTCGGCATCGGCACCTCCGAGGTCGAGCACGTGCTCGCCACCCAGACCCTGTCCCTCAAGCCCTTCAAGACGATGTCGATCACCGTCGACGGCGACCTGCCCGAGGGCTCGAGTGCCAAGGACATCATCCTCGCGATCATCGCGAAGATCGGCACCGGCGGCGGTCAGGGCTACGTCCTGGAATACCGCGGCTCCGCGATCCGTCAGCTGTCCATGGAAGCACGCATGACGATCTGCAACATGTCGATCGAGGCCGGCGCCCGTGCCGGCATGGTCGCCCCCGACGAGACGACCTTCGAGTACGTCAAGGGCCGCCCGCACGCCCCCGAGGGCGAGGACTGGGACGCCGCCGTCGAGTACTGGAAGACCCTGTACACCGACGAAGGCGCCGAATTCGACCGTGAGGTCGTCCTCAAGGCCGAGGACATCGAACCCTTCGTCACCTGGGGCACGAACCCCGGTCAGGGCCTGCCGCTGTCGGCCTCGGTGCCCAGCCCCGATGACTTCCACGACGAGAACGACAAGGCCGCCGCGGCCAACGCGCTCGCCTATATGGGTCTGACTCCGGGTACCCCGCTGCGCGAGATCGAGGTCGACACCGTCTTCCTCGGTTCGTGTACGAACTCCCGGATCGAAGATCTGCGCGCCGCCGCCGAGGTGGTCCGCGGCCGGAAGAAGGCCGACAACGTCCGCTTCATGGTCGTCCCCGGCTCCGCGAAGGTCCGCCTCCAGGCCGAAGACGAAGGCCTCGATCGGATCTTCAAGGACTTCGGCGGCGAATGGCGCTTCGCCGGCTGCTCGATGTGCTTGGGCATGAATCCCGACCAGCTCGCCGAGGGGGAGCGCTGCGCCTCGACCTCGAACCGCAACTTCGAAGGCCGACAGGGCAAGGGCGGCCGCACCCACCTCGTCTCACCGCTCGTGGCAGCGGCCACCGCGGTGCGTGGCACCCTGTCCTCACCCGGTGACGTCAGCGACCTGCCCCGCGACGCCGAACCTGTGGAATGGGCCGACGAGCGCCTGTCCCTGACCCTGACGCCTGTGTCGGCGAACGACTGAGAAAGGACCACCGATCATGGAAGCATTCAGCACCCACACCGGCATCGGCGTTCCTCTGCGCCGATCCAACATCGACACCGACCAGATCATCCCCGCGAAGTTCCTCAAGCGGGTCACCCGCACCGGCTTCGAGGACGCCCTGTTCTACCGGTGGCGGACCAATGACGACTTCGTCCTCAATGACCCGGACTACTCGTCCGGCTCCGTGCTCGTCGCCGGCCCCGACTTCGGCACCGGCTCCTCGCGCGAACACGCCGTCTGGGCGCTCAAGGACTACGGCTTCCGGGTCGTCCTGTCCTCGCGCTTCGGCGACATCTTCCGCGGCAACTCCGGCAAGGAGGGGCTGCTCGCCGCGCAGCTGGCCCAGGACGACATCGAACTGATCTGGAAGATCCTCGAGAACCATCCGGGCACTCCGATCACCGTCGATCTCAATGAGAAGACGGTCACCTGCGACACGGTGACCGTGTCCTTCCAGATCGATGACTACACGCGCTGGCGCCTGTTAGAGGGCCACGACGACATCAGCCTCACCCTGGCCAAGGAGGACGACATCGTCGGCTACGAATCCTCCCGGTTCGCGTTCAAGCCGACGACCCTGCCCGCCAAGGTCTGAACCCTCACCGACCGCCTCGGCGAATCGATGACCGGCCCTCGTCTGCGATAGTCTTAGACGGTGCCCGAACCACATCTCGGGCACCGTCTGAAGAGTCTGCTCAGTCGGATTCGCGCGCCGGAAACAGGGAGGAACATGCTCGAAGTACGTGGGGGAAATCCGCTGGACGGCACCGTCCGAGTCCGGGGAGCGAAGAACCTGGTGCCCAAGGCGATGGTCGCCTCCCTGCTGGGCGAGACCCCATCCGTGCTCCGCGGCGTGCCCAACATCCGCGACGTCGAGATCGTCACCGGACTCTTAGAGCTCCACGGTGTGCGCGTCAGCGCCGCCCCCGACGGCGACCTGCCCGACGGTGAGCTCCACCTCGATCCCGCCGACGTCGCCCAGGGCTCCATCGTCGACATCGACGCGCATGCCGGCTCCTCGCGCATCCCGATCCTCTTCTGCGGTCCGCTGCTGCACAGCCTCGGGCAGGCCTTCATCCCCGACCTCGGCGGCTGCCACATCGGGGACCGGCCCATCAACTTCCACCTCGACGTGCTCCGCAGCTTCGGCGCCGAGGTCGACAAGACTCCCGGCGGCATCATGCTCAAGGCCACCCGCCGCCTGCAGGGCACGAAGGTCGAACTGCCCTACCCCTCGGTCGGGGCCACCGAGCAGGTCCTGCTCACCGCCGTGCGCGCCGAAGGTGTGACCGAGCTGCGGGGCGCCGCGATCGAACCCGAGATCATGGACCTCATCGCGCTGCTGCAGAAGATGGGCGCGATCATCACCGTCGACACCGACCGGGTGGTGCGCATCGAAGGTGTGGAGACGCTGCGCGGCTTCATCCACCGTGCCCTGCCCGACCGCAACGAGGCCGCGTCCTGGGCCTCGGCGGCCCTGGCCACCGGCGGAGACATCTTCGTCGCCGGAGCCAGCCAGCCCGAACTCATCACGTTCCTCAACATCTTCCGCAAGATCGGCGGCGAATTCGACGTCCAGGAGACCGGCATCCGCTTCCGGCACCCCGGCGGCAAGCTCTCCTCCTTCGCGCTCGAGACCGACGTGCACCCCGGATTCATGACCGACTGGCAGCAGCCCCTCGTCGTCGCGATGACTCAGGCAGAGGGCCTGTCGATCATCCACGAGACCGTGTACGAGAACCGCTTCGGCTTCACCGACGCGCTGCGTGACATGGGCGCTCAGATCCAGCTCTACCGCGAATGCCTCGGCGGCACCCCCTGTCGCTTCGGGCGGATGAACTACCGGCACTCGGCGGTCGTGTCGGGACCGACCGACCTCAAGGGCACCCGCATCGACGTGCCCGATCTGCGCGGCGGCTTCAGTCACCTCATCGCCGCACTCGCCGCCCAGGGCACGAGCGAGGTCCACGGCATCGAACTGATCAACCGCGGATACGAGAACTTCCTCGACAAGCTCACGGGCCTCGGCGCCGAGGTGGCCGCATGAGTGCTGTGACCGAACCCGACGCGAACGAAGACGGCCAGCCGCTCGTCTCCTTCGACCCCGCCTCGGTGCGGTCGCAGAGCCGGGCCGGCACCGTCGCGGCCACGGCCGCGTACGGGCTCATGCGCACGGCCACGAAGATCCGCGTGAAGGGCCTGGACAACCTCCCGCCCGTCGGTGAGGGCATGATCGTCGCCGCCTACCACGCGAACCATCTCGACCCGATCCTCGTGGGCCTCGCCCTCAAGCGCAACGGCCGGATGCCGCACTTCCTCGCGAAGTCCACCCTGTTCACAGGCATCCTCGGCAGGATCCTCAAACGCATCGGACAGATCCCCGTCCTGCGCGCCTCCGCACAGGCAGGGGACTCCTTGGCATATGCGAAGCAGGCCCTGGCCAAGGGCGAGACCGTCGTCATCTACCCCGAGGGCACCCTGACGAAGGATCCCGACTTCTGGCCCCAGCACTTCAAGACCGGCACCGCCCGCCTGGCCCTGGAGACCGGAGCGCCGATCATCCCCGTCGCCCACTGGGGGCTCGACGAGATCTACCCGCGCGGGGGCAGGAAGCGACTGCGCTTCAAACCGTTCAGTCACGACTGCATCGTCGAGTTCGGGCCCGCCCTGGACTACTCGGACCTGTGGTCCCACCGGGACGAGAAGTCGACCATGGGGGAGCTGTCCCACCGGCTGAAGAACACGATCGCGGCCATGGTCGCCGAGCTCTCCGGCCGTGAGCTGCCGACCCGATTCGCAACCAAGGAGACCGACGAATGAGCGTGGAGAAGATCGCAGTCCTCGGAGCCGGATCGTGGGGCACGACCTATGCCGCGGTCATCGCCGACGCCGGATTCCCCGTCACCCTCTGGGCCCGCCGCACCGAGGTCGCCGAGGAGATCACCACTGCCCATACGAACGAGCGCTACCTCGGTGATCGGGCCCTGCCCGAGCTGCTGAGCGCCACCGATGATGACATCGCCGCCGTCACCGACGCCGAGGTCATCGTCCTCGCCGTGCCGGCGCAGACGCTGCGTGAGAACCTCTCGCGGTGGAAGCCGCACCTGCGTGACGGGGTGAAGCTGGTCAGCCTGATGAAGGGCATCGAGGTCGACACCGGCAAGCGCATGTCCGAGGTCATCGCCGAGGTCGCCGAGGTCGCCGATTCCCAGATCGCCGTCGTCTCCGGACCGAATCTCGCCCGTGAGATCGCCGATCGTCAGCCCACCGCCACCGTCGTCGCCTCGGCCGACATCACCACCGCCGAGGTGGTCGCCGAGATCAGCGCGAACGCGTACTTCCGTCCGTATACGAACACGGACGTCGTCGGCGTCGAACTCGGCGGCGCGGTCAAGAACATCATCGCCCTGTCCGTGGGCATCGCCGACGGGCAGAAGCTCGGCGACAATTCGAAGGCCTCGATCATCACCCGCGGACTCGCCGAGACCTCCCGACTGGCCGCGGCCATGGGCGCCGAAGCCCACACCCTGTCCGGGCTCGCCGGGCTCGGGGATCTCGTCGCCACGTGTGCGTCCCCGCTCTCGCGCAATCGCACCTTCGGGCGCCACCTCGGTGAGGGGATGAGCCTCGAGGACGTCATCGCCCACACCTCGCAGACGGCCGAGGGCGTGAAGTCGGCCCCGGCCGTGCTCGCACTCGGCAAACGCTACGGCGTCGACCTGCCCATCACCGAGGCGGTCTGCGCAGTGCTCGCCGGCAGACTGCAGGTTGACGAACTGGCAGGATTGCTGTTGTCTCGGAAACGTAAGCACGAAGGACCACCGCCAAAGGAGCAGCCATGAGCGCGAATTCCCCGTTCTTTAACCTTCCCGAACTCCCGACCTTCACGCTGACCAGCACCGACATCGAGGACGGCGGTGTGCTCACCGGCCCGCAGCTCTCCGGTGCGATGGGCGTGCCCGGCGGTGAGGACGTCTCCCCGCAGCTGTCCTGGTCCGGGTTCCCCGAGGAGACGAAGGCCTTCGCGGTGACCTGCTACGACCCCGACGCCCCGACCGGGTCGGGCTTCTGGCACTGGGTCGTCACCGATCTCGACGCCTCGGTCACGAGCCTTGACTCCAACGCCGGCGACCCGAGCGCGAACCTGCTGCCCGATGGTGCTGTGACCCTGCGCAACGACGCCGGCGAACCGCGCTTCGTCGGTGCCGCACCTCCGGAGGGCCACGGCCCGCACCGCTACTTCTTCATCGTCACGGCGCTCGGTGAACCGCTGGGCATCGACGACTCCGCCACCCCTGCCTTCGCCGGTTTCACCATGTTCTTCAAGGCGATCGGCCGGGCCTGGCTGGAGTGCACCTTCGAGCTCAAGTGAGCTAGAGTTCTTCAGTCCGCGCACTCGCCCTCAGACGGTGCGCACCCCGTGTCCGCAGCCCGTGTCGCGGGAGTAACACACAGCAAGGAATCGCATGGCAGACAACGATCACCGGCCCCTCGTCGCAGTCCTCTTCGGTGGGCGTTCGAGCGAGCACTCCGTCAGCTGCGTCACCGCGGCCGGCGTGATCGGCGCCATCGACGGCGAGGCCTTCGACGTGCTCCCCATCGGGATCACGAAGACCGGAGTGTGGCGCATCGTCGAGGACTGGGCGGACATGCGCTTCGACCCGCAGGCGATGCCCGAGGTCACCGACGACGGCACCGAGGTGATCCCGCCGATCTCCGCGAATGGGGCACCGCTGCTGCACCGTGATGCCGACGGCAAGTATTCCGAACTCGGCACCGTCGACGTGTACTTCCCGCTGCTGCACGGCCGCTTCGGTGAGGACGGCACCCTGCAGGGGCTCTTCGAGATCAGCGACACCGCGTTCGTCGGCTCCGGGGTGTTCTCCTCGGCCGCGAGCATGGACAAGCACTACACGAAGTCGCTCATGGCCAACGCCGGAATCCCCACGTGCGACTGGGAGCTCGTCACCGAGACGATGTGGGAGGCCGACCGGGCCGACGTCGAGTCCCGGGTCGCTGGTCTCGGCCTGCCCGTGTTCGTCAAACCCGCCCGTGCGGGTTCGTCGATGGGAGTGAGCCGGGTCGCCTCGGCCGATGGTCTGGAAGCGGCCCTGGTCGGAGCCTTCGAACACGACTCCAAGGTCATCGTCGAACCCCAGGTCAACGGCCGTGAGGTCGAATGCGCCGTGCTCGGGTCCCTCCACGACTCACACCTGCGCACGTCCTCACCGGGGGAGATCAGCGTGTCGGGGGACCATACGTTCTACGACTTCGACGCGAAGTACCTCGATCTCGCCGATGCCGAGGTGACCTGCCCGGCGCCGCTCGACGAGGCGGCCACCGCCCGGGTGCAGGAGCTGGCCGCCTCGGTGTTCCGGCTCTTCGACTGCACCGGCTTGGCCCGCGTCGACACGTTCGTCACGGACTCCGGCGAGGTCCTCATCAACGAACTCAACACGCTGCCCGGGTTCACCCCCACCTCGGCGTACCCCTTCATGTGGGCGCAGTCGGGGCTCGAATACTCCGAGCTCATCGCCGAACTCATCTCCATCGCCCTGGTCGATCACGCCCGCGCGAAGTGAGGTGAGCGGCTAGCCCTCGAGGGTGTGCGTGGCTAGCCCTCGAGATCGTCGGCACCGACGCACTTCTCGTCGGGCTTGATCTTCGCCAGTGCCGGTGAGATCGCAGCGAGCACATCATTGCCGGACTCGGCCTTGCGATTGACGAGGACCTCGACGGCGGGCGTGCGGCCGTAACTGGTGAACATCCACGTCGAATCGTCATCGTCGGTCGGCTTCGAGATCCAGTCGACCCCGCTCACGCTCACGCACTGATCGGTCGTCGGTCCGGGCGGGGTGACGCCGCAGCGCAGCACCGCGATGTTCGGATCCCCCCACGCCTTCGTGCCCTGCGAGGAGGTGGTGCGAGCCTTCGCTCCCGAGATCTCATCGGGCAGGGTGAGCATGATGTCGGCGCACTCGGGATTCGCCGCATCCTCGGCCGGGTCGACGATCACCGTGCGTGAACAGCCCGAGAGGGCGACGCCGGCGAGCACAGTGGCCACGGCGGCGACGGCGAGAGCGCGCGGGCGGCGCGGCTCTCGTCGGGTGCGGCGCGGCGAAGACGATGCGTCGAACGACGAAGTCGAGACACGGCGCGTCGAGGCAGGGCGAGATCTCATAGGACAACCGTATCTCCCGATAGCCTTGGGCCATGACCCGACTGTCCGAACTTGGCGAATCACACGTTCTGGGGCGCATGCTCATCCACAATCGCAGCGGATCCCAGGTGATCGTCGGTCCCGGGGACGACGGTGCCGTGACCCGGCTGCGCGGTGATCTCGTGTCCACGGCGGACATGCTCGTCGAGAACGAGGACTTCACCCGCGACTGGTTGGACTGGGGCCGGCTGGGACGGAAGGCCGCGGCACAGAACCTCGCCGACGTGTGCGCCATGGGAGCGGTGCCGCACGGACTGCTCGTGTCCCTGGCGGTGCCCGATGACACGGACATCGTCGATCTCGAAGCGCTGTTCTCAGGTATCGTCGCCGAGGCGTCCCGCGCAGGTCAGGCGCTTGAGTGCGACGTGCCGATCATCGGTGGGGATCTCTCGTCATCGGGGCTCATCGTCGTGGCGATCACGGCGCTGGGGACCGTCGCTGCCGGGGCCGAAACGTCCGGTGTGGGGACGACGTCGGCGATTCTCCGTTCGGGGGCGGCGCCGGGTGACGGCGTCTACCTGGCGGGCACCGTGGGGAGGGCCGCCGCGGGACTCGAGCTGCTCTTCGCGGGACTGCGTTCGGACACGGCCGGCCCCGATCTCGCCGCCCTCATCGACGCCCAACTGGCACCGCAACCGGACTATGCGGCGATGCGCACCCGCTCGGTCACCTCGGCGATGATCGACGTCTCCGACGGTCTGAGCACGGACCTCGCACGCCTCGCCGACGCTTCCGGGGTCGGCATCGACCTCGACCGCGCGGCACTCAAGGGGCTCATCGACCCGCTGCTGCTCGCGGCCGAGTATGTGCTCGACTCTCGCACCGGTCGTGGAGGTACCGGCGGGTGCGGCACGAACGGCACGGATGGTGCGGATGGTGCGGCCGACGCTGAGGATCTCGCACTGTCCTGGGTCCTGGACGGGGGAGAAGACCACGGCTTCGCCGCGTCGGCACCGCAGCGTCAGAGCCCTGGAGTAGGCTGGCTGAGGATCGGAGAGGTCCGCTCCGGACACGACGTCAGCCTCGACGGCACAGCCATGCCGACGAGCGGTTTCAGCCATTTCGGGAAGTGACATGAGCAACGCCATCAGCCTCAATGGTCGCCTGGCCGCCAGATGGGCCCGCCGGGCGGTCGACCGGCTGCGCAAGGAGCGCACCGAGATCGACGAGCTCAACGTCTTCCCCGTTCCCGACGGCGACACCGGCACGAACATGTACCACACGCTGCGCTCGGCCTACCTCGCCGTCGAAGAGCTCACCGGGCCCGTCACCCTCCCGCAGGTCGTCGCGGCCCTGGCCGCAGGCGCTGGACGAGGCGCCCGCGGCAACTCCGGACTCATCCTCGCCGTCGCCCTCCAAGGTGTGGCCGACGCTCTGGCCGGAGTCACCGTCGCGACCGCCGACGCCATGGCCACCGCCCTGGAGACCGCCTCCGACCGAGCCCGCGCCGCCGTCGCCCGACCCGTCGACGGCACCATGCTCACCGTCCTCGACGCCATGGCCACCGAGGCCCGGGAACACGCGGATCACGGAGAGAACCTGGTGGCCGTCATCAGCGCCGTGCGCGAACGCTCCCGCACGGCCCTGCGCGAGACCACCGGGCAGCTGACGGTGCTGCGCGAAGCCGAAGTCGTCGACGCCGGCTCCACCGGGATCGTCGAACTCTTCGACCTCCTCTACGCCACCGTCACCGGCCGCACCCCGCAGGACTCCATGCTCACCGAGGTCTCCCGCGCTCCGCGCATCCTCCACGAAGCCACAGCCGAGGAACTCGAGATCGTCGCGATCCTCGCCACCGTTCCACCGGACGGACTCGCAACCGAACTCGACCGCCTCGGCGGCACCTCGATCGTCATCAACCGCACCAAGATCCACGTCCACGTCGCCGACGAAACGACCGCCGCGGCCGTCATCGACCACCTCGGCGACTCCGGCATCGCCCGCTTGGACATGGAGGACCTGCGCCTCCACGAAGAGGAGGGCGAGACGAAGCTCATCGCCCTCGTCCAGGGCACGGGACTGCTCATGCACGTCGCGCTCAACGGGGCCACCGCGCTCACCCCGGCCGTCGAGGACCTCACCGAATCGATCGCCGAGATCGTCGCCGACGAGGACCGTGAGGTCATCGTCGTCCCCAGCTCCACCTCGGCGCTCAAGGCATTGTCCGGATTCAGGGCGCAGGTCGTGCGCTCACGCAACGTCGCCACCCTGCTCTCGGCGCTGGCCGTCTACGATCCCTTCGCCCCCGCGGCGGAGATCTTCGCCGACATGACCGAAGCGGCGGCCGGCACCAGGGTGGGCACGATCCTCTCGGCCGATCAGCTCGCCGTGAACCCGCCGACGGGTGCCCTGCCGGTCATCGACGAACTGGTGCACGGGGTGGACGGCGCCGCCTCGGCGATCGCACCGACTCACCCCGCGTTGGGCACGGCTGCTCCAGCTGTCGGTGGAGCTCATCCGGCGCAGTTCTACCGGGTGTTCATCGAAGGGAAGGCGAAGACGCAGAGCACGGAGCTGTCCACGCTGGTCGAGAAGCTCGCCGACCGGCTCCTCGGGGCGGGCGGAGAGCTGCTCACCGTCGTCCACGGCCCCGACTGCGCACCCGAGGTGCTCAAGCACCTGCGCGGGTGGATCGCGAAGTCGCACGACAACGTCCACTTCCAGGACATCGACGCCCGGGACTCCGGCGTGCTCGTGATCATGGGGGTCGAATGACGACTCGGCTCGAGGACAACTTCCGGCCGGGCGACCGGAAGAACCTCGCCAAGCGCGGGGTGCATACGGTGACCGACCTGTTCCGGTTCTTCCCGCGGCGGTACCTGGTGCCGGGGGAGAGGACCGAGCTCGGAGCCCTGCCGCTCGGGGAGACTGCGATCATCCAGGCCGAGGTCATCTCGGTGAACACGCGGCGGATGAAACAGCGACGCGGCACGATCACCGAGGTCATCGTGCATGACGGGCACCAGTCGATGAAGATCGCCTTCTTCAACCAGCACTGGCTGGAGAAGGCGCTGACCCCGGGCCTGACCGTCGTCTTCGGCGGCAAGGTCGAGTCGTATCGGGGGCAGCTGACTCTGGCCTCTCCGGTCTGGCTCAACCGCACCGAGGACGACCACGAATGGACGCCCGACGACCTCAACTCCCCGTTTCCCATCTACCCTGCGGTGAAGAAGATCGCGCAGTCACGCCTGTGGGGCGCGATCAAGACGCTGCTGCGCGTTGCCGGTCCCGAAGAGTTCGAGGATCCGCTGCCGAAGGGACTGCGGGAGAAGTTCGAGCTGCCGGATCTGCGCACCGCGCTTGAGGACATGCACAAGCCGCGGACGATCGAGGACGTCGAACGGGCCCGGCAGCGGTGGAAGTGGGAAGAGGCTCTGGCCCTGCAGACCGAGTTCGCCTCCCGCAAGGCCTCCTTCGCCGCCGTCCAGGCGACGCCCCTGCTCACCCGCGGTCCGAAGAGCCGTCGCTTCGACGAGTCCATGCCCTTCACACTCACCCCTTCGCAGGTCACGGTCGGTGAGGAGATCGGTGAGGACATGGCCCGGGACCAGCCGATGCACCGTCTCCTGCACGGCGACGTCGGCTCCGGCAAGACCCTCGTGGCGCTGCGGGCCATGCTCACCGCCGTCGATTCGGGCGCCCAGGCGGCCATGCTCGCCCCCACCGAGGTACTCGCGACTCAGCATTTCCACTCGATCCAGCGCCTCCTCGGCGAACAGATGGCGCTCTCGCCACTGCTCTCCGAGGATGATCAGGTGACGGTGGCGCTGATGACCGGGTCGATGCCGGCGCGGGAACGGCGCGAACTCGCCCTCGACCTGGCCACCGGGAACATCGACATCGTCGTCGGCACGCATGCGCTGCTCTCGGAATCGACGATCTTCGAGCGCCTCGGCCTCATCGTCGTCGACGAGCAGCACCGTTTCGGCGTCGAACAGCGTGAGGCGATGCGCGCGAAGGGCGGAGTGACCACCCCGCACACGCTCGTGATGTCGGCGACCCCGATTCCGCGCACCGTCGCGATGACCGTCTTCGCCGACCTCGACGTCTCGACGCTGACCGAGATGCCCGCCGGGCCGAAGGACATCGCCACCCACGTCGTGCCGATCGTCGCCCAGCCGAACTGGTTCGCCCGCGTCCGCGCGCTCATGCGGGAGACCATCGAAGCCGGACGCGGAGTCTTCGTCGTCTTCCCCCGGATCGAACCGAGCGACATCGAGGACCCGGAGACCGGTGAGGTGATCGGTCAGAAGCAGGGAATCGAGGACCTCAGCCGCAAGCTCGAGGACACCCCGGAGCTGGCAGGCACGAGGTTCGGGCTGCTGCACGGGCGCATGTCGACCGGTGAGAAGGACAAGGTGCTCAAGGACTTCACCGAGGGGGCCATCGACGTCCTCGTGTCGACGACGGTCATCGAGGTCGGCGTCGATGTGCCGCGGGCGACGATGATGGTCATCGCCGAGGCCGAGAACTTCGGGGTCGCCCAGCTCCACCAGCTGCGCGGACGCGTCGGACGCGACGGCAGTGCGGCGATGTGCTTCATGCTCACCGAACTGAGTGAGGACAACGAGAGCTACGCCCGCCTGCAGGCGGTGGCCGAGACCCTCGACGGCTTCGCTCTGGCCGAATACGACCTCGACTCACGCGGTGAGGGTGACGTGATCAGCGGCTCCCAGTGGGGCGGATCCTCGCTGCGGCACCTGTCGATCCTCCGCGACTCCGAGATCGTGGCCGAGGCGAAGACGGTCGCCGAACAGATCGTCGCGGTCGACCCCTCACTCGAGGCGGTGCCCGCACTGCGCGCCTTCATCCGTCGAGTCCTGCCCGAGGACGACGCACACTTCATCGAAGCAGGCTGAGGAGGCAGGTATGAGAATCATCGCCGGAGCGCACAAGGGCGCCAGGCTGTCCTCCCCATCGGGGGCGAACACCCGACCCACTTCTGACCGGGTCAAGGAGTCGCTGTTCTCGATGCTCGAGGGCTACGGGGTACTCCAGGCTGCGAACGTCCTCGACCTCTTCGCCGGATCCGGGGGCCTGGGGTTCGAAGCGATGTCGCGAGGAGCCGCGCAGGTCGACTTCGTCGATTCCTCGCTCGCCTCGCTCCGCTCGCTGCAGGCCAATGCGGACAAGCTCGGCCTCGACCACTCCGCCGACGTCCACGCCGGGGATGTGCTCCAATACTTGGCCGGTCTGCCCGGCGCCGAGGACCCCGAGGCGCGGATCTTCGACCTCGTATTCATGGACCCGCCGTACTCGCTCGGCGAGGACGCGGTGACGCAGATCCTCAGCCGCCTGGCAGCCCATCTGGACATGGAATCGATCGTCATCATCGAACGCGCCGCGCGCTCACCGGAACCGACGATGCCGGTCGGCCTCGAGGTGTTCCGGTCGAAGACCTTCGGCGAGACCGCGGTCCACTTCGTCCAGCTCGTCGGGGAGTCCGACTAGAACGCGCTGGCTTGGTGGAACTGCAGCAGCTTGGTGCAGGGACCAAGCTGCTGCAGTTCCACCGAGCTGGAGTGAAGTGTTCGGGTGTCAGAGCACGCTGGACAGGAACGACTTCGTGCGTTCGTGGCTCGGGTTGTTGAAGATCTGGTCGGGCGGACCCTCCTCGAGGACCTGACCGCCGTCGAACATCATCACCCGGTGGGAGACATCGCGGGCGAACTGCATCTCATGGGTCACCAGCAGCATCGTGATGTCCGTGGTCTCCGCGATGTCGCGCAGCACCCCGAGCACATCGCCGACGAGCTCCGGATCGAGCGCCGAGGTGACCTCGTCGAGGAGGAGGATCTCCGGACTCATCGCCAGCGCACGGGCGATGGCCACACGCTGCTGCTGACCGCCGGAGAGCCTGGTCGGGTGCGCATCGGCCTTGTCCGAGAGTCCGACCTTCTCAAGCAGGGCCTTGGCCTCCTTGACCGCGTCGTCCTTCGACTTTCCGAGCACGTGGACGGGAGCTTCGATGATGTTCTCGAGGACCGTCATGTTCGGGAACAGGTTGAACTGCTGGAAGACCATACCGATGCGCGTGGTCATCTCGCGAGTGCGCTTCTTCGGCAGTTCGACGCGTTTGCCGTCACGTTCCTCGAAGGTCAGCGGTTCGCCATCGATATAGATGTAGCCGCCGGTGAGCTCCTCGAGAGTCATCACGAGGCGGAGGATCGTCGTCTTGCCGGAACCGCTGGGTCCGATGAGGGTGACGCGCTCGCCGGGTGCGACGGTGAAGTTGAGGTCCTTGAGCACGGTCGTGGACCCGAAGCTCTTCTCCACGTCCTTGAACTCGATCGCCGGGGTGCCCGAGGCTGAGGCATTCGGCCCGGAGGGGGTGGCTGGGGTGTTCTCAGTAGGTGGCAAGGCGTCGATCCAATCTCTGAATGAGCAGTGAGGTCGGGTAGCTGGCGACGAGGAAGATGATTCCGGCCAGAGTGAAGGCTTCCGTATACGCGAAGGTCGAACCGCCGAAATTCTTCGCGGCCGAGACGAGCTCGACGACGGAGATCGCGAACAGGAACGGGGTGTCCTTGAACATCGCGACCGCGTAGTTTCCCAGCGAAGGGATCGTCGCGCGCAGCGCCTGCGGCAGCACGATTGCGGTGAACGTGCGCACCGGCGGCAGCGACAGCGCGGTGGCCGCCTCGAACTGGCCCGGCGGCACCGAATCGATGCCGGCCCGGTAGCTTTCGGACATGTACGTCGAATAGTGGATGCCGATGACGATGAAGCCGATGACCAGCGCAGGGACATTGACGAGGCCCGGGATGTCGGCGAACGCGTAGTAGACGAACAGCAGCTGCACGACCAGCGGGGTGTTGCGGACAAAGGCCACAAGGAGGCGGACGAGCCAATTGATCCAGCGCGGAAGACCGCGGATCGCCACAGCGAGGATGAGTCCGAGGATCGCGGCGATCACGGTGCCGACGACTGTTGCGATGAGGGTGTTGACGAATCCGCGGAGCAGGATCGGCAGCGCCTCGGCGGCGAATTCCCAATTCCACATCAGAGGCCACCTCCCTGACCGGGGAAGGGATTCTTCGTCGGATCCGTGCCAGTGCCGTGATTGGCACCCTCACCGGCAGCCGAGTGCGAGGCGAGTCGATCCCTGCGCACAGCGTCTGCGCGAGCGAGGCGCCTGGCTTCGCGGCGTTCCGTGCGCGAATTCGGACGCCTGCGGCCCAGCGCCGCCGTCGCTCTGCGCTCGAGGAAGTTCATGAATTCCTGGAGCAGCCACGCGAGCACGAAGTAGATGATGAGGCTGACCGAGAACGAGAACATCGTGTCGCCGGTCGACTGGCGCAGCTGAGTGGTCTTATCAGTGAGGTCCGACAGAGTGATGAAGGAGACGACCGCAGTGCCCTTGAGCAGCTGGATGAGCAGGGTCGCGATCGACGGGATCATGAGTGCCCAAGCCTGCGGGAAGATCACACGGATCATCCGGCGGGTGGGGGAGAGACTGAGCGCGATCGCGGCCTCCCACTGTCCCGGGGCCACGGTCTTGATCGAGGACCGGACCACCTCGGCGCAGTAGGCTCCGTAGTTGAGTGCCAGCGCACCGATGCCGCAGAGCATCGGATCGAGTTCGAAACCGAAGAGCGGCAGGACGAAGAACAGCCAGAACAGCTGCACGAGCAGAGAGGTGCCGCGGAAGAATTCGACGACGATTCGTGCCGGGATGCGCAGCCACCAGTGCGGCGAGGTCATCGTCAGACCGAGGATGAGGGCGATGATGACGGCCCCGATGCTGCCGGCGATGGTGAGGATGATGGTTGTCTGAACTCCCTCCCACAGCTGTGGGAGGAAGTTCAGCAACGTTGAGACATTGTCGTCCATGGTGCGTGACTACAGTGCCGACTCAGGAATCAGCGGTGGGAAGTTCGCCCTTGCACAGCTGATCGGTTGTGATCGAACCGTCGGGGCGCTCCTCCTTCGTGAACCCGTAGTCGCCGACGACGTCGAGGTAGGACTTCTCATCGGAGACGACCTTGTCCAGACCCTTGTTCCATTCGTCGCGCAGCTCCTCGTCATCCGTGCGGAAGACCGTGGCACCGGCACCGATCTGCGGGACCCCGTCGATCTCCTGGACGAAGGAGTCACTGACCTCGACGTCGGCGTCCTTGTTGTTCTTCGCCATCCAATTGAGCGAGATCGCGGTGAGGGCGAAGACGTCGGCGCGGCCGGTCGTCACGGCGTCCATGCCGTCCTGCGGGGTGCCGACTTCCTGCGTCTTGATGCCGAGTTCTTTCGCGTACATGGTGTTCTCAATGGCGCCGGTCATGGTGGCGAGCTTGAGGCCCTTCTTCTTGACATCCTCCATGTCCTTCATGCCATCCAGCTTGCCCTTCTTCGTCATCAGAGCGGTGGTGTACATGAACTCGGGGTCACCGAAGGCGGCCTGTTCGCAGCGGTCGGGCAGGATCGACATGCCGGCCGAGATCGCATCGAAGCGATCGGCGTTGAGGCCGGGGATGAGGGAGCCGAACTCGGTGTTGACGCCTTCGACATCGTCGACGCCGAGTTCCTTGAACACGGCCTTGGCCAGGGCGACGGACGCTCCCTGGAGCTCACCGCCCTCTTCGAAGCTGTACGGGGCCTCACCGGCGAAGCCGACAGTGATCTTTCCGTCGTCGACGGCCTTCTGCAGGGTCGACTTGTCCGAGTCGCCCCCTCCGCAGGCACCGAGCGAGAGCGTCAGCGCGAGGATCGAGGTCGCGGCGGCCAGTCCCTTGATGGATTTCATAGCTGTCCCTTTCGTCGAACGTCGACACACCATCGTGACGTGCGTCTCATGGACAGTATTCAATACTGATGTTGTCCGAATGTCACACTGTCTGACAACGTTATATGATCGTGATCATGACAAATCCTCCGACTTCCGAACTGCCGGTCCTGCGCAGAGTGATCCGATCATCGACGATCGACCTCATCGCAGACCAGCTGCGCAATGCCATCTACAGCGGATCGCTCGAACCCGGTCAGTCGGTCAACGAAGTGCGCACGGCCGAACTCCTCGTCGTCTCGCGACCCTCCCTGCGTGAGGCCCTGCAGAGGCTCATCAGCGAGGGCGTGATGACGCACGCTCCCGGCCGCGGGGTCCACGTGAGCCGTATGCAGAGGTCCGACATCGACGACGTCTACGCCGTCCGCGAGGCGATCGAATCGCAGGCGGTCAAGCTCATCATCCGCCACGAGCGCTCCACACACCGGATCGCGGCGGCCCTGACGGAGTTGGAGCGGGCGATCGAGGACAATGTCGCACGCATGATCGGCGACGCCGACCTCACCTTCCACCATGCGCTCGTCGCCAGTTCGGGGTCGGAGAGGCTGAGTGATCTCATGAAGGTCTCGATGGTCCACACCAGACTGCTGTCGCTGTCCGATGAACGCGGATACGAGGTCAGATGCGACCTCATCGACAGCCACCGGGAACTCGCCGAGGCGGTCACCGTCGGCGACGAGTCACGTTCTCTGACCGTCCTGGCCCGGATCATGGCCGAGGCGGCCTCTCGCCTGCACGATCCCGATGCCGGGCTCGACGCCCGGGTGGTCCGCGGCCGCGAGGGCGAGACCTCCGTCGATGACCAGTGGCGGCAGCTGCGGGAGAGCGCACAGTAGCGAAGCGTCGGTGGGCCCTGTCGGATGCGCAGTACCCGCTCGCTCGCCGAGTCCTCACCCGTGTGAACCGGCCTTGCCGATACGATGGTGAGCATGAAGGTCGTCTGTCCCGGTTCCTATGACCCGATCACCATGGGTCATCTCGATATCATCGCTCGCAGCTCCCGCCTCTTCGACGAGGTGGTCGTGGCGGTCGTCCACAATCCCTCGAAGGCCGGACGCTTCACCTCGGAGATCCGCTCCGACCTCATCCGGCGCTCGCTCGATGACGACGAACGCACGCGGGAGGCGACGAACGTGAGCATCGACATCGTCTCCGGCGGCCTCCTCGTCGACTACTGCACCTCCATCGGCGCCCCCGCTGTGGTCAAAGGACTGCGCTCGGGCACGGACTTCGCCTACGAACTGCCGATGGCGCTGATGAATAAGCACCTGTCCGAACTCGAGACGATCTTCGTTCCCGGCAATCCCCGGTTCGAGCACGTTTCGTCCTCACTCATCAAGGAAGTCCACGCGAACGGCGGGGACATCGAGGGACTCGTCCCCGCCTCGGTGCTCGAGGCGCTGCAGAGTACCAGCACCGATGCCCGTGACGGCGCTCGCTGAGGGATGAGCGCAGCAGCTCCAGCCAACAAGGCCTGGTTCACGGGTCTCGTCTTCCACACGATCCTCGCCCACGCCACCTACAACGGGGTGCGGGTCCTCATCTCCTACCGCACGCTCGAACTCGGCGGATCCGGAGTCGTCCTCGGTCTCATGACCGCCTGCTACTCCCTCGTCCCGCTGCTCACCGCTCTCCTCGTCGGCCGCCTCGTCGACCGGGGCTATGCCACGGCGGTGCTGTGGACGGGAACAGTGCTGTCGATCGTGCCCGTCGCGCTCGCGGCCATCGCGCCCAACCTCGGCGTGCTCCTGCTGGCCACGATGAGCCTCGGGTTCGGGCAGCTGCTCACCACTGTCGCCTCCCAAGCGCTCATCCCGCAGAGTTTCACGGCCTCCCAGTTGACTGCGAAGTTCGGGCACCTCACCCTCGGCGTCTCGATCGGGCAGACCATCGGCCTGCCCGTGGCCGGCATGATCGCCGATGCCACCGCCGGGGACGCCCACATCACGAACGCGCTGTGGTTCATGACCGGGCTCTCGGCGCTCACCCTCATCGCCGCCGTCATCGTCATGCTCCGCGGGCGCACCCCGCACGTCTCCCGCGCCGAGGCGGCCGAAGGAGTGCAGACACCGTGGACGCTGCTGTCGCTGCGGGGGATGAAACCGGCGATCTTCGCCTCGATGGCCACGCTCGCCGCCGTCGACCTCATGACGGCGTACCTGCCGCTCATCGGTGAGGAGAACGGCCTGTCGGTCACCCTCGTGACCTGGCTGCTTGCGTTGCGGACGCTGGCGTCGGTGATCTCGCGGCTCTTCATCGGCTACCTCACGCGGAAGTGGAAGAACCTCTCGCTCCTGTGGACCGCCTCGGCGGTGGCAGGGCTGTGCGTCGTCCTCATCCCCGTGCTCAGTCAACCGTGGACGCTGGGCCTCCTGCTCACCGTCGCGGGCTTCTGCTTCGGGCTCACCCAGCCGCTGACGATGACCTGGGTCTCGACCCTGTCCGACTCGGCGAACCGGGCGGCGGTGCTCTCGATCCGCTTGGCGGGCAACAGACTCAGCCAGGTCGCGATCCCTTCGGCCGCCTCGGCGCTCACCGTCCTCGCCGGCTCCGGAATCGTCTTCACGATCTCCGGGGCACTGCTCGTGCTCGCAGGGGGAGTGACCTGGCGCAACCAGCACGAGAAATGGTGAGCGCGCGGGGATCGGTCCCGCGCGCATCCGGGACGGCGAAGGTGAGCAGGAACACTCGGCCGCCTCGGCGAACCTGATTGGTAATGGCAGGCGATGATGATTAGAATGGTGAGTCGCGTGTGAACGCAGGAGCGACATCCTCAAACGCACCAGGAGGACGGGGCATGAAGAACAGATCTGAATTCGTCTATGATCTCAGATCCATGGGACTGCTCGGTCATCCGGGTGAGTGGGAACGGGTGAACACCACCTTGTCGGCTCCAGCGGATCTCAAGATCGAAGTGATCGGGGTTGCGGAAGGTTCACCACTGACGCTCGAGCTGATGTTCGAGAGCGTGTCGGAGGGGATCTACGTGTCGGGCACAGTCTCGGCGACGGCCCGCGGCGAAGACGCGAGGACACTCGAGCCCATCGAGCTGCCGATAGATGTCGACATCCAGGAGATGTACGTCTATGAGCAGGCCGAAGGCGACGAGGACTCCTACGTCATCGACCGGGATCAGCTCGACCTCGAGCCCGCGATCAGAGACGCCATCGTGATGGCTCTGCCGTTCAATCCCTCACGGGATGAGAGCGAGGAGTTCAGCTACACCCTGGGGGAGGACCTCGAGGTGGACGATGACGAATCCGAATCGCCGTTCGCATCATTGAAGAATCTGTTGGATGAGAAGAAAGAGAGCTAGACGTGGCTGTTCCGAAGCGTAAATTGTCGCGCAGCAACACCCGCCACCGTCGTTCGCAGTGGAAGGCCAAGGCTCCGAACCTGGTCAAGACTGTGGAGAACGGTCGCGTTGTGTACTCGCGCCCTCACCAGGCCAAGGTCGTCGAAGACGCAGCCGGCACCCCGCTGTACCTCGAGTACAAGGGCCGCAAGGTCGCTGACGTCTGACACTGTGGACACAGACACCACAGCAGCACTGAAGAAGAGTCTCGGGATCGACATCGATCCCGAGACTTTTCGTCTCGCGCTCACACATCGCTCCTTCGCGTTCGAGGCCGGTGGGATCCCCACCAACGAGCGCCTCGAATTCCTCGGCGACTCCGTGCTCGGCCTCGTGGCCACCGAGTCGCTGTTCTACGACAACCCGGATCTGCCCGAGGGGCAGCTGGCGAAGATGCGCTCGGCCGTGGTCAACACCCGTGCCCTGGCGTCGATCGCGCGCAAGCACGGCATCGGCGAGCACATCCTTTTGGGCAAGGGGGAGGAGCTGACCGGAGGTCGGAACAAGGACTCGATCCTCGCCGACACCGTCGAGGCCCTCATCGGCGCCACCTTCGTCTCCCGCGGACGCGAAGTCGCTTTCGCGTTCGTCCACCGCCTCATCGACGGCATGCTCGACGATGCGGTCAACCTCGGCGCCGGGATGGACTACAAGACGACCCTGCAGGAGGCTGCCGCCGACCTGAACTTGGGAGCCGTGAACTACGAGATCACGTCGTCCGGCCCAGACCACGCAATGGTCTTCACCGCCACCGCGATGCTCGGCGAGAACAGCTGGGGCGCGGGCGACGGATCCTCGAAGAAGGCCGCAGAAGCCGCCGCCGCCGAGGTCGCCGTCAAGGCCATCCGCACCATCTACCCGGACTACCGGCGCTGAGCGGTCTTTGCGCCCGTTGAGTCTGCTGGGTTGTTGCTGATGCCTGAGTTGCGTGCCTGAGTTCGATGCCTGAGCTTCCCGAGGTCGAAAGCGTCCGTCGCGGCGTCCACGAGTGGACGGCCGGTGCGCTCATCACCGGCGCCGAGGTGGTCGACCCCCGTATCCTTGGGACGACGTCCCAGCGGCGCATCGACTCCTCGGCCGTCTCCGGGTTCGTTTCGGCCGTGACCGGGGCGCACATCGTGGGCGCCGAACGGCGGGGGAAGTTCATGTGGCTCAGCCTCGCGGCGGTCGCCTCGTCGGTTGGGCCGGCACCTGAACTCGGCATCCTCATCCACCTCGGGATGAGCGGCCAGCTGCGCATCCACGAGCCGGGCGACCCGGTGCACCGGCACACCCGAGCGATCCTGCACCTCGGCGGTGGTGGTTCGGTTGCCGTCGGCACTGGGCGGGAGCTGCGCTTCGTCGACCAACGCATCTTCGGCCATATCGGCGTCCAACCTCTTGTGCACGGGTACGGTCGGCTCGTCCCCGCCTCGGCGATTCATATCGCAGCCGATCCGCTGGAACCTGCATTCGATGAGGGGATCGTCGTGGCGGGGCTGGCGAAGAAACGCACGGCGATCAAGGCCGCGCTGCTCGACCAGACGCTGATCAGCGGCATCGGGAACATCTACGCCGACGAGGCCCTGTTCCGGGCCGGCGTGCACCCGTTGGCGGTCCCGGCGCGGACCAGACGGTCTCGGCTGGCCGCCGTGCTCGACTCCGCGGCGACGGTGATGGGTGACGCTTTGGCCGTCGGTGGGACGAGCTTCGACAGCCTCTACGTCAATGTCAACGGCGAATCCGGCTATTTCGATCGGGCACTACTCGTCTACGGCCGTGGCGGACAGGAATGCGTGCGCTGCGGGACGAAGATCGCCAAGATCACCGTCGGCGGCCGCGGAACGCATTTCTGCCCCGTCTGTCAGAAGGCCCCGCGGTACCGGTAGGGGCGAGTCGCGCGAGGTTCGGTCGGGGCGTGACTCCTGCACCTTATCCGACCCACGGTGTCACCGTCGACTGTTCTCTTGCAGTTCACCTTGTCATCGTCTGAGAGTTCAGCAAAGCAACGTAACGTGTCAGCGCAGCAATTTCGCAGCTGACATCACCTACCTTGCGAGAGGACTCTCATGTTCACAGCGCACGCGGCCCGATGCGCCGCTGCCATCGGCATCAGTGCCGGAATCATCGTCGCCGGTGGCCTCCCAGTCAGCGCTGCCGGGCTGGGCACAGCCGGCTCGTCCACGGCGGAGAGTCCCTCGCCCTCGCGCAGTGCGGGACCGACCGACAGCGACGGCTCGAAGCAGGCTGTGACCCCGAGCTCCGAGGCGTCTGCGATCGAAAAGGACGAGAACGTCCGACTCATGAGCGAATACGACGATTTCTGGACGCCGCGGACCTTCGACGACAGTTCGGCGGCGACAAAGGAATCGACAGGCTTCCGCGGCGACGTCACCGACGAAGGTGCGAAGATCCTCGCCGCCAACGATGAGACCTACCAGAAGCTCAACCGCGCGGCCGCAGCCGACGAAACCCAAGCGCACCGAGCGCTCGTCGACGCCGACTACGACTGGAAGGAGACTCTTCCCGACGCTCTCGGTCCGGTACTCGCCGACTACTTCGATGAGGGCATCGACGATGGATCGCTGTCGAAGTCGACGCGGGCCTTCGACGCGATCCTCAAGAATTCGTCGACCGGAGCTGCGAAACCCTACTTCAACTTCCCACGACCCTTCCTCGCCGACCGCAGCTTCGCCGACACCGACACCCCGAACGATCTCAAGGGGCTGAAGAGCAATCTGGATACCGCGCGAATCCCTGATTGGACCGACGAGGACGGCAAGACGCACACGGCCGAATACGATGAGTTGGAGGAGGGCCCCTCGCAGGCGTTCCCGTCCGGACACACGACCTTCGCCTACGAAGAGACCCTGCTCTTGGCCGAACTGCTGCCCGAACTCGGACCCGAGATCGTCACCCGTGGTTCCGAGGCCGGAAACAATCGCGTCGCACTCGGCGTGCACTACCCTCTGGATGTCGTCGGTGGTCGTATCCTCGGCCATGCGCACACTGCGACGACGCTGAACGACGACTACACGAAGGACACCCTTCTCCCGGCGCGCAAGCAGCTCGTGGAGTACCTCACGAAGCGCTGCGAGGCCGATGGCCATGGAGACAGCCTGGCGAAATGCATCGACGATACGAAGGCCAATGACACCGGCGGCTACACCAACGAGTTCACCGACGCTGTCGCAACCGAACCGGTGACGGACAGAGCCAGTGCGCTCAAGGTCTACCAGCAGCGGATGACCTACGGCTTCGACAAGGTCTCTGAGTACACGGGCACCTCCTCACAGGCCGGCGACGCGCCGAGAGTTCCCGACAACGCCGCGAACCTGCTGATCACAGCGTTCCCGTCACTCAACGCGACACAGCGGTCCGCGGTTCTCGCCGCGACCGAGATCGACGCCGGCTACCCGCTCGACTCGAGCTCGGACGGATGGGCACGCATCGACCTGCCCGCTGCCCTGAGCGCGAAGGTCACGCTCGACGGAGACGGAAAGGTCACGAAGGTCGAACCGGGCCAGCCGGAAGCCTCGGTCGTCACCGAGGACCCGCAACCGACACCGACGAACTCGCCGACACCGAGTGAGACTCCGTCGACGCCTCCTGCCACCGAGTCGCCTGCTCCCGGCGGCAACGACAGCGGCACCGATGATACCGGCAGCGTGGACTCGGACGGCGCAGGCTCGGACGAAACGGCCGACGGCGGCAGCGGCGATTCTGGCAGCGGCGGTGACACGGGTGCCCTGCCGCGCACCGGTGCCGATATGGGACTGCCGATCGGGATCGGAGCAGTACTCATCGTCGGAGGAGCCTCCGTGCTGGTCGTGGCTCGCCGACGTCGCCTCGGCGCCGACACCGACGCCTAAAACCGACACACCCCTCTTCCCTCTTACTACCTGAAGGCGGCCCAGCAACCTCGCGCGAGGTTGCTGGGCCGCCGTCAGGTTGCAATTTGGAGTGCTGCTCACGTCTCAGACCCATACCCGGTGATGAGGCCGATCTGTCACCGGTCGCAACGTCTCGCTCCGGTGCGACGGTCTGAAGAGCTGCTTTTGGTGCGAGGTGCCGCTTTCTGTGAGAGATGCAGCGATCAGGCACGCTGCGGATAGCGCCTGCTGCGCAGACTCAGGCACTTTCCTCAGGACGTGCGCGTCAGGCGGCGGATGAAGAACAGCGTCGCCACGGTCAGCAGGCCGGGAAGGACGAGGCCGAAGACGATGAACGCCGGCAGGGACCCGAGGCGATCGAGCATCCATTGGAAGTTCATGCCGAAGAACCCGGTCGCCAGAGTCAGTGGCAGGAAGATCGTCGCCACGAGAGTCAGCCGCTCGGAGACGACACTGTCCTGTTCGTTGAGGACGTCGCCGAGCATCGCGTACAGGCGGGTGGTCATCGAATGGTTCGCGCCGAAAGCCGCCGCGGCCCGGGCGATGAGGCGCTGCTGATCTTCGCCGAGGCTCTGCGCGAGCTCTTCGTCCGCCGAGAGCAGATTCCTCTGCGCAGCCTGCGTCTCACCGATCCGGAACAGTTCGGCGCGCAGGCGTCCCATAGACCGACGCCGGGGCGATGACGCATATCCGACTGCCTGTGACTCCAGTTCCTGACATTCGTCGTCGATCTCATCAAGTGCTTCTTCGCAGCGACGCGCAACGATGAGGATGAGTCCGACGAGTACCGACCAGGCGTCCTCGTCTGAGTCGACCGACAGGTGGCGCGAGATCTCCTGCAACGCCCTGTCGTCGCCGATGACGAGCAGTCCTCGCTCGCTGGTATGAATGTGCAGTGTGTGCTGCGTCCGCTCACTATCGAGGACGAGCAGCGCCAGACTGATCTGATCGGCGATGACACTGACCAGCGGCCGACGTGGAGTGTGGTGGTGTGTCGGCAGAGTCAGGTCGAGAACTGCTGAGGCCTCGGACGCAAGTTCCTCGTCCGTGTTGCCGGCGAGGACGCAGAGCCTGCTCTCCTTGTGCTCGCGGACAGCGGCGATGTCATCGGCGATATGCATATGTGGTGCCCTTCCTGTCTCTGTGGTTCAGCGGCCCACAGTCGGTCACGCACATCTACAGTACCGGTGCGGAGGGGCTCACGCATCGCGCCGTGGGGAGCTGCTTTTCGCCGAAACGCGGGGCTGAGCCGCATCTCGGAATTCGTGCCGATCCGCGGAAGCTCACTGATCCCGGCCTATCTGGACAGGCCGTCGAGAAACGCCCGATGACCATCGATGAGGACTCTGCGCTCGTGTGACAGATCAGGTGCGCTGAACAGATTTGCGGGGTTGGTCGGGGAGACCCAGAGGGCATTGATCTCCACGACGGAACCGTCCCGCAGACGTGCGGCCGCCACCAGTCGCGGACGAGAACCGGGAGCCGGGAGGAGAATCCGGTCGAGGTCTCTCCATGCGATGCGATGCGCACGACCGACGAAGCCGCACCAGATGAACCTCTCCGGAGCGATCTCCAATCGTGCCCGAGAGCCCATCCAAAAGTTCACACCCGCACCGGTGAGCAGGATGAGAGAACCGAAGAGGACGAGGAGGAATCGGGTATCGATGACAAACGCCAGGACGATCGCCACGATGACCGCCAGAGCTGCCATGACGACGAGCATACAGCCGACGGCGATCGAGACCTTTCCCTGGCGTCTGATGTGGCGTCTGATGATCGTGCGCATCCGAGCAGATCCTTTCGCTCAAAACACCTGACGGCGGCCCAGCAACCTCGCGCGAGGTTGCTGGGCCGCCGTCAGGTAGTAAGAGGGGTCACTTTTGGGTTGTGGTGTCCGCCTCCATGTCCTCGTCTTCGATCTGGAGTTCCGAGGTCTCGAGGCCGAAGATCTCACCGTCGTACTCGTCGACCGCGGTGGCCACCGAGGTCTCGAGCACGTGCGCGGCCAGCTGCTCCTGGATGATGAGCGGATCTCTCGACAGGTCCTTCCACACCGCCACGCACAACAGCAGCATGACGATGACGAAGGGCAGCGCGGAGACGATCGTGATGTTCTTCAGACCATCGAGTGCCTCGGCGGGATCGGAACCGCCCGCCAAGAGCATCACCGCAGCCACGGCACCGGTCGCGGTGCCCCAGAAGATGACGAGGCCCTTGCCCGGTTCCTGCATGCCGTTGGCCGACAGGGTGCCCATGACGATCGAGGCCGAGTCCGCACCGGTGACGAAGAAGATCGCGATGAGGATGACCGTGACGACCATGAGGATGATCGCGATGAGGTTCGGCAGCGGCAGGGCGCCGAGCAGATCGAACAGGATCGTGTCCATGTTGATGTCCGGCTCGCCGTCGACGATGTTCGCCAGCGCTTTGACCGTGCCCTCGCCGCGTTCCGCGCGCTCCTGGATGCCGATCGCACCGCCACCGAAGATCGCGAACCAGATGGTCGAGACGACGGAGGGCACGATGAGCACGCCGGTGACGAACTGACGCACGGTGCGACCGCGCGAGATGCGCGCGATGAAGAGGCCGACGAAGGGCGACCATGACACCCACCATGCCCAGTAGAAGACCGTCCATGACGACAGCCATTCGTTCACGCCTTCACCGTTGGCCGCGGTGCGCGAGGCCAGCTGCGGCAGATCCTGGATGAACGAACCCACCGAGGAGGGGATGACGTTGAGGATGAACAGCGTCGGTCCGCCGATGAAGACGATGAGAGCGACGATGACCGCGAGCACCATGTTGATGTTCGACAGCCACTGGATGCCCTTCTCCACACCCGAGACCGCCGAGGCCACGAAAGCGGCGGTGAGGATGGCGATGATGATGACCAGGACAGGGGAGCTGACCTCGGACATGATGCCTGCGGACTCGATGCCGCCGCCGATCTGGATGGCGCCGAGACCCAGCGAGCAGGCCGAGCCGAACAGGGTGGCGAGGATCGCGAGGATGTTGATGACCTTGCCGCCGATGCCGTTGACCGCACGCTCGCCGAACAGCGGGGTGAACATCGAGGAGAACAGCTGCGAACGCCCGAGGCGGAACGAACCGTAGGCGACGCCGAGTCCGACGATGGCGTACATCGCCCACGGGTAGAGGGTCCAGTGGAAGAGCGTCGTACCCATCGAGGTGCCCATCGCTTCGGCCGAGGAGCCGTCGACGGTGTTCGGGGGAGGCGACATGTAGAAGAAGAGAGGCTCGCCGACCGCGGAGAACACCAATCCGATGCCCATGCCGGTCGCGAACATCATCGCGATCCACGAGGAGGTCTTGAACTCCGGCTTCTCATCGTCCTTGCCCAGCGGGATCCGCCCGAAGCGGCTGACAGCGACGACGATGACGAAGATCGTGAAGATCGTGGCGGCGATGACGAAGAGCCAGCCGAAGTTGTCCATGACCCCGGTCAGCAGCGTGCCCGCCACTGCCCCGAGGCTGTCGGGGGAGACGAACCCCCAGACGACGAACGCGACGGCGAGGATGCCGGCCGCGAAGAAGACGATTTTGTCGAGTCCCTCACGTCTGAAGGGCCTCAGCTTCGTTGTCGGATTCTTCAGGTGCTCGATGAGCTCCTGAGTCTTAGTGTGTTCACTGCTCATACTCGAACTTGCCGAACGGAGTCGTTCCTCATGACTGAGACGAGGGTGGACCTCCTCCTCGGCATTCCTTCCTTGGGTGGACGGCATCGGACTGGCTGCCGAAACGGTCCGAGCAGACTGCACTCGAACGCCTCTCACCCACGATCTTGGCAGATGATGGGCGAAGAATGCGGGAATTTCGACTCACCCGCATGATTTCGGCGCCTCAGCTGTGCTTCACCGCCGTAGAGATGCGGTGACAGGTCAGAGGCCCTGCCGCGTGCGACAGGGCCTCTTCCAGCTCCCCCGGCTGGGCTCGAACCAGCGACCCTTCGATTAACAGTCGAATGCTCTGCCAACTGAGCTACGGAGGACCAGCGCAGTTTCCCACGCACGAAGAGCTAGCTTACCAAAATTTCAGGGAGTTCGCAGAATTCTGCCGTGATTCTGGGATTCCGGCCGCCCGAGAGCCCGGATTCTGCGGACGGGACGGATATGCTGGGTTCCACGATGCATCTCAAAAGCCTGACCCTGCGTGGATTCAAGTCCTTCGCCTCGGCCACGACTCTCAAGTTCGAGCCGGGGATCACCTGCGTCGTCGGACCCAACGGATCGGGCAAGTCCAATGTCGTCGACGCGCTGTCCTGGGTGATGGGGGAGCAGGGGGCGAAGAACCTGCGCGGCGGGAAGATGGACGACGTCATCTTCGCCGGAACCTCGAAGCGGCAGGCATTGGGCCGCGCCGAGGTGACCCTGACCATCGACAACAGCGACGGAGCCATCCCCGTCGACTACACCGAGGTGACGATCTCGCGGACCCTGTTCCGCACCGGGGGTTCCGAATACGCCGTCAACGGGGCACCGGCCCGCCTGCTCGACATCCAGGAGCTGCTCAACGACTCCGGCCTGGGCAAGGAGATGCACGTCATCGTCGGGCAGGGCCGCCTCGACGCGATCCTCCACGCCGACCCGCTCGAACGTCGCAGCTTCATCGAGGAGGCCGCCGGCGTCCTCAAACACCGCCGCCGCAAGGACAAAGCGGTGCGCAAACTCACCGGTCTGCAGACGAACCTCGACCGACTCACCGACCTGCGCAGCGAACTCAACCGGCAGCTCGGACCCTTGGGTCGGCAGGCCGAAGCCGCGGCGAAGGCCGCCACCGTCCAAGCCACCCTGCGCGATGCCACCGCCCGCCTGCTCGCCGACGATGCCGTACGGATGCAGTCCTCGCTCGCCTCATCGACCGAGGGCGAGGACCACAGCGACCGCATCTTGGACCTCGACCACCGTCGCACCCGAACCGAGGCGCGGCTGACCGAGATCGAGACCCGCCTGTCGGGTCTCGACAGCGAACTCGAAGCCCAGCGGACCGCCGAATCACGCACACAGACGCAGATCGTGCGCGCGCAGGGGCTGAGCCAGCGCGCCGAGGACAAGCGCTCCCACCTGCTCAGCGAGGTCACGAGTCTGGGCAGGCGCGAATCGAAGTCCCCCGATGAGCTGCGGGCCCAGGCCGAACGCTTCCGCTCCGAGCTCACCGACGCCGAGGCGGCCGTGACCGAGACGACGACCGCCCTCGAAGCCAGCCAGAAACGGAAGGAAGAGCTCACCCGGGCCCTGCGCCAGGCCGAGGACGAGGTCAAGGCCGCGCAGATCGCCATCACCGAGGCGGTGAAGAACCGGTCGGCGCTGGTGTCGAAGCAGACGCAGGCCGAAGAGCGCATCACGGATCTCACCTCCCGCATCGAAGCCAACCGGACCGAGATCGAGACCGTCACTGCCCGCATCACCGCCCGCAGCGCCGAACTCGAGGCCGCAGAGACCGGGGTCGAAGACGTCGAAGCAGGAGAGACCGAACTCGACTCCGCCTACGAATCAGCCCAGGAGGCGCTGGAGAGGCTCGAGGCCGAACGGACACAGCTGCAGGAGCGCAAACGCCAGACGTCCTCCGAACTGTCCTCGGCCAAGGCACGTGCGGAAGCCCTTGCCCTGGGCACGGCGCTCGAAGCCGACCTCGAAGCGATCGTCAACGCCGACCTGCCCGGGGTCGGCACGGCCGTGACCGAACGCCTGAGCGTGACCACCGGCTACGAGATGGCCGCGGCAGCGGCTCTCTCAACCACCGTCTCCGGTGTCATCGTCGACAACCCCGACGTCGCACTGGCCGTGCTCGACCACCTCGGCGAGGATACGAACGTGTCCCTGACCGTGCCCTCCGGGGCGAACGTCGTCAGCACACGCTCCGCAGGTGGCAAGGGCGGCGACGGCCCTGCCGCGCTTCCCGATCTCGCGAACCTGCCCGGCACCGATGCCGAGACGGGAGCGCTGACCTGGCTGCGGGACTGCGTCAGCAGCGACGTCCCCGAACTGCAGACGCTGCTCGATGAGTCCCTCCACGCCGTGGTCTGCGTCCCCGACGCCCGCACCGGGGTCGCCCTGACGACCGCCCGCCCCGACCTCACCGCCGTCACCGCGCACGGAGAGGTGCTCTCGGCCACCCGCATCAGCCGCTCCCGCACCGCCTCGGGTACTCGCCTGGCCTCCCAGACCGCCCTCGAGGACACGCAGGCGACGATCACCGAACTCGAAGAGCGCACCGTGAGCATCGACGCCGATCTCGCCGAGCTCGAACCCCGGCTGCGGACCGCCCGTCAGGATTCGGCCGCGGCGCTCGATGCGCTGCACTCCTCGGATGCGAAGATCATGGCCGCCGCCGAAGAGGTCTCCCGCATCACCGGGGAGATCGGCGTCGCTCGCACGCGGCTGCAGCGAGCGGAGGAGAACGATGCGGAGCTCAACTCGCGCCTCGACGCCGCCCGCCGCGAAGCCGAGGCCGCGCAGGCGGCGCTCGCGGGAGCCGCTGAGGTCGACGAGGTCGTCGACACCACCCGGCGGGACGAACTCAGCGCCGACGTCTCCCAGTCCTCCGAAGACCTCGTCGAAGCACGCATCAATCACAGATCCGCGGCCGACCGGGCGCGGTTCTTGGGCGACCGGGTCGAATCCCTGCTGCGGGCGGCGAAAGCCGAAGAGGCCGCCAGGGAACAGACACAGCGTACGATCGCGAAGAAGAAGCGCGCGGCCGCTCAGGCACTGCTCATCGCCGAGACCGCGGCCGACGCGGCCGCGCTCGCCACGGACACGGTCGCCGAACTCGGCGAAGCCATTCAGGTCCTCGTCGACGAACGCGGCGGTCTGCGCGAGGAGAAGAGCCGCCTCGGCGAGGAACTGGGCCAGACCAGGACCGAACTGCAGAAGCTCAAAGACGCCGCCGCCGAGGCGGAACTGGCTAAGGAGCGGTTCCGTCTCAAACTCGAGGAGATCGCGCACCGGTCGGAGGAGGAGACGGGCCTCGGCATCGAGCGACTCATCGACGAGTTCGGGCCGCACCTGTCCGTGCCCTCCTTCGAGGACGGCGTGGAGGACCGGCCGTATGTGCGGGCCGAGGTCGAGAAGCGGCAGAAGCAGGCAGCGGCCTCGCTCAAGCGCATCGGCACGGTCAATCCGCTCGCCCTCGAGGAATACGAGGCGCTGAAGGAGCGGCATCAGTTCCTCGAGAAGCAGATCGCGGACATCGAGGCTTCGCGCAAGGACCTCATGCAGCTCGTCGAGGAAGTCGACCGGCACGTCCAACGCGTCTTCGCGGAGGCCTATGCCGACACGGCCCGCGAGTTCGAGGACATCTTCTCCCGGCTCTTCCCCGGCGGCGAGGGCGCACTGAGCCTGACCGATCCCGACGACATGCTCACCACCGGAGTCGACGTCCACGCCCGGCCCGCGGGCAAGAAGGTCAAGCGGCTGTCGCTGCTCTCAGGCGGGGAACGCTCGCTGGTCGCCGTGGCCATGCTCGTGGCGATCTTCAAGGCCCGGCCGAGTCCGTTCTACGTCATGGACGAGGTCGAAGCCGCACTCGACGACCTCAACCTCTCACGGCTGCTCACCGTGTTCGAAGAGCTGCAGGACTCTTCGCAGCTCATCGTCATCACCCACCAGAAGCGGACGATGGAGATCGCCGATGCGCTCTACGGCGTGACGATGCACGGCGACGGGGTGTCGAAAGTCATATCGCAGCGTATCCCCTGAGCTCGGGGTCGGCGATCGCAGGGTCGGCCGTGGTCACAGGCCGGTTTGTCAGTGATGCCCAGGAGGATCTCAGGGAATTCTCCAAGTGCCATGCGGGGCCGGAACACAATTGTCGTCTGCTGGGACTATAGACTTGGCTCGGAAGACAGGTATTCGAAGAACGTGAGGAGCGAGACGTCCATGGCCGAGGCTGCTGATCTGCGAGGTGGCTCGAGGGCATGAATGCAGTACTGGTCGTCATCGTCGGACTCGCGATCTCGTTCGCCCTGGCGCTCTTCGTCGTCCTCCTCGTCGCCCTGCCCGGCCTGCGTGCCGAAGGGCGCCTGCGCTACTCCTCGGATGTGCAGCGGTTCCGCCTGCCCGCGGAATGGACCGGCTACGATGACGAAGTCCACGAATTCTTCGGCCACGACGACGGAACCTCGCACCTGGCGACCCGCGAACAGGCCGCCGTGACCGCGATCCGCGACCATTCGTATGTGCTCAGGCCGCAGCCCAGGCGGCATGCGGCTCCTTCGCTCATCACCGTGCGGCCGCGCACACGCCATTGGAAGATCCCCGAGTCGGGAACCGGGTGGAGGACCACCGCCGGCCTGCTCTTCGGCAGCCGAGGCTCCTGACCTGCAGAGACCACCGCGGCCCAGCATGACCCGGGCCGACCGCGACGGGAGCTGCGCCGACCGATTCCGGGGCACGCACCGAGTGCGAACCGACAGTTGACACCAGCCCGGTGAGAACCGGGAATTCGAGTGCCGTGGGCTCTCCCGCGGGTGCTCAAAGGAGGACGGAAGAACCATGGATCAGCCGATCATCTTACTCATCGTCTTGGCCATCGTCTTCATTCTCGTCGTCGCGCTGGGCATCAGCCTGCGCGTCAGCGGAAAGAGGAAAGGGCTGCGCGACGAGCGCACCATCGATGCCGACGTCACCGGCGAGCTCAGTGCCGACGAGATCGCCGAGGCGGTCGAGAAGGAGAAGGCCGAAGCGCGCGGTTCCGAGGTTCCCACGGAGCCGGCCGGTCGGCTGGTGCGCCTGCGGGAGAGGCTCGCGAAGTCGAACACCGGGCTCGGACGCGGGCTGCTCAACCTCCTGTCGCGGGACAACCTCGACGAATCGACCTGGGAAGAGATCGAGGACACCCTCATCCTCGCCGACGTCGGAGTCGAACCGACCACCGAACTCGTCGACCGACTGCGCGAACGCGTCAAAGTCCTCGGCACCCGCGACCCCGAGGAGGTGCGCGGACTGCTCCGTGAGGAGCTCATCACACTCGTCGACCCCACCATGGACCGGTCTCTGGCGAACCAGGCGACAGGCGGCGATCCGGCCGTCATCCTCGTCGTCGGCGTCAACGGCGCCGGCAAGACGACGACAGTGGGCAAGATCGCCCGCGTGCTCGTCGCCGAGGACAAGACCGTGCTGCTGGGTGCTGCGGACACCTTCCGTGCCGCCGCCGCCGAACAGCTGGCGACCTGGGGTGAGCGGGTAGGTGTTGAGACCGTGCGGAAGGAAGAGGGCGCCGACCCCGCCTCGGTGGCGTATTCGGCCGTCGAGAAGGGACAGCAGGACGGCGCCGATGTCGTCCTCATCGACACCGCCGGGCGGCTGCAGAACAAGCGCGGGCTCATGGACGAACTCGGCAAGGTCAAGCGTGTGGCCACCCGCCCGCTCGGCGAGGGCCACGACATCGACGAGGTCCTCCTCGTCCTCGACGCGACCACCGGACAGAACGGCATGCAGCAGGCGAAGGTCTTCGCCGAGGCGGTCGACATCACCGGCATCGTGCTGACCAAGCTCGACGGCACCGCGAAGGGCGGCATCGTCGTCGCGGTCCAGCGTGAGCTGGGCGTCCCCGTCAAACTCATCGGTTTGGGGGAGGGCGCGGACGATCTCGCCCCCTTCACCGCCGAAGGCTTCGTCGACGCCCTGCTCGACTGATGTCCCGATTGACCGCTCAGTTTCGCTGACGGCGCTGTCGCGCGACTGCGCGCGCGCATTCTTCGAGCCTGGCCTCACCTGCAGATTCGCAGGGTGAGACCAGGCTCGTCACATTGCGGAAACATTTCCGACTCATCACTGTGACATGGGTCATGGAGACTGTGTCTGCCCGGTTCGATTCGGAACCGGCCGAGACACGAAAGAGACGACATGGAACTCGATGCAGTGAATGTATGGATGATGGTCGCCGCGGGGTTGGTGCTGCTCATGACCCCTGGAGTGGCGTTCTTCTACGGAGGAATGACACGGATCACCTCGGCGATCAATATGATGATGATGGTCTTCTCCGCAATGGCCGTCGGCGGACTCGTCTGGGTCCTCTTCGGGTACGGACTGAGCTCCGGTGACTCGATCGCCGGAATCGTCGGCAACCCGCTGTCCGAGATCGGACTCACCGGCTCGGTCGCGAACGACCCGGCCTCACTGATCTCCATCGGCTACGGTTCGACGTTCGCGATGATCGCGATCGCCCTCATCGCCGGTGCGGTCGCCGACCGCGCGAAGTTCTCCACCTGGCTGGTGTTCTCCGCCGCGTGGGTGACCCTCGTGTACTGCCCCCTGGCGTTCATGGTCTGGGGCGACGGACTGCTCAGCGAATCGGGTGCGATCGGCAGCCTGTTCGGACCGGCCATCGACTTCGCCGGAGGCACGGTCGTCCACATCAATGCCGGCATCTCCGCCCTCGTGCTCGTCGTCGTCATGGGTCGCCGCGCGCGCTTCTCGACCCCGCACAAGCCGCACAACATCCCGATCACCGTGCTCGGAGCCGCTCTGCTGTGGTTCGGCTGGTTCGGCTTCAACGGCGGTGCGGCCACCACGATCGAACAGGGCGGACTCATCTGGATCAACACCCTGGCCGCCCCGGCCGCCGGCATGATCACCTGGATCATGATCGAACGCCTGCGGGCCTCGCGACCGAGCAGCATCGGCAGCGTTTCGGGCGCGATCGCCGGCCTCGTCGCGATCACTCCGGCGTGTGCGAACGTCGACCCCTATGCGGCGATCCTCATCGGCATCGCGGCAGGTGCCGGTGCGATCTTCGCCGTCGAAGCGAAGAACCGTCTGCGCTATGATGATGCGCTCGACGTCGTGGCCGTCCACCTCGTGGCCGGAATCATCGGCACCGTGATGATCGGCTTCTTCGCCTTCCCGAACGAGGACGGGCCCGCCGGACTCTTCTACGGCGGCGGCTTCGAACTCCTCATCGCACAGGTCCTCGCGTGCCTCGTGGCCATCGTCTTCGCCGGTCTCGTCACACTCGCGATCTCCCTGGTCCTGCGCTCGACCATGGGGCTGCGGATCGACCCGCGGGAGGAGCTCGAGGGAATCGACACCTTCGAACACGCGGAGCAGGCCTACTCGTTCCGGTGACCACCACAGACGCCCGTTGACGCGGCCGGTGGGTCTCGCCGGCAGCGTCAGCGGGGGAGAGTGCGACGTCGTGCTCATTGATCGCCTCGGCAGGGTGGAAGCAGACCACCCCGCCGAGGCGATCGGCCGTTGACGGACACGGGACGGTGCGCGAGCAGGTTCGCGCCACCTCGGCGAGGGTTCACGGGGCATTGTCAGCACTCTTGGTTTCAGCCCGGCACGGGTGAGTTGCTAGTCTAGAGAGTCGACCAAATCATCGTGAAGAAGGCTCGTTCGTGTTTAATTCTCTGTCCGACAGGCTCACCGCGACTTTCAAGAATCTGCGCGGGAAAGGCCGACTGTCCGAAGCCGACGTCGATGCCACCATCCGCGAGATCCGGCGCGCCCTGCTCGACGCCGACGTCGCCCTGCCTGTCGTGCGAGCCTTCACCGGGCGGATCCGCGAGCGGGCGCTGTCCGAGGAGGTCTCGGGCGCACTCAACCCCGGCCAGCAGGTCGTCAAGATCGTCAACGACGAACTCGTCGCCATCCTCGGCGGGCAGACGCGCCGGCTCACCTTCGCCAAGCGGCCCCCGACGGTCATCATGCTCGCCGGCCTCCAGGGTGCCGGTAAGACGACCCTGGCCGGAAAGCTCGCGCACTGGCTGAAGTCCGAGGGCCACCGCCCGATGCTCGTCGCCGCCGACCTTCAGCGGCCCAACGCCGTCAACCAGCTCCAGATCGTCGGTGAGCGTGCCGGTGCGGTCGTCTACGCCCCGGAACCGGGCAACGGCGTGGGCGATCCGATCCAGGTCGCCACCGACTCGATCGAGGTCGCGAAGTCCAAACTCCACGACGTCGTCATCGTCGACACCGCCGGTCGCCTCGGCATCGACGAGGAGCTCATGGCCCAGGCCGCTGACATCCGTTCCGCGGTCAACCCCGATGAGGTCCTCTTCGTCATCGACGCGATGATCGGTCAGGACGCGGTGAAGACCGCCGAGGCGTTCCTCGAAGGTGTGGACTTCACCGGTGTCGTGCTCTCTAAGCTCGACGGTGACTCCCGCGGCGGTGCGGCCCTGTCGGTCGCCGAGGTGACCGGCAAGCCGATCATGTTCGCCTCCACCGGCGAATCGATGCAGGACTTCGAGCAGTTCCATCCCGACCGGATGGCCGACCGGATCCTCGACATGGGTGACATCCTCACCCTCATCGAGCAGGCCGAGAAGAACTTCGACGAGAAGCAGACCGAGAAGCTCAAGAAGAAGGTCGAGGCCGGCGAGGACTTCGACCTCAACGACTTCCTCACGCAGATGGCGGGCCTGAAGAAGATGGGCTCGATGAAGAAGATGCTGGGCATGATGCCCGGCATGAGCCAGTACAAGGAGCAGCTGGAGAACTTCGACGAGCGTGAGGTCGATCGGGTCGAAGCGATTGTGAGATCGATGACACCGCACGAGCGGACGAACCCGAAGATCCTCAATGGCTCTCGTCGTGCCCGCATCGCCAAGGGTGCCGGAACCACGGTCACCGCGGTCAACCAGCTCATGGAGCGCTTCACGCAGGCGCAGAAGATGATGCGACAGATGACCCGCGGGGGCGGAATGCCCGGCATGCCCGGTGGCGGCGGCATGCCGCAGATGCCCGGAATGGGCGGAATGCCTGGTGGCGCCGGGGCTCGGAAGAAGAAAGCGGCGGGGAAGAAGAAGGGCCGCAAGGGCGGCCAGTCGGGCAACCCCGCCAAGCGTGCGCAGGAGGCGCAGGCGCTGGCCGACAAGAAGTCGGGCAAGACCCAGGACCCGGTCGGTTCGGCCTTCGGCGGCGTCGATCTGGGCAAGGACGAGGAATTCGATCCGGCGAACCTGCCCAAGGGATTCGGCGGAATCTTCCCAGGTGGCAAGAAGTAGAGCCTTCTGGCACAATTGACTCTTGTACTTTTGCTCTCGGTCCGGGCCCTCTCATCCGTGCCGAGGCGATAGTCCGAGCCACGGCTTCCGGCAGGTCAACCCCACGACTCTCCTGGATCAGCTGTGCACACAGAACACAAAAGGAGACACCACTCAAGTGGCAGTCAAAATTCGTCTGACCCGCATGGGCAAGATCCGTGCACCCTTCTACCGCGTCGTTGTCGCTGACTCGCGCACCCGTCGTGACGGTAAGGCCATCGAGCAGATCGGCATCTACCACCCGACCCGTGAGCCCTCGGTCATCGAGATCGATTCCGAGCGCGCACAGTACTGGCTCGGTGTCGGTGCTCAGCCCACCGACCAGGTCAAGGCCCTGCTCAAGCTCACCGGTGACTGGCAGAAGTTCACCGGCGAAGGCGAAGCGGTCAACACCGTCAAGCCGCAGCCGGAGAAGGAAGCCTACGTGGCTCCCAACGCCGATTCGGTGATCAAGGAAGCCATCACTCAGAAGGGCGGCAAGTCTGCGGACGCCGCTGCTGAGGACGCTGCCGAGGCTCCGGCCGAGGAAGCCGCCCCCGAGGCTGCTGAAGAAAGCGCTGAAGCCTGAGATGTTGCCTGATTCGCTCGAGCATCTGGTCCGCGGCATCGTCGATCATCCCGACGATGTCTCCGTACGCTCGCGTTCATCGCAGCGCGGCACGACCCTCGAGGTCCGGGTCCACCCCGAGGATCTCGGCCGGGTCATCGGCCGTGCAGGCAGGACCGCCAAGGCCCTGCGCACCGTGATGAATTCACTGGCCGGCCGCGAGTCGGTGCGAGTGGACCTCATCGAGGCGTAACACCAACTTCCGCGTGAGGGGATGCAGTGCGCAAGCGCTGCATCCCCTCACGTGCATTCACCCTCAGGACGCCGATTACACTGGTGCCTGACCGACAACCCCGAACCTCGAGGAGCAGCATGGACACGGTCATCGCCCGGCTGGGCAAGCCGCATGGGATCAAGGGCGAGTTCACCGTCGAGGTGCGCACCGACCGACCCGAGGAGCGACTGACCCCCGGGTCGACCTACGCCACCGACCCCGACATCGGGCCGCTGACGCTGAAGTCAGCGAGGTGGCACCGCGACCGCCTGCTCCTGGCCTTCGACGAAGTACCCGACCGCAACCGCGCCGAGGAGATCCGCAACACCCTCATCCTCGCCGATCAGGACGATGACGAGGAGGACACCGACGCGTGGTACCTCGACGACCTCATCGGGCTGAAGGTGTATGAGAACGACGCGCTCGTCGGAGAGATCGTCGACGTCACCAACGGCACCGCCCAGGATCTCCTGCACATGAAGCACACCGCCGGGCACGTCGTGCTCATCCCGTTCGTCACCGCAATCGTCCCCGAGGTCGACATCGACGCCGGACGCATCGACGTCACCCCGCCCGCCGGTCTCCTCGACGCCGAATGAACGAGAACCCACCCGCCGAGGCGGCCGATCCCCGGATGTCGATCGACGTCGTGTCGATCTTCCCCGAATACCTCGCCGGCCTGCAGCTCTCCCTGATCGGCAAGGCCGTCGACCGCGGTCAGCTCGGTCTCAACGTCCACGACCTGCGGGAGTTCACCTTCGACCGGCACAACACCGTCGACGACTCACCCTACGGCGGGGGAGCAGGCATGGTGATGAAGGCCGAACCCTGGGCGCTGGCGCTCGAACACATCCTTGCCCGCGGGACCGATGAGAAGCCGACGCTCATCGTGCCCAGCCCGGCAGGCACCGTGTTCGATCAGCGCATCGCCGAGGACCTCGCCTCCCGCAAGCACCTCGTCTTCGCGTGCGGCCGTTACGAAGGCATCGACCAGCGCGTCATCGACTGGGCCGGCGAGCACTTCGAGCTGCTGCCGATGAGCATCGGCGACTACGTCCTCAACGGCGGGGAGGTGGCCTCGATGGTGATGATCGAAGCGATCAGCCGACTCATCCCCGGCGTCATCGGCAACCCGGAGTCCCTGACCGAGGAGAGCCACGAAGACGGTCTGCTCGAATACCCGATCTACACGAAACCCGCCGAATGGCGCGGACGCGCAGTCCCGGAGATCCTGCTCAGCGGCAATCACGCGGCGATCGCGCGGTGGCGACGTGACCGACGTCTCGAACGCACCGCCGAGGTCAGGCCCGATCTGCTCGCCCGTCTCACCGACCTGAGCGCTGAGGACCGAGCCGCCGTCGAACGGTTTGAGTCCGAGCGCTGAGCCGTGGCAGAATGGAGCGTCGCGTTTGTTGGCGTTCACCTGCTTCAGGGGGATGAGCGCCCACAGCGATCCGCCTGATCTGACTCGGCGGATTCACGGGGAGAGATCCCGACAGACGATCCAGTCACCGGTTCACCGGTCCGATATGCGTGTCCTCGACCTGAAGCAGGGGCCACAGGAGAAACCACAATGCAGAAGCTCGATGTTGTAGATGCAGCCTCGCTGAAGTCCGACGTTCCCGAATTCCGCCCGGGCGACACCCTCAACGTTCACGTCAAGGTGATCGAGGGCTCCCGCTCGCGTATCCAGGTCTTCAAGGGAATCGTCATCCGCCGCCAGGGCGACGGAGTCCGCGAGACCTTCACCGTCCGTAAGATCAGCTTCGGCGTCGGAGTCGAGCGTACCTTCCCGGTGCACTCGCCCAACGTCGACAAGATCGAGGTCCTCGCTCGCGGTGACGTCCGCCGTGCGAAGCTCTACTACCTGCGCGAACTGCGCGGCAAGGCTGCTCGCATCCGCGAAAAGGCCTGATTTGCCTGGCACCGTGGGATACGATCACACAGTGCCGAACAGACGAGAAGACGCGACCTTCGGGTCGCGTCTTCTGTCTTCGGGCCGATTCTGGAAGACTGTCGCGATCATCGCCGTCATCATCGTCATCCTCGGCGGATCGGTCCGCGGCTTCGTCATCCAGCGCTTCACCATTCCCAGCGCCTCGATGGAACCGACGCTCAAGGTCGACGACTCGATCACGGTGTGGCGACCCGATGCTCTGCGAGGAGACATCCGACGCGGCGACATCGTCGTCTTCGACGGACGCGGCTCCTTCGTCGACGACCCGCTGCCGACCCCGCTGCAGAAGATGGGATCCTGGGTGGGCCTCGGCCCACGGGACGTCTACTACGTCAAACGTGTCATCGCCCTCGGCGGCGACACCCTGCAGTGCTGCGATGCGCAGGGCCGCCTGCTGCTCAACGGCAAGCCGCTGCGTGAGGACTATGCGCCCACCCCCGCCTCGGAGGAGGAGTTCTCCATCGAAGTCCCCGCCGACACGATGTGGGTGATGGGCGACACCAGAGGCGACTCGGCCGATTCGCGGTCCCTGCTGGGCCGTCCCGGTGGTGGATTCATCCCCACCGACCGGATCATCGGCCCCGTCATCGGGCACGGCTCCTCGGTCGATTGAGCCTCCTCAGCGGAGGAGGTGTCGTGACTCGGGCCTGCCCAGGCGTCGCTCTCGAACTCGACTGAGCCTCACCTCGGTGCGGGTGGCGAACTCACCTGAACGCGTGGTCAGGCTGGTGCTGGTACGCTCATTTCATTCCCTGGAGGTGCAGTCCTCAGCGACAACCGTGGTCCGATGTGAAAGCGAACGAATGACAAGCGAATCCGAAGCTTCCCCGCCCCCCGCCTCGAAACGGTTCGCTCGCGGCCTGCTCGAGACCGTCGCGATCATCGTCTTCGCCCTGCTCATCTCGACGGCGCTGAAGACCTGGGTCGTCCGCTCCTTCTACATCCCCTCCGAATCCATGATGACCACCCTCCAGGTCGACGACCGAGTGCTGGTCAACCAGCTCGCACCACGATTCGGCCCGCCCAACCGGGGCGACATCATCGTCTTCGACGATCCCGACCACTGGCTCTCGGCGATGGAGACGGCCGAATACACGCCCAACCCGCTTCTCGAATTCATCGGCCTGGCCCCCTCGGATGCGGGGAACCAGCTGATCAAACGCGTCATCGGCGTCGGCGGCGACACTGTCGAATGCTGCGATGCGCAGGGTCGGATCAAGGTCAACGGGGAACCGATCGACGAGACCTACCTCGACGACGGCACCGCCCCCTCCGAGATGGACTTCAAGGTCACCGTGCCCGAAGGCCACTACTGGGTGATGGGCGACAACCGCAGCAACTCCGCGGATTCCCGCTACCATATGGACGCCGACCCGTTCGTCGCCGATGACGACCTCGTCGGCACCGTCTTCCTCATCAACTGGCCGTTCAAGCACTTCGGCTGGGTGTCCGACCCCGAAGACGTGTTCGCCGATGTGCCCGCCGCCGAGGGAGCCGCCGGGAACTGATGGGCACACGAGGACTGAGCGACCTCAGCGTGGAGAACGCACTGCTGAGCGAGGGCTTCGACTTCGTCATCGGCGTCGACGAGGTGGGCCGTGGTGCCCTGGCCGGCCCGGTCAGCGTCGGGGCCGCCCTGTTCGACCTCAGAGAGCTCACCGCCGCCGAGGTGCCCGCGGGCATCCATGATTCGAAGCAGCTGAGCGCGATGTCCCGACAGGCCGCAACCGATCGTGTGCGCAGTTGGGCGACCGCGGCTGCGGTGGGCTCGACGAGTCCGAGCGAACTCGACGAGCTGGGGATGACGATGGCGCTCAGCCTCGCCGGCCGCAGAGCGTTCACCGCGATGCTGGAGGACTGGGCCCGCGGGCCAGGTGTCGAGTCTGCGGGTGGGTTCCCGCCGTCGACGATGATCCTCCTCGACGGCAGCCATGACTGGCTCTCGGCCCCACTCACCCTCGATTGCCTGGGGATATTCGGCGACTTTGCGGATCTCGAACTGCCTCGGGTGCGCACGATCGTCAAGGGCGACGGCAGCGTTCCCGCGATCGCAGCGGCAAGCATTGTGGCGAAAGTGGCGCGCGACGAGGTGATGATCGCACTCGCGGCCGAGAATCCGCACTATGGTTGGGAGTCGAACGTCGGATACGGGACGGCGAAGCACCGGCAGGCCATCGTCGATGCCGGACCGAGCATCCACCACCGGAGAAGCTTCCGCTTGCATGCGGTCGGAGAAGCGAAGGAGGGCTCAGCATGAGCGCCGATGATCTGGACGACTACGAAGCGCAGCTCGAACTCCAGCTGTACAAGGAATACCGCGACGTCGTCGGCCTCTTCGCGTATGTCGTCGAGACCGAACGCCGCTTCTACCTCGCCAATCACGTCGACCTCAAGGCGCACAACGACGCGGGGGACGTGTACTTCGAGCTGACTCTGCGCGATGCGTGGGTGTGGGACAGCTACCGTTCGGCACGATTCATCAAGACCGTGCACGTGCTGACGTTCAAGGATGTCAACATCGAGGAGATCGCGAAGTCCGATCTCGAACCGCCCACGTCCATCCGCGGCTGAACGGTCCTTGCGCTTGTGGGCGAACCGACTCGCACGCGTTCACCTGTGGACGGCACGCTGACTCGGGCGTGATGTGCCTGTGGACGCTCACACTGAATCCACAGGCGGTGATGGTGCTCTACCCTTGGCTCGTCTGCCCATGGTCTTCTGGCCGACATGGCACAGAGACGGACAATCGGCCGATCACGCACCGCCCGAGGGATGCGCAAGCAGGCGCTGGGCGAGCACGGTGAAGACCTTGCGGCGGCGTTCCTCGAAGCCGCGGGCCTGGTCATCATCGAACGCAACTTCCGCTGCCCGCGTGGCGAACTCGACATCATCGCCCGAGACGGAGACACCGCGGTCTTCGTCGAGGTCAAGACCCGCCGGACCGCGGCGCTGGGCTCCCCACTGGAGGCCATCACCGCGACCAAGCTCGGGCGTATCCGCCGATTGGTCGGAATCTGGCTGAGCAGTCAGGACGAGTTCTTCCCGGCCACCCGCATCGACGCCCTCGGCATCATCATCGAACCGAGTCTGCAGTTCTTCCACTGCCCGAACATCCAGGTCGACTCATGAATGGCGATGTTCTCGCTGTTGACTCGGGGGAGCCCGAGTACACGGGGTCGAGTTCTGCCGCGTCGAACTCCGCTCAATCGTGCCCCGGCGGCGTTGATTCCGCCGCCAATGTGATCGGGAGGGCCTCGGCCGTGGCCCTGTGGGGACTGAGCGGAAAGATCGTGTCCATCGAAGCCAGCGTCAGCGCCGGCCTGCCCGGCATCGACATCGTCGGCCTGCCGGACGTCTCCGTCAGCGAATCCCGCAAACGGCTGCGAGCAGCTCTGGCCTATCTCGGCACTCCCGTGGCCACTCACCATCTGACCATCAACCTCACCCCGGGCACCGTGCCGAAGGTCGGCACCGGCTTCGACCTCGGGATCGCCGTCGCCGTGCTCAAGGCTCTCGGAAAGATCGCCGCCGATGACACCGGAGAGGTCATCCACCTCGGCGAGATCGGGCTCGACGGGAGGATCCGTCCCGTCACCGGGGTGCTGCCGTCGCTGCACTCAGGAGTCCAAGCCGGTTTCGAGCGCTTCGTCGTGCCCATCGGCAATGCCGATGAAGCCGCACTGGTCGGTCGGGCTCGCATGCGACCGGTGGCTTCCCTGGCCGATGTCGTCAATCTCTACGGCGGATCGATGGCGGTGCCTGCGCTGCCGGCCGTCCTCGAGATGGACCGACCCGTCGCGGTCACACCGGACCTGCACGACCTCGCCGAGGTCCAAGGCCAGTCCGAAGGCCGCTTCGGTCTCGAGGTGGCGGCCGCCGGCGGCCACAATCTGCTCATGCGAGGAACACCCGGTGCGGGGAAGACCCTCCTGGCACAATGCCTCCCCGGGATCCTGCCTCCGCTCGATGACGACGAAGCCGTGGAAGTGGCCACCGTGCGATCCTTACGCGGTGAACTCGACGGCAGCGACGGACTCGACCACCGACCCCCATTCGAGGCACCGCACCACCGCAGCACCGCCTCGGCGCTCATCGGGGGACGCCGCCCGGGCACGGTCGGCCTCCTCAGCCTAGCCCACCGCGGGGTCCTATTCATGGACGAAGCCCCGGAATTCTCCCGCGACGTCCTCGAAGCGCTGCGCCAGCCGATGGAAGCAGGACGCGTCCACATCAACCGGGCGTGGGGATCGATGGTGCTTCCGGCCTCGTTCCAACTCGTCATGGCTGCGAATCCGTGCCCGTGCGGAGTCGGCATGGCCGGGGCGGGCGCGGACTGTCGGTGCACACCTTTGGACAAGCGTCGCTACCGCAACCGCCTGTCCGGACCGCTGCTCGACCGAGTCGACCTGCAGCTCGAACTCTTCCCAGTCTCTCCGGCGGACCTGCGCCTCGGCGGAGGTCAGGAGACCAGCGAGACCGTGGCCATGCGAGTCGCCCAGGCGCGCGAGAGACAGGCCGAACGCTACGCGGACTGCGGCTGGCGGCTCAACGCCGAGGCACCGGGTAACTGGCTGCGCGAGCACTTCGCCCTGACACCGGCAGCACTGTCCGACCTCGACAGAGCCTTGGACACCGGTCGGATCACGATGCGCGGCTACGACCGAGTGCTGCGGGTCGCCACCACGCTGTCCGACCTCGCCGGTGCACCCGGCCCCGACCCCGACACGATGAGAACGGCGCTCGCCCTGAGGACACAGGAGTCATGACCGTGAGCACGAACGATGAGGTCCGCACCTCCATTGCCGCACTCCTGCGCATCGGCGAACCCGGGGACGGACTGCTTCGGCGACTGGTCGACGATATCGGGCCGGTCGCCGCCCTGGCGATCATCACCGCCGTCGCCGGAGGACAGTCCTCCCCGGACGAAGCGGTCGCCGGACTCGCCTCGAACGGCACCGACGCAGCGGAGGGCGGGGCCGCGGCACACGGACAGCTGGCCGGTGCCATCGATCGCTGGGCGGTGCGCGTCGAAGACGAGGATGGGGGAGGAGACCTGGACAAGATCGCCCGCCTCGGCGGTCGTCTCGTCATCCCCGGCGACGCGGAATGGCCGAGCATGCTCAACGACCTCGGGTCGGCAGCGCCGCTCGGACTGTGGGTGCGCGGGGCAGCGGAACTGGGAGCGGCGCTGGCCCGCGCGGTCGCAGTCGTCGGTGCCAGAGCTGCCAGCAGCTACGGAACCAAATGCGCTTCCGACCTGGCCTGGGACCTCGCCTCGCGCGGCATCACCGTCGTCTCAGGGGGAGCTTTCGGCATCGACGCCGCAGCACACCGCGCTGCCATCGCCCGCGAAGCACCGACGGTCGCCTTCATGGCAGGAGGAGTCGACCGCTTCTACCCGGCAGCCAACGCCGACCTGTTCGAACAGATCCTGGCCACCGGTGCCATCGTGTCCGAAACCGCGCCCGGGATGACCCCGATGCGGCACCGCTTCCTGCTGCGCAATCGACTCATCGCCGCCTCCGCCCAGGTGATCGTCGTCGTTGAAGCCGGATGGCGCAGCGGGGCCCTCAACACCGCCCGGCACGCTCTCGAACTCTCCCGCCAGGTCGCCGCATTCCCCGGATCGGTGTACTCGGCCTCATCGACGGGCGCGCACCGGCTCGTGCGCGAACACGAAGCCGAACTCGTCACCTGCTGCGATGACGTCATGGCCCTCATCGACGAGGATGCCCCGACGCTGTTCGACACGTCCGGCACCGGCGACGGACACGAGGTGCTCGTGGGCCACGACCCCGTCGACGAACTCGACGAGAGGGAGAAGATCTGCCTCAACGCACTCTCGGCGACCAAGGCCCTCGACGCGGGGACGACCGCGGTTCGGGCGGGTCTGACCATCGCCGATGCGCTCAGCGCGCTGAGCGCGCTCGACCTCGCCGGTCTTGCCGAACGTCGCGACTCGGGGTGGGTGAAGCTGCGGAAGCCGCGCGGCTGAATGCACGGCCGGGCGTCGGCACCTGCGTATCCTGGGGATGTGAGCACACCGTCGACCGTCGCCGAGGTGGTGTCCGGCTATGCCGACCACCTGCGGTCCCGTGACGTCTCCGCACACACTGCTCGCGCCTACGTCTCCGACGTCACCGACTTCCTCGACCACGCCGTGCACTCGACGAAGCTGCGCCGCGGCGCGAACACGGGAGAGGAGCGTTCGCGGGCCGACGAGGGCGTGAGGATCGATCTGCCCGCAATCGAACTCGATGACCTGCGTTCCTGGCTCATCGCCCTCGATGACGCCGGCGCGGCGAAGTCAACGGTGGCACGCAAGATCGCGGCCATACGTTCCTTCTTCGCGTACGGAGTCACAAGTCTGGGACTGCCGAACAACCCGGCCGCGCGTCTGCGCACACCGAAGAAGGATTCACGCCTGCCCACGGTGCTCAAGCCTCAACAGGCCGCCAGCCTCATCTCTGCCGCAGATACGCAGACCGATGGGACTGCTGAGAAAGACTCCGCGAAGGGACGAGATGCCGATCCGCTCGAAGCCGCGAAGCGGATCCGCGATGCCGCGATCCTCGAGATGCTCTATGCCACCGCAGTGCGCGTCTCAGAACTCACCGGGCTCGACCGCGCAGACGTCGACCGTCGAGCATCGATGATCACCGTACTCGGCAAAGGCAACAAGGAACGACGCGTCCCCTTCGGTGCCCCGGCACGGAAAGCACTGGACGACTGGCTGAAGGCCCGGGATCTCTTCGCCGGGCCCGGCAGCGGCGATGCTCTGTTCCTCGGCGTCCGGGGCGGACGCATCGGAGCCAGGCAGGTCCGCGAGCTCGTTCACCGGTACGGCGCCGATGATCCCGGCGCACCGGACATCGGACCCCACGGACTGCGCCACTCCGCGGCCACCCATATGCTCGACCGGGGTGCCGATCTGCGGCAGATCCAGGAGCTGCTCGGCCACTCGACGATGAGCAGCACCCAGATCTACACACACGTGTCCATGCAGCGGCTGCAGGAGACCTACCGTCGGGCGCACCCTCGAGCGTGAACTGGTTCGTCCGTAGTGCTTGAGCGGGAATATTGGCTACTTGCGCCTGAACTGGGCACTACTTGCGGAACTCCCAGTGCCAGGGTTCGGGCAGCGACCCCGACTGCCTCGCCCAGCCTGGATGGATCCACCCGAACTTCGGCGCATTCTCCCGCATCCACTGATGCTGAGCCGTGCCGAAGGAGTTGATCCCGCTGCCGAGATCGACTGCCAGGGCCCAGCCGTGGTTCGACGTCCCCGGAGTCGCCGCCATTCGTCCCTTGCGTCGTTTGAGAATCACCTGCGTCGCATAGTCCCGATAGGCATCGGTGACCGAGATCGGAGCACCGAACCGAGCCTCGAACGCGTGGGACAGCCGGTCGAACGCCGCCTGCGCGTCACAGCGCAGCATCTGCCCGGGAGCGGTCTTCAGCTGGCACATCGCCGAGGCCGGGATCCGGCCGTTGCTGTGTCCGCCCCAGGCGCCAGCACCTGAGGTCGTCGAGTCCCCACCGCCCTTCGGCTCCTCGGCGGGTTTGCGGGACAGCGGCAGCAGCAGCGATGTCTCCTGGCCGAAGAGCTTTCCGGGATCGATATAGCGCTTGTCGCTGTCGGCCGGCCACGCCCCGATGTGCAGACACGACTGCTCACAGTGGCTGCCTGATGCGACCTCGCCGATGCGCTCCCCGGCTGCGAAGTCCTCACCCTGCTGGAGATCGGTTGTGGCTGGTTGGAACGACAGTACGTGTCCCGAGGCGGTGAGGATGCTCACCGTGGCCGTTCCTGCGACGGTGCCGGCAAAGCGGATTGTCCCCTTCGTCGGGGCACGCAACGGCTCGCCCTCGACGGCGAGCACATCGATGCCCCTGTGCCCCTTGAGCCACGGTTTGTCCGGCGGGTCGAAGGCCGTGACGATCTCCATAGCCGGAACCGGCGTAACCCAGCTCCGCTTCGTCGCATTCGCAGCCTGCGCACGGGCAACTCCTGTGGGGTCCGCGTCTGCCCCCTGCACCGACGCACCGGAGGCCGGGGGAGCGAGTGTGAGCATGAGCGCCAAGGCGAGGATCGCGGCCACGAGCAAAGATGGACCGACACCGCCATTGCCGTCATGTCGGCAACGTCTGCGGGAGTCTCGGCGGCGGTATACGCAGCGAGGCGGATCAGGTGCGAACGGATTCATACGAGCATGAAAGCCGACTCCCAAGCGCCTGTCACCCTTGTCGATGGCCCCTGTGGAGAGGGAAGATTCGTCCACAGGGCCCAGGCGTGCGAGTGTGCGGTCTGTCCCCAGAGGTCGGCGTGAGAGTGACCGGGGCTGTCTGTTGGGCTGAGGGGTGGAATCGCGTCGCGGAGCGGACGCGGCCTCTCGAGTCGAGTGCCGCTCAGCGGCGATCTCTGGAGCCGGCTGCGGCAGGGTCTGTCCACACGGTTCGACGTACGAGTCGGCGGGTCGCTGCGGGCCGGAGAGCCACCTCGGCGAGGGCGGGCCACCGATTGGAAATGGCTTGCCCGAACGGGATAGACTGACCCCAGCAGAAGCATGTCTTCTGACTACGCGTATTCGAATTCTTCTCCTTCCCATGGTGCAGGCCACCCGATGGTGAGCCTGTGGGGCGGATGAACCGAATGCCAGGAATCAACCGAAAATGTCATCGACGCCGTCATCCGGTCGAACCGATCCGAGATCGCACAGATCCCGCATCGAGACGATCACGATCGTCGCGCGCATGACGTAAAAGCACCTGAAGGTGCACAGAAAGGAGGGCGTCGGCATGGCCGTCGTCACCATCCGCCAGCTGCTCGACAGCGGCGTTCACTTCGGACACCAGACCCGTCGTTGGAACCCGAAGATGAAGCGCTTCATCTTCACCGAGCGCAACGGCATCTACATCATCGACCTGCAGAAGTCGCTGGGCTACATCGACAATGCCTTCGAGTTCGTCAAGGAGACCGTCGCCCACGGTGGCTCGATCCTCTTCGTCGGCACGAAGAAGCAGGCCCAGGAATCCATCGCCGAACAGGCCAAGCGCGTGGGCCAGCCCTTCGTCAACCAGCGTTGGCTCGGCGGTATGCTCACGAACTTCCAGACCATCTCGATGCGTCTGCGCCGCCTGAAGGAACTCGAAGAGATCGACTTCGACGACGTGGCAGGCTCCGCTCACACCAAGAAGGAACTGCTCATCCTTCGCCGTGAGAAGGACAAGCTGGAGAAGACCCTCGGAGGTATCCGCGACATGCAGCGCACTCCGTCGGCCGTCTGGATCGTCGACACCAAGAAGGAACACCTCGCCGTCGACGAAGCCAAGAAGCTGGGCATCCCGATCATCGGCATCCTCGACACCAACTGCGACCCCGACGACGTCAACTACCCGATCCCGGGCAACGACGACGCCATCCGCTCGGTCTCGCTGCTCACCCGCGTGATTGCCGACGCCGTCGCCGAGGGCCTCATCGCCCGCCACTCCTCCGAGGACGAGGGTGGAGAGAAGAACGTCTCCGCCGTCGAGCCCATGCCCGAGTGGGAGCGCGAGCTGCTCGAAGGCAAGACCGACGAGGAGAAGCCGGCAGAGGCTGCCCCGGCTGCTGAGGCAGAGGCTGCTGAAACCGAGACCGCTGAGGCCGCACCTGCCGCTGAAGCCGCTGCCGACTCCACCGAGTCGACAGAGTCCTGATTTCCTTTAACTCCACCATCCTGAGGAGAAAGAATGGCAAACTACACTGCCGCTGACATCAAGGCACTGCGTGAGAAGACCGGCGCCGGAATGATGGACGTCAAGAAGGCTCTCGACGAGTCCGACGGCGACCAGACCAAGGCCATGGAGGCCCTCCGTGTGAAGGGCCTCAAGGGCGCCACCAAGCGTGAGGGACGCTCGACCTCCGACGGTCTCGTCGCGACCCACGTCGACGGCGGCGTCGGCACCATCATCGAACTCAACTCGGAGACCGACTTCGTTGCGAAGTCCGAGCCCTTCATCAAGCTCGCCGACCAGGTCCTCGAGCTGGCCGTGGCGAACAAGGCCGACTCGGCCGAGTCGCTGCTCGCCGCCGAGACCGACGGCAAGCCTGTCTCGCAGTTCATCACCGAGTCCGGTGCCACCCTGGGTGAGAAGGTCGACCTCCGTCGCGTCGGCCGCATCGAGGGCGCCAAGGTCGCTTCCTACCTGCACCGCACCAACAAGGACCTGCCCCCGCAGGTCGGCGTGCTGCTGGCATTCGAAGGCGACGACGAGACTGTGGCACACGATGTCGCCGTGCACATCGCCGCTATGGCCCCGAAGTACTTCTCCCGCGAAGACGTGCCCGCCGACCTCGTCGAGAACGAGCGTCGTATCGCCGAAGACACCGCGAAGAACGAAGGCAAGCCCGAACAGGCCCTGCCGAAGATCATCGAGGGTCGCGTCAACGGCTTCTTCAAGGAGAACTGCCTCCTGGACCAGGGATTCGCCAAGGATCCCAAGCAGTCCGTAGCCAAGGTGCTCGAGGCTGCCGGCGTCAAGGCCACCGGCTTCGTGCGCTACCGCGTCGGAGCCTGAGACGACACTGACCGCCGAAGCAGACACCCGTCTGCTTCGCAGGTTCTCCGGGTGAGTGAGAACTCATCCGTGAGGCGGGGTCGGACCGAGAGGTCCGGCCCCGTTTTTCGCTAGACTGGCCCAGACGCACAGCCCGGGTGGCGATCCGCCCGGGTCTCGATCTGCCTGCATGGAAGAAGGACTCAATGACAAGCACTCCGGTTCACGAATCCAGCCACCTCAGCCACCCCGTCCGCACCCATCGCCGTCGCGTCCTGCTCAAGCTCTCGGGTGAGGTCTTCGGCGGAGGCCGGATCGGAGTCGATCCCGATGTCGTGGCGGCAGTGGCCCGTGAGGTCGCCCCCACCGTCGAAGACGTGGAAGTGAGCATCGTCGTCGGCGGCGGCAACTTCTTCCGCGGCGCCGAACTCTCCCAGCGCGGCATGGACCGCACCCGCGCCGACTACATGGGCATGCTCGGCACCGTGATGAACTGCCTGGCTCTCCAGGACTTCCTCGAACAGACCGGAGTCGACACGCGCGTGCAGACCGCGATCCCCATGTCCCAGGTCGCCGAGTCCTACATTCCCCGCCGCGCCATGCGGCACATGGAGAAGAACCGCGTCGTCATCTTCGGCGCCGGCGCCGGCCTGCCCTACTTCTCCACCGACACCGTCGCCGCTCAGCGTGCCCTCGAGGTCCACGCCGACGAAGTGCTCATCGCCAAGAACGGCGTCGACGGCGTCTACACCGCCGACCCGAAGGTCGACCCGAACGCAGAGAAGCTCGCCGAGATCACCTACCAGGAGGCCCTGCAGAAGGGACTCAAAGTCGTCGACGCCACCGCCTTCAGCCTGTGCATGGACAACAGACTGCCCATGCACGTCTTCGGCATGGAAGGCGTAGGCAACCTCCGCAAGGCCATCAGCGGAGAGAAGATCGGCACCATCGTCCACTGAGGCGGCACTTCGCCGAGGCGGCTGCAGTGCGGTCGCCCAACCCGACGTCTGCGCAGGTGAGGACACTCCTGCGAGGAATCGGTGCGGCAATTTTCAGTGATGACCCATAGAATGATCCCAAAGCTTACAGAGATGGAAAGAGTGAACCGTGATTGAAGAGACACTGGCCGAGGCCAGAGAGAAGATGGACAAGGCCGTCGAATTCACGCAGGACGACTTCGGATCGATCCGCACCGGTCGCGCCAACCCTGCGCTGTTCGCCGACATCGAGATCGAATACTACGGTGCTCCCACCCCGCTGCAGCAGCTCGCGTCATTCCAGACTCCCGAGGCTCGCACCATCCTGGTGACCCCCTACGACAAGGGCACCCTCCAAGACATCGAGAACGCTCTGCGCAACTCCGACATCGGTGCCAACCCCGCCAACGACGGCAACATCATCCGCGTCGTTCTGCCGGAGCTCACCGAGGAACGTCGCAAGGAATACGTCAAGATCGTCAAGGGCAAGGCCGAGGACGGCAAGGTCTCCATCCGCAACATCCGCCGCCACGCCAAGGACGTCCTCGAGCGCATCAAGAAAGACGGCGACGCCGGCGAGGACGAAGTCACCCGCGGTATCTCCGAACTCGACGACCTGACGAAGAGCAAGGTGGACAACATCGACCAGCTGCTCTCGCAGAAGGAAGCCGAGCTTCTCGAGGTCTGATGATTGCCGTGACCGGGACCGACAGCCCCGCAGCGAATCCGGCTCCCTTCGGGGAGCCGGACCCATCACGTGACGCTGTGCCAGCTGAGAGCCCCTTCCCCAGGCGCCGGGATCTGCGCAATTCGGACAAGCCGTATTCGCCCGATGACCCGGACTTCAACCCCACCCCCGAGGCGGACGCCGCCGAAGAGGAGCCACCGCCGAAGGACTACGGTCGGGCGGGGCGCAACCTGCCCGCCGCCATCGGCATGGGGCTGCTCATCGGGGGAGTGGTGCTGGCCTCCCTGATCTTCCTGCCGATCTCGTTCCTCTTCCTCATCCTCGTCGCCATCGTCGCAGCGATGTGGGAGCTGGCCAACGCGCTGTCGCGTTCGGGCTCCCTCGTCTCGCGCGTGCCGACGATGGTCTCGGCCGCGTGCATGGTCGTCGCGACCTACATCGGCGGTCGGGAAGCCCTGTGGGTGACGTTTGCGGCCAGTGCCGGCGCCATCATGCTCTTCACCATGGTCGAGCGGCGGAAGAACGCGGTCAAGGACGTCTCGCTCTCACTCTTCGCGCTCACCTACGTCGGCCTCATGGCCTGCTTCGTCGTCTACCTGCTCACTCAGACCGACGGCAACTACCTCGTCATCGTCTTCCTCGCGTCGGTCGTCGCCTCCGACACCGGCGGCTACGTCTTCGGCGTCCTGTGGGGCAAACACCCGATCGCGCCGCGGATCTCACCGAAGAAGTCCTGGGAGGGCTACCTCGGCTCGGTCGTGTTCTCCGCCGCCGTTGCGACGGTGCTCGCGGTCACCCTCTTCGACGCCCCGTTCTGGACGGGACTCGTCTTCGGCGTCGTCATCCCCGCTTTCGCCACCCTCGGTGACTTCAGCGAATCGATGATCAAACGCGACCTCGAACTCAAGGACATGGGCACCCTGCTGCCCGGCCACGGCGGCGTGATGGACCGCCTCGACTCGATCCTGCCGACCGCGCCCGTCGCGCTCGTGCTGTTCTCGGTCCTGCCCGGCTTCCTCTGAGCCATCGGCGCAGGAACGGAGCCCCACCTCGGCGAGGGGATGAGCCCCACTTCCAGGCGTGGCACCGCCCACACGACAGTGCGCGCCGCATCATGAGACAATAGGGCCGTGAGTTCTCAAGCAGGCAGAAGGCAGACCAGGCCCGTCGTGGAGCATCCCGACGGCACCACTTCGAAGACGCCCACCCGTGACGGGCGTCCCCTTCTCAACTTCAAGTCCGCGCGCGTCAAGCAGCCGCCCGAGCACCTGGCGGACATGACCATGGACGAACGCGTTGCCGCGGTGACCGAGATGGGCCTGCCCGCCTTCCGTGCCAAGCAGATCTCCACGCACTACTTCAGCCACTACGTCACCGACACAGAGCAGATGACCGATCTGCCGAAGGACCGCCGCGCTGAGATCCAAGAGCGCTTCTTCCCGCACCTGCTCACCGAGGTCCGCCGCCTGCGCACCGAGAACGGCGACACGATCAAGTTCCTGTGGCGTCTCTTCGATGGTGCGCTCGTCGAGTCCGTGCTCATGCGCTACCGCAATCGAGTGACTCTGTGTGTGTCCAGCCAGTGCGGCTGCGGCATGAACTGTCCCTTCTGCGCCACCGGTCAGCAGGGCCTGACGCGGAACATGTCGACGGCCGAGATCGTCGAACAGGTCGTGCGCGCCAACCAGGTCATCGCCGCCGGCGAACTCGCTGCGGCACCGTCATCGGACATGCCCGGTGCGCGGGAGACCGCGCTCGGCGCCGAGTCCGACGAATCGGACACCGCCGGTGAGTCGGCGTTCGACGGGGACGGCGCGGCCACCTCGGCGAGCGGACCCGAACGGGTCTCGAACATCGTCTTCATGGGGATGGGCGAGCCCCTGGCCAACTACAAACGCGTGATGAACGCGGTGCGCCGGTTCGTCGGCACCGGACCCGAGGGCCTGGGCATGTCGGCGCGACGGATCACGATCTCCACGGTGGGGCTGGTGCCCGGCATCAACAAACTCGCCGCCGAGGACATCCCCGTGACCTTCGCGCTCAGCCTCCACGCCCCCGACGACGAACTGCGCGACGAGATGATCCCGGTCAACACCCGGTGGAAGGCCGATGAGGCGATCGACGCCGCCTACAACTACTTCCAGGTCACCGGTCGACGCGTGAGCATCGAATACGCGCTGATCAAGGACATGAACGATCACGTGTGGCGCGCCGAGCTGCTGGCGAAGAAGCTCAACGCCCGCGGCCGCGGCTGGGTGCACGTCAACCCGATCCCGCTCAACCCGACCCCCGGTTCGGTGTGGACGGCCTCGGAACCCGAGGTCGCCGACGAATTCGTCCGCCGACTCGTCGACCACGGCATCCCGACGACGATCCGCGACACCCGCGGCTCCGATATCGACGGCGCCTGCGGTCAGCTCGCCGCCGCGGATTGAGCGCGCAGCGGCCTCAGCGCCCAGCGTCCTCGGGCTCATCAGCCGCGTGCACGCAATTTCCACGCCATCCATCTATCATGGTGGAAACGACACAGCCACTCGCTTCTGGAGGAGACATGGCGGACACGACTTTCCCTCGAATGTCCGGTTGGAAGAACGGATACGACCCCAAACAGGTCGACAGCTTCTTCAAGCGGGCACGTGAGTCCTTCGAGCGCCCGACGCCGCAGCCCGGCGACCTCGACTCGCGAGCCGTGCGCACGGTCGGCTTCGACCTCGTCCGCAAGGGCTACCACGTCGCCGTCGTCGACGCCGCCCTCGACCGCCTCGAGGACGCGTTCGCCAAGCAGGCCCGCGACCGCCTCATCGCGCAGTCGGGTCAGGACGCCTGGGTCTCCGAGCTCACCCGCGTCGCCGCGTCCCTGCGGGGACGTCTGGTCCGCGAAGCCGGGGAACGCTTCGACAACCCGGCTCCCGGCGTCATCGGCTACGACATCGTCCAGGTCGACGACATGTGCGACAAGGTCAACTCCTACTTCACGCAGGGCGTGGCGATGAGCGTCGACCAGGTCCGTCGCGTGCTGTTCAAGACCGCGAAGGGCAAGAAGGCCTACGACGAGGACCAGGTGGATGCGTTCATCGACCGTGTCGTCGAGGTGATGGCCTCCGTTGACTGACTTCCACTACTTCGCCGTTCCCACCGCTGATCAGCCGGGAACCCTCAACCCGGTCTACGAACTCCTCGACTTCCCGATCGTCATGGGTCGGGCCGACGATATCGTGCTCACCGGCCCCGCACCCGAGAAACCCTTGGTCGACGGCCGTGAAGTCACCGATCCGCGTCTGATCGCCGCCCTGTCCGTGCCCGTCGAACTCGATCGCGCCGAGGCGCTCGATCGCAGTGCGAAGCTCGCCGGGGTGCTGCGGACGATGGGCGTGATCCCCGAATCCGGTGCGGTGCTCACCCTCGCCGAGGATGTCCCGCCCCTGGCGCGAGCGCTGACTCTGCTGGCTGCCGCCCGAGTCGGGCTGACGGTTGATCTTCGCAGCGGAGCGAGTGGTGATGCGCCGATCGTCGTCCACGGCATCGAAGCCGAAGCGGTCGAACCCGGGCGTGCGTCGATCAAGGTCACCCGCTCCCGTTTCGAAGGTGTGGGCGTGACCATCGACGGTGAGATCGCGAACCTCGACCAGGCGATGCGCGACTCCCGCGTCGAATTCGCCTCCGTCGTTCCGCTGTCGCCCGACCAGACCCTGCTGCTCACGGACTCCGGTGAGATCGATGCGATGTCGAGCCTCGAATGGCTGCGACGTGAGGTGCTCTCTGAAGCCTGAGTACGGGTCTCTGACTCCTGAGCACGGGAACCAGCTCTTCCACATGATCGTGGACACCCTTCGACGTGCCGGCTGCGTCTTCGCCGAAGAAGAAGCCGCCATCCTCCTTGAGTCGGTGGGCAATGGTGCCGGAACAGGTGACGGTGCCGTTTCGAGCGGCAGCACGGGTTCCGGCACCGTTGTCGGGCCGTGTGACCGAGTCGATTCGGTGCTCCGAGATCGTGTGGCCAGGCGGGTCGCAGGCGAACCGCTCGAACAGATCGTCGGCTGGGTCGACTTCGCCGGACTCCGGCTGCGCACGTTGCCTGGCGTATTCGTCCCCCGACAGCGGACGCGCCTTTTAGCCGAACACACGGTGCGAGTCATCGAACAGATGCTTCGGCCGCAGCCAGTCGACGTACGACCGGGTGCGCCGGACACACAGCTCCCGACAACCTCTCGGACGACCGGCTCCGCGGCACCGGTCGTCGTCGAAGCCTTCTGCGGCGTCGGCCCAGTGGGATCCTACGTGGCTGCTTCGCTCGCCGAGGTGCACCTCCACCTCGGCGACACGGACGCCCACGCCGTCGAATGTGCCGTCGACAACGCTCGGACGGTCGCCGGTGGGGTGCCGAACGCGAGCGACGATCTGCCTGCCGCCGCGTCGACCGGCCATCCGACCTCGTCACGGAGTCCGGACGCTGCCGGCGTCGTCGTCAGTGGCCACCGGCTCGACTGCTTGGTGGGCCTCCCGGACGAACTGCGTCACGGGGTCGACGTCATCACAGCCGTTCCGCCCTATGTGCCCACCACTGCGGCGGACTTCCTGCCCCGAGAAGCCGTGGACTTCGAACCCAGCACCGCCTTGTTCGGCGGCACCGATGGGCTCGACCTCGTCCGTCGCCTCATCGCCGAGGCCGATCACTGGCTGGCCACGGACGGAGTGCTGCTCATCGAACTCGGCCGCGAACAAGCTGCCGACGCACTCACATACGCCAGTGCACGGGGGCTGGTCGGGACCGGCCGCCTCGGCGAGGGTGATGAGGACCTGGACTGGGCGGACGACGGCCCGGACGGACACCTCGGCGAGGGTGACGACCATCCCGGCGGGCATACTGTCGTGCTTGAACTGCGCCGCGCACGCTGACCCGACCGGGCGAGGAAACACTGCTGTCCATTGGAAGTGCGGGGGTACAGCATTCGATCACTACGTGGGCACTTTCGATAGACAGTCGCCGCGTGTGCAGACGCGGCGCCGGCGTGAAGACGACGACCGCCCGCCGAAATCCGCAGAGTCGACGGGCGGTTGGGGTACAGGGTCTCAGCGCCGGGCGCGATGCTCAGGGCGTTGCGGGCCTCAGCACCGCGGGCCCCAGCACCAGCTGATCAGTTCGCGAAGGCGTTGATGCCGGTGAGGGTGCGGCCCAGGGTCAGCTGGTGGACCTCGTGGGTGCCTTCGTAGGTGAGCACGGTCTCGAGGTTGACCGCATGACGCAGCGGCGGGTATTCGCTCGTGATGCCCGAACCGCCGAAGAGTGCACGCAGGTCGCGGCAGACGTTCATCGCGGTGTCGACGTTGACCATCTTGCCGAGGCTGATCTGCTCGGGACGCACGCCCTTCTCCGAGTCCTTGATCTTGCCCAGGTGCGCGGCCAGAAGCGTGATCTGCGAGTACTGGCCGAAGGCCTTCGCGAGCTTCTGCTGCGTGATCTGGAACGAGGACAGCGGACGATCGAACTGCACGCGGGTGCCCGTGTACTCCAGGGCTGAGAGCAGTGCGTCGCGGGCGGCTCCCGTGACACCGAAGACGATGCCGTAGCCGGCCTCGGACAGGCAGGACAGAGGACCCTTGAGCCCCTTGGCCTTCGGCAGCATCGCATCCTCAGGCAGGCGCACATTGTCGAGGACGATCTCACCGGTGATCGAGGCGCGCAGCGAGATCTTGCGGTGGATCTCCGAGGTCTGCACACCCTCGGTGTTCGAGGGGACGACGAAGCCGCGGACGACGTTCTTGCCCTTGTCGTCTGTCTCTTCGGTCTTGGCCCACACGACCATGACGTCGGAGACCGGGGAGTTCGTGATCCACATCTTCGCGCCGTTGAGGATCCAGTCGGAGCCGTCCTTCCTCGCCGTGGTCTTCATGCCCGACGGGTCGGAGCCGACATCGGGTTCGGTCAGTCCGAAGCAGCCGATGGCCTTGCCGGCGGCCATCTTCGGCAGCCATTCTTCCTTCTGCGCTTCCGAACCCCAGTGGTGGATGGCGAACATCGCCAGCGACCCCTGCACGGACACAAGCGAACGCAGACCGGAGTCGACGGCCTCGAGTTCCCGGCAGGCCAGACCGTACTGGGTGGCGGTCGATCCGCCGCAGCCGTAGCCGTCGAGGTGCATGCCCAGCAGGCCGAGTTCGCCGAGTCCTTCGGCGAGTTCACGGGCGGGGATCGTCGCGTCGAGGAAGTAGTCGCCGATGTGGTCGCGGACGTTCTCGTCCAGCCACTTCTTCACGATCGATGCGAACTCGAGGTCGTCGGGTTCGAAGACCGAATCCAGTCCCAGGATGTCGTCGGGGCTCAGCGTCGTGCTCATATCCATCTCTTTCGCCATCGATAGTTGTCCTCACCCACGCGCACCGGAGCGCGTCCGTCGAGTCATTTCCCAGAGAACTTTGGCATCATCGGTTGGCGTGAGTAAACGTCAATTCATTGTAGTCGGCTCCACCGGGTCGGTCGGCACCCAGGCCCTCGACGTCCTGTCCGACCACGCGGAAGACCACGCGATCATCGGGTTGGCCGCCGGCTCCCAGCTCGACCTCCTGATCGAGCAGGCGCTCGACTTCCGGGTCCCCGTCATCGGGCTCACGACCCCACCGGAGGAGGGTGAGGCCGCCGTCCGCGCCCGGCTGGCAGAGGCGGCCGCGCGGCGCGGAGTGAGCGATCCCGTCGAGGTCATCCACCTCGGTGACACCGCCGCCGAGGTGGTCGCCGGCTTGGACGCGGACATGGTCCTCAACGCGATCACCGGTGCTGCCGGCCTGGGGACGACGCTGGCCGCACTCGAGCAGGGCACCGACGTGGCCCTGGCGAACAAGGAGTCCCTCATCATCGGCGGCTCCATCGTCCTCGATGCCGCCCGCGCCACCGGTGCCCGGCTCATCCCCATCGACAGCGAACACTCGGCCATCGCCCAGGCCCTGCGGGCCGGCACCCACGGTGAGGTCAGCAAGCTCATCATCACCGCCTCGGGTGGTCCCTTCCGCGGGATGACCCGCGATGCGCTGCGCCGTGTCAGCCCGACTCAGGCGCTCAACCATCCCACCTGGTCGATGGGGTCGATGATCACTATCAACTCGGCGACCCTGGTGAATAAGGGCCTTGAAGTCATCGAGGCCCATCTGCTCTTCGACATCGACTTCGACCACATCGAGGTCGTCGTCCACCCGCAGTCGCAGATCCAATCGATGGTCGAGTTCACCGACGCTTCGACGATCGCGCAGATCTCCCCGCCCGATATGCGCCTGCCCATCTCCTATGCTCTGGGCACGCAGAAGGACGGATCCTCGACGAGGCTGCGCTCGGGTGCCGTGCCGCACAACTGGGGTCAGCCGATGCACTGGTCCTTCGAACCGGTCAATCACCTCGCGTTCCCGGCCCTCGGTCTGTCCATCGACGCCGGGCGGAAGGGCCGCAGCTATCCGGCGGTGCTCAATGCCGCCAATGAGGTCCTCGTCGCCGCGTTCATCTCCGGCGATATTCCCTTCACCGGCATCGACAAGGGTCTCGCCCGGGCACTGGCGGCCCACGAACCGGCCGCCGAGCACACCGTGGACACAGTGCTGGCCGCCGACGCGTGGGCGCGTGAGTTCGCCACCGCCGATGTCGCCGAGCAGAAGCAGGCAGCCGAGGCGCAGAACGGGGGCCGCGCATGACCGTCGTCCTCTACATCATCGGGATCATCCTCTTCCTCATCGGCATCTCGATCTCCATCGCCTTGCACGAGCTCGGCCACCTCACCCCGGCGAAGAGGTTCGGGGTCAAGGTCACCCACTACATGGTCGGTTTCGGACCCACCCTGTTCTCCTTCCGCCGCGGTGAGACCGAATACGGCATCAAGGCGTTCCCGCTCGGCGGGTTCATCGCGATGCCCGGTATGTACCCGCCGGAAGAGGCGACCACGATGCGAGTCGACCGGGCAGGTGCTGTGGCCGCTGTCGACGGCGGCACTGCTGGATCAGCCGCGCACGGCGGCGTCACGGAAACGGCGGGCCACCTCGGCGAAGGATCGGTCGGGGACGATGCAGAAGGAACAGTCGGGGATGATGCGGCGCCGCTGCGTCGGGATCGGAAGCGACGCAGGGGGCGCCTGTTCGAGAACACGATGGCCGATGCCAGAGAGTTCTCGAATCAGGACATCGAGCCGGGGGAGGAGAACCGGACGTTCTATGCCCTCAGCGTGCCCAAACGGCTCGTCGTCATGTTCGCCGGGCCCTTCGTCAATCTGATCCTCGGCATCCTCATCATGGCGGTCTCGCTGCTCGGCATCGGCGTGACGACCCCGACGACGACCGTGCAGACCGTCGTCGAATGCGCTGTGCCCGCCTCCGAGGCCCAGCAGCGACCGGCGGATGAGCAGAACACGTGTCGCGACGACGATCAGCGCACTCCTGCGTGGGAGGCCGGGATGCAGCCCGGGGACGAGGTCACCGCGATCGCCGGCGTTGAGACGACGGACTGGGATCGGCTGTCCACGGTCATCAAGGAACATGCCGGTGAGCGGGTCGAGGTCGACTTCACCCGCGACGGGAAGGCGCAGTCGGTGACCGTGCCGATCATCGCCACCGAACGGCAGAAGTTCGACGAGTCCGGCAAGGCGCTGATGAACTCCGATGGCACTCCGCAGACCGAGACCCAGGGATTCCTCGGCATCGGACCCGTGCAGGAGCGCCAGCCTCTGCCGCTCGGCGAATTCCCCGGAGCTGTCTGGGATCAGGTCTCCGGAGTCTTCCATGCGATCGTCACTCTGCCGGTCAAACTCGTCGACATCGGCGAGGTCGCGGTCGGGACGAAGGACCGCGACACCGAAGGACTCGTCGGCATGGTGGGTGTGGGCCGCATCGCCGGTGAGATCGTCTCCACCGACAAGATCGACGTCGTCGACAAGGCGCAGATGGGGTTGGGCATGCTCGGCTCGCTCAACATCTTCCTCTTTGCGTTCAACATGATCCCGCTGCTGCCGCTCGACGGCGGACACATCGCCGTCGGCCTCTACGAAGGTGCCCGACGCCGCATCAACCGGTGGCGCGGACGCGGACTGATCGGGCCCTTCGACACGGCGAAGCTGCTGCCGCTGACGTATGTGTGCATCGGGCTGATGCTGTGTATGACGGCGCTGCTCGTCTACGTCGACCTCGTCAAACCCATCACTCTCGACGCGATCTTCAACTCCGGGGGATAGGGGCGCGGGGCTCAGGACGATGCCCGAGATAGGATCGGTTCAGACTCCGATATGACAGGACGGATGCAGGTGCAGACTATGCCGAGCGAGGAACGCGAACGTTTCATCTCATCGACGGGATGGAAGTTCATCGGATTCCTCGTGCTCGCTTTCGCACTGACTCCGGTCTTCTACGGGTTGCCCCTGCTCAGCCCGCTGTTTGCCATGGTTACGAGCGTGCGACTGCACACAACGAAGATGGTATGGCTGTGGGTGGTTGCCTCACTGCTCGTTTTGATGTCGGTCGCACCGTTCATCCTCAAGCTCGCCGGATTGAGCAACTTCGTCGTCGACTGACGGCGTGAGTCGCCAGGCGCCTCAGCTGGCGAGGTTGATCGCCTGCACCTCGCCGAGGTGGTTGAGCCCGACCGTGATCGTTGCTGTCTGATCCGCTGGATCCGTCGCCGTCCCGTTGCCCGGCACCGTGACCACTCCGCGTAAGGGGGAGACCATGGTCAGGTCCGCCTCGGTGAACGGGCCCGTGACCTGCTTGGCCGCCCGCCACCGGGAGAAGCGCTCTCGCCGTTCGTCCCTGGGCTCGTCGAGATCCATGTTCACCGAGAACAGCTCATCGGCGACCTGAACGTCGAAGTCCGCGACGAGGTTCGCCGCAGTCAGGACCGTCTGGATCTGTGCAGGCTGCGCCTCATAGCGAGGCACCGGCGCCGAGGTGGTGCTGCGGTCAAGGGTGAGATTCGGCGTCCCGATGGCTGCCGCCCAACCTGCGTCGACGGCGTTCTGGACGCTGCGCTGAGCCGGATAGTACGTGGTGTTGCCGAGCACGACGATGCTCAGCCCCAGCTCAGGGAACCAGCGCATGTGCGAACCGTATCCGGGGTAGCCTCCCGAATGGCAGACCACCCTCCCGAAGCGCGAATCCAGTCGGGTCTCCAAGCCGTATCCGTAGATCAGGGTCTCCGAATGGTGGTCGCTGCGCTGGGAATCCATGACTCGTCGACCCTGCTGGTTGCCGGTGAGAACGTGCGGCAGCGTTCCCGGATCCGCCTCGAGATCGTCGAGCGCGGCGAGGTGGGCTGACATCCATGTGCCGATGTCGCTGACCGTAGAGATCACTCCGCCGATGGGGGAGAAGACCCCGGGGCCGGTGAGCTCGGCCGGATGCAGACCGCCGTCGAGGTCGACACGGAATCCCGGTGCGAGGTCCGGGAAGTCGGTGTGGTCGAATCCGGTGCGCGTGAGCCCCAGGTGGCCGAAGATCTCCGTGCTCACGAGTTCGGTGAACGTCCGACCGGTGACCGCCTCGGCGACCATGCCGAGCACCGCATAGCCGAGGTTCGAATACTCGTAACCGGTGTCGGCAGGGGCCGTGGCGATCGCACCGCGGCGCAGCCAGGCGATCAGCTCTTCCGGGGCCATGGCCTCCATCCGGTCGGCCCACGGATCGTCCTTCGTGAACCCGGTGCCCATGGTCAGCGCCTGCCGACAGGTGCGGTCAACAATCTCGGTGCCGGCCAGCGCGGGCACGAGCTTGCCGAACGGTCGGTCGAGGTCGAGATCGTTCGCGGCAAGGAGACCGATGGTCGCGGCGGTGAAGGACTTCGTCATCGACGCGATCCGGTACGGAACGTCAGCATTCGCGGAACGGGCGGGGCCGCCTCGGCGATAGATTCCCCACGCCAGGGATCCGCCCTGGTCGGACAGGGCATTCGCCTCCGCTTCCAGCACCGCAGTCATCGCCTCGATGTCGGGTTCGACGAATCCGCGTTCGCTCACGTGTCTGCTCCTTCACATCTTCGGCACGCTTCTGGCAGGTCAGCTTCACATTACCCCGGGGAGCGCGCGGCGGGACGGAACGCACGCCCCGGACGCAGGCCACGACACGCACGATGGGGACTCATTCGGAAGTCCTACAATGGTCGTGGATCGAACAATCCGGCCGCAACGAGGCGTCACCTCGGCGTCGGCACCATCATCGTCGCTGGGCGGCAGCCAGACGGAAGGGACCGTCCTCGTGACATCGATGAGTCTCGGAATGCCCGCCCCACCACCTCCCGTCCTCGCGCCCCGGTGCGACGGGGCCGTCAGGGGCATCGTCGGGGCGGCCATCGGGGCCGCCCGAAGTCGTCGTCGGCTGAGTGCGATACGTTAAGGCGAAGAGGTTCATCATCAACAGGCGCGGTTAGGGAAGAGTACGAGAGCAGATGGTGCTGAGGATTGCGCGGCTGGGACATCAGCACACCGGGTGGCTGAACGATCTGCTCGCGCGCAATCCCTGCGAGAACGTCTACCTCATCTCCCTCATCGAGGTCACCGGCACCGCCCAGCTCAGCTCACCGGCAGGCACCCTCTACGGCATCTTCGACGGCGACCGTCCCGTGGCCGCCTACTGGGTCGGCGGGAACATCATCCCCCTGGCGGCGACCCCGGCGACGAACGAAGTGCTCGCCCGCAAACTCAACGCCGACGGCCGCGTCTCATGCTCACTCATCGGTGACCGGTCTGTCATCCTCGACCTGTGGGGCAGGCTCAACTGGGGCCGCCCACGGGGTGTGCGGGAACGGCAGCCGCTGCTGGCGATCAGCTCCGATCCGCTCGTGACCCCCGACGAGGAGGTCGTGCGGGTGACTCTCGATGACCTCGGTGCGGTGTTCCCGGCCAGTGTCGACATGTTCACCAAAGAGGTCGGGTTCTCACCGATCGAGGGCGGGACCGCAGGGTACCTGTCGCGCGTGCGCGGAATCATCCGCGGCAAGAACTGCTACGCCCGCATCTCCGACACGCTGCCGCAGGGCGGTCCGGTGCCGCGGTGGCCGGCGACCGAGCAGGACGCGCAGGTGCTGTTCAAAGCCGATATCGGCATCCGCGCTCGCCGCATCGTCCAGGTCCAAGGAGTCTGGGTCCACCCCGAGGTGCGCAATCAGGGACTCGGAGCCGCCGGCATGGCCGCCGTCGTCCAGCGCACCCGTGACAAGGGGCATTCCACCGTGAGCCTCTATGCCAATGACTACAACGAGGCGGCCCTGCGCATGTACGCCCGCGTCGGCTTCGAGCAGGTCGGCACCTTCGCCACCATCATGTACTGAGGCATCTTGTACTGCGACATCTTGTACTGCGACTCGGTCGTGGAGGTGGCTCAGACTCGCTGACCGCTCAATCGCGCCGGTTGCGCGACTGCGGTTTGGCCAGGTCGCCCAAGAACTTCTCCATCTCCCGACGGTCCTTCTTCGTCGGCCTGCCCAGACCTTTGTCGCGGCGGGGCACGAAACCGCGCAGCGCCGGATCCGGTGGGGGAGTGAGGTCCTCATAGCACTGCACGGCCACGGATGCCTGGAGCCGGGTGGGGATGAAGCCGGTGATCGTCCAGACGAACTCGGAGCCGGCCTTGCGCACCCGCACCTCCTGACCGATGCTCACCTTCTGCGCGGCCTTGACCCGTTGGCCGTCGACCTGCACGTGCCCGCCGCGGCACGCCTGGGTGGCGAGGTTGCGGGTCTTGAACATCCTTGTCGTCCACAGCCACATGTCGATGCGCATGTGCTTGCCTGGGGACCGGTCGATCTCGGTCATGGGCGCCGGTCCTCATGCGTGCGGCCCGCACCTTCGGTGACGTTGAGTCGGGAGTCGGCGCGCAGGGCGAGTTCGGAACGACGGGTGAAGGTCTGGGCGGGGCGTCCTCGGCCCTGGCTGACGGCCTGTCCGGTGGGATCGAGCAGCGGCAGCATCGTACGCCGGAACGTATCGGCCTGCAGACTCTCACCGGCGACGATCTCATGCAGCTCGCGCAGCTGCCGCAGCGAGAACTCGGACTCGAGCAGACCGAACGGATCGGGGGTGCGCTCATGCAGCGCCCGCAGCCGGTGGACGGCCACGCGCACGATCTCCTGATGTTCGGCACTGAGCTCATGCACCTCCTGCACGGGCACGAGCCGGCGACGGTGGATCGGGGAGTCGGCGTGATCGGAATCCCTGGCGGCCGCCTCGGCGGGGGTGCTGTCATCATCGGTGCGCCCGATATCGCTCGGGGCGAGCACGTCGAGGTGGGCCACGGAGATCACCCAGCCGCGGTCGTCACGGTCGGGCTGGTCGAACACGTGCAGCTGCACCGGGGCACGATCGACCAGGCGAGCCTTCTCGCGCAGGCACCGGGCGACCGCCTCGGCGAGGCGCTCCTGCGGACGCAGGATCGACCCGGGCAGCTGCCACACCCCATCGCCGGGATGAGTGAGGAGAACATGCAGGCCGCGGCCGGGCACGGGGCAGAGGACCGCGGTGTCGACCGCGACCGAGGGCCGCGGGAACTGCGTGAGTTGGCTCGGATCAGGCATGCTCTTCGTATCGTTCGCACTCGTCGTCGATGGACCCGGCCGGCGGACGGTGAGGCCCGGGCCGGTGCTGCGCTTCCGCGCAGCACGCACCAGTCTAATTCTCTTCGCGCAGGTGACGAATCCACGGCCGCATCAGGCCGTGCGAACGTACGGGCAGGTGTGCGGTCGGCGCACGATCGACACTCGGTCGGCCGTGGGAGATTCGGGCCCGATCCGATTCCCTGCCCCTCGCCCGCGTGCGATAGTGTTCGATCTGAGTCCTGACGAGTTGAGGAGAAACACCCATGGCCCTGCGCATGTCGTCCCTGTTCGTGCGAACCCAGAAGGAGGACCCGGTCGGCGCCGAGGTGGCCAGCCACAAGCTGCTCCACCGCGCCGGATACATCCGCCGTTCCGCTCCGGGGATCTACACGTGGCTGCCGCTGGGCCTGGCTGTGCTGAACAAGATCGAGGCCATCGTGCGTGAGGAGATGGCGCTCGCCGGCTCCCAGGAAGTCCACTTTCCGGGCCTGCTGCCCGCCGATCCGTACAAGACCTCCGGGCGGTGGGAAGCCTTCGGACCCGACCTGTTCCACCTCAAGGATCGGCGCGAGAACGACTACATCCTCGCCCCCACCCACGAGGAGGTCTTCACCCTCCTGGTCAAGGACCTCTACTCCTCGTACAAGGATCTGCCGCTGTCGATCTACCAGATCCAGACGAAGTACCGCGACGAGGCCCGCCCCCGCGCCGGTCTGCTGCGCGGCCGTGAGTTCATCATGAAGGACGCCTACTCCTTCGACGTCGACGATGCCGGACTCGACGCCTCGTATGAGGCCATGCGCGTGGCCTACCTGCGCGCCTTCGCCCGCCTCGGCCTGCCCTGCCTGCCCGTCAAGGCGACTCCCGGTGCGATGGGCGGATCCGGCACCGAGGAATTCATCTACCCCTCCGAGGTCGGCGAGGACACGTTCGTGCGCTCGCCCGGCGGATACGCCGCCAACGTCGAGGCCGTGACCTCGATCGTGCCCGAGGAGATCCCGTACTCCGAGTCTCCGGCCGCTCATGTCGAGGACACCCCTGACACCCCGACCATCGAGACCCTCGTGGCCGCCGCAAACGCCTCGCATCCGCGTGAGGACCGCGAGTGGACGGCGGCAGACACCCTGAAGAACGTCGTCTGCGCCGTCACCCACCCCGACGGCACCCGCGAGATCATCGTCATCGGCCTGCCCGGCGACCGCGAGGTCGACCTCGACCGGGCCGCGGGCACCGGCATGCTCGGCGACGGTGAGGTCGACCTCGAAGCCGCCACCGCCGAGGACCTCGCCGCCCACCCCGAACTCGTCAAGGGCTACATCGGGCCCGGCAACTCGCTCGATGCGCCGGTGCTCGGCCTCGAATCGGCGTCGAAGATCCGCTACCTCCTCGACCCCCGCGTCGTCGACGGCACCCGCTGGATCACCGGCGCCAACGAAGCCGGCCGCCACGTCTTCGACCTCGTCACCGGCCGTGACTTCACCGCCGACGGCACGATCGAAGCCGCCGAGGTCGTGCTCGGCGATCCCGCCCCCGACGGTTCGGGACCGCTGGAGCTCGCCCGCGGTGTCGAGATCGGTCAGATCTTCAAGCTCGGCCGCAAGTACGCTGAGGCCCTCGACCTCAAGGTGCTCGACCAGAACGGCAAGACCGCGACCGTGACGATGGGCTCCTACGGGCTCGGCGTCACCCGTGTCATGGCCTGCATCGCCGAGGAATACCACTCGGAGAACGGTCTGCTGTGGCCCCAGCACCTGGCCCCGGCCGACGTCCACATCATCGTCGCCGGCAAGGGCGAGGAGATCGTCGCGGCCGCTGAGACCATGACCGCCGAGCTCGAAGCCGAGGGCGTCTCCGTCCTCCTCGACGACCGGAACAAGGTCTCACCCGGCTTCAAATTCGCCGACGCCGAACTCATCGGCATCCCCACGGTCATCGTCATCGGCCGCGGGCTGGCCGACGGGCTCGTCGAAGTCCGCGATCGCCTGGCCGATGCGAAGTCCGATCTTCCCGTCGCCGAGGTGGTCCCCTCCACCGTCGCCCGCGTCCGTGAGGCGTACGCTAAGGCGAATGCGGCCGCGGATGCGGCACTCGCCGCCGACGGCGCAGACTCCGCTGGGGTCGTTGCGGACTCCGCTTCCGCCGTGAACGGCTGAGCCACCTCGGTGTTCGACGCACTCACCGGCGGCATCGATGTCACCGTGTCCATGGTCCTGTGGCTGCTCGCCGCGGGAATCCTGGCGGGGTGGATCGATGCCGTCGTCGGCGGCGGCGGGCTGATCCAGCTGCCTGCGCTGCTGCTCGTGCCGGGGATGAGCCCGGTCCAGGCGGTGGCGACGAACAAGATCGGGTCCATTGCGGGCACGACCGCCTCGGCGATCACCTATCTGCGCAAGATCACCCCGGACCGGTCGGCGACGATCCCGGCGGCGGCCTCGGCGTTCCTCGGGGCAGTAGGCGGGGCGAAGCTCGCCACGCTCGTTCCGAGCGAGGCGTTCACCCCGATCATCCTGGCCGCCCTCATCGGAGTCGGCATCTTCACGGTGCTCAACCCCAGCCTCGGCGCCGATGCCACGCTGCGCTTCGGTGAGTCCTCGAAGCGTCACCATGCGCTGTCGTGGCTGATCGGGCTCGTCATCGGCATCTACGACGGGGTGCTCGGACCGGGCACGGGATCCTTCCTCGTCATCGCGTTCGTCTCGATCATCGGGTTCTCGTTCCTCCAGGCCTCGGCGACGGCGAAGGTGATCAACTGGGCGACGAACTTTGGCGCACTCGTCTACTTCGTCCCCGATGGTCAGGTCGTGTGGCTGCTGGGCATGATCGTCGCCGTCGGCAATGTCGGCGGCGGCATCGTCGGCGCACGCACCGCGCTGAAGCGGGGATCAGGGTTCGTCCGCGTCATCTTCGTCGTCGTGGTCTCGGCGATGATCCTCAAACTCGGCTACGACGTCCTCACCACCCTCATCCACTAATTGCTACCTGACGGCGGCGCAGCAACCTCGCGCGAGGTTGCTGCGCCGCCGTCAGGTAGCAATCAGCCGATGGGTTTGAGGGCGTGGGCGTTGACTCCGGCGACGTCGGCGCCGGACAGGGCGCGCGCGACCCACAGGGACCTGGCCGCATCGGCCAGGCTCGACTGCGATCCGCCCGAGGCCGCCCGCAGGTACCAGAACATGTTCGTGATCTCCCGGGCCACGGTCGCGCCCATCCCGTACTGCGGATCGATGCCCGCGCACAGGGCGAGATCCGTGGCGAATCCGCGCAGCCAGGCCGCTTGCGCCTGCGGATGCTCGGACGGAATCTCCGCCAGCCGGTTCCACAGCACCGGGGCCATCGTGTACGCCGTCGGCCCTGCCAGCGGCTGCGGGTCGATGGCCTTCCACGTCGACACTCCCGTCGGGTCCGGGTTGCCGGCGAGGATATTGTAATAGTGCAGGTCAGCGTGGATGAGCCAGTTCTCGTCCGACGCCGCCAGGGTCTGCATCCAGTTCCGCGCGAAGGACAGCAGCAGCGAATCCTGAGGACCGGCCTCCGACCACCCGGTGAGCAGGCCGGCATCGGCATCGAAGCTGCCCAGCCACCCGGCGACGACATCCTGGACCCGCAGGAATTCCGTACTCGCCGGAATCTCCAACGACCGCTGCAGGGCACCCCACACCGGAGGCACATCAGCCAGCGGCAGCACCGAGAGATTGTCCTTCGTCCGCAGCCGCTCCTGCAGGGTCACCCGGAAGCTGCGGTCATCGCGGATGACGCGCACCGCCCCGTGCCCGTTCCACATCTTCAGCGCCCGCAGCACCTGCGCATGCGCGGCCGTATGCGCCGAGGTCGGCGCCGCGAACCGCAGCACCCCCTGATAGTTCTCCTGGGTCAGCACGGGAATCACCAGCGATTCGCAGCCGGCCCACGGGGCGCCGGGCACATCGTCGAAGCGCAGCTTCCACCGGTCGAGGACCTCATTGGCCATATAGTCGAGTGCGGCGACCCACGCATCCGTGCGGTATTCGCCGATGATGTCACGCGTCGAGCGGTAGAGGACGGGCGGCACCTTCACTTCTTCGCCTCCGCCTGACCGGCCTCGCCGTACTCGTAGCGCAGCGGCTGCGATCGGGCGAAGATCGCCCGTGCCTTGGCCGATTCCCACAGGCGCAGGACCGCCGAGGTGTCCCCGTCCAACCATGGCAGCAGCGCCGAGGCGAGCCCGTCCTCGAGGCCCAGTGCGAGCTCCTTCGCCGACTGCGCATCCGTGGGGCTGGGGTCGAGTTTCCACGCTGACGCGTTCGGATCCGCCTTCGCCTCACCGAGGGCTTCGAGCATCTGGCCCGAGAGCGAGCCGAGGGACTCGAGCCGGGCCAGCGCACCCTCCCGTTCGGCTGACTTCGACTCGAGGTGGACCGCCAGCCGCTCGTAGCCGTAGGCCGCGGCCCGCGACTGGTCGAGGATCGCGTTGAATACTTTCGTACGGGCGTCATCTTCGGTAGAGGCGTCGTCGGTGTCCGAGCCTTCGCTCTTGCCGGAGCCCTTGCCCTTGTCGCTGGCCTCATCGGCCCCGTCCCTGATGAGTTCGGCGGCGGTGGTGACGAGCTCGGGCTTCTTCTCACCGGCCACGAGCGTCATGCCGGTGGCCACATCGGCGAGCACCGGGATGAGTCCCGAGCCGAGCTGGGACGATGCTTCGAACACGGCCTGCGAGACCGCCTCGGCGGCCTCGACGAAGGTCCGATCCTCTTCGGTCGGTGCCGGTTCGGTGGCGAGCTCGCTCGGCGGATTCCATTCCGGACCGATCGCCTTGGTGAACGCGGCGAGGTCCTCACCTGCAGTTTCGGGGTCACCCGAACCTGGAGTCGTCGAGGCAAGGATGCGGGAGATGCGATTGCGCAGCTGCTGCGTGGAATCGAGGGTGGGGACGTCGGGATCGTTGTCCAACCGCAGCCCGCACGCGCTGAGCAGACCCAGGCCCGCGCCGCTGACGCCGACGGTGAGGAGGGCTCGGCGGCTGACGGGAAAACGCATACGGCAATCCTATCGGATGCTTAACGTCGACCGAGGCTGTCGCTTAGGGTGGGGGATAGGCGGTCAGCAGGCGAAACGGGCCGACCGTCGGATCCCTCCGCCCCACCTCGGCGGGCGGGAAGGCCAGCGAAGAGGAGGAGAAATGGACGAGGACGTCGAACGGATCACGGGTCTGCTCGCACCGCCCTTGGAATCGGCGGGATTCCACCTGGAGAACGTCAAGGCCGTCGCCGCCGGCCCCCGTCGCACCCTCACCGTCGTCGTCGACCTCGACGAGTCGAGCACCGAGCCGATGTCGATGGAGAAGATCGCCGAATCGACGAAGATCGTCAGCGACACCCTAGACGAGGTCGAGATCTTCCGCGACAAGCCCTATCAGCTCGAGGTCACGAGCCCGGGGGCGACCCGGAAACTCGAGACGCCGCGCCACTTCCGGCGCGTCATCGGGCGACGCCTCGACATCACCACGAAGAAGGACACATTCAAACTCGACCTCGCCGAGGTGGCCGACGGGTCGATCTCGGGAACGGATCCGGCGAAGCGGGAGGCCCGGACGATCCCCCTCGACGACATCCGCAAGGCTCAGGTCGAACTGAAGTTCCGCTGACGGCGCCGAGGCGGCTGAGCCCTCGCTGACAGGATGCGGGCGGAGACTGGGATAGACTGTTACGCCTGCATAAGTGAACACAGACAATTCAATGCTCGAATGAGCCGGAGAGGACATAGGCACATGGACATCGATCTCAATGTTCTGCGCGTGATCGAACGAGAGCGTGAGATTCCGCTGGACACCCTCGTCGAACTCATCGAACAGGCTCTCTTCCTCGCCTACCAGAAGACCGAAGGCGCCTGGCCCGACGCCCGTGCCGAACTCGACAAGTCCACCGGCGAAGTGCGCATCCTCGCCGTGGAGTTCGACAACGACGACAACCCGATCGGCGAATTCGACGACACCCCCACAGGCTTCGGCCGCATCGCCGCCCAGACCGCCCGCCAGGTCATCCACCAGCGTCTGCGCGACGTCGAGGACGAGTCGCTCCTCGGGACATTCAAAGGCCGTGAGGGGGAGATCGCCTCGGGCACCATCCAACAGGGCAACGACCCGCAGATGGTGCAGATCGACCTCGGCGATGTCGAGGCCGTGCTGCCCCCGCACGAGCAGGTCCCCGGCGAACAGTACCGGCACGGCACGAGGATGCGCGTCTACATCGCCGACGTCCACAAGGGCCAGAAGGGCACCTCGGTCACCGTCTCCCGCACCCACCCGAACCTCGTGCGCCGGCTCTTCGCCCACGAAGCGCCCGAGATCGCCGACGGCACCGTCGAGATCGTGTCGCTGGCCCGCGAGGCCGGCCACCGCACGAAGCTCGCGGTGCGCGCCACGAAACCGGGAGTCAACGCGAAGGGCTCGTGCATCGGCGAGCTCGGATCCCGCGTCCGCGCGGTGATGAACGAACTCGGCCAGGAGAAGATCGACATCGTCGACTACTCCGACGACCCCGCGAAGTTCATCGCCCACGCACTCTCGCCGGCCAAGGCCAAGCGGGTCGAGATCCTCGACGCAGCGGCGCAGGAGTCCCGCGCCGTCGTCCCCTCCGACCAGCTCTCGCTGGCCATCGGCAAGGAAGGGCAGAACGCCCGCCTGGCCGCAAAGCTCACCGGCTGGAAGATCGACATCATCGCCGCGGACTGACCCCGCCGAGGCGGCGGACTGACCCCGCCGAGGCGGTGGACCGACCCCGCCGAGGCGGCCTGCCAGCGACATCGTCGCAGTCCAACCGCTTCGGCGAGTGATTCGCACCACTGGACCCATGGCGCGAGCCGGGGTGCCGGTGCTGTAGAATCATTGATTGTGAATGCTGGCGATGGACCCGTAAGGACGTGCATCGCCTGTAGGCAGAAGGACGATCGGAACGCACTGACACGCTTCGTGTTCCGTCCCGATCAGCACCCGGCCGTCGTCCACGACGTGTCAGCGACACTTCCCGGACGTGGTGCCTGGGTACATCCCGATGAGAAGTGCCTGACGAAGGCACGGACCACTGCCGCCTTCGCTCGAGCCTTTCGAACGAAGATCACCGCCTCGGACCTTCCGGGGCCGGATACCGAACCCAAAGAGAACGGGTAGCCGAATGGATGACAAGTTGTGAGTGTCGCACGATGACACCCAGACGGAAATCGAGAGAGCAGTGAAATGAGTACTGCTCTTCATTGATGAGGTTCTTTCCTGACCGGGAAGGAACCCGGACAGGAGAACTGTGGCAAAGCCCCGTGTCCATGAGCTCGCGAAAGAGCTCGGCACAACCAGTAAGAACGTCCTCGAGAAGCTCCAGGACATGGGCGAATTCGTTCGCTCTGCTTCCTCGACACTCGAAGCGCCCGTCGTGCGCCGGGTGAAGGAAGCCTTCGCCGATTCCGGATCCGCCGAGGGCCAGAAGTCCTCCGGCGCGAAGAAGTCCGCGAAGCCGGCCGCAAAGCCCGGAGCCCCGAAACCCGGTGCGAAGCCCGCACCCAAGCCCGCCGCGAAGCAGGCACCGAAGTCGACCCCAGCGAAGCCGACCCCCGCCGAGGCGGACGCCCCCGCTGCGAAGTCCGCACCGAAGCCTGCCGCTGAGCCGGCGGCCGAAGCGAGCCCGGCACCGACCGAGTCCGCCGAGCCCTCGGCACCCGAGGCGAAGTCCGCACCGAAGCCCGGAGCACCCAAGCCCGCTGCCGCAGCGAAGCCGGGAGCTCCGAAGCCCGGAGCTCCGAAGCCCGGCGGCGCCGGCAAGCCCGGTGCCCCGAAGCCCGGAGGCCGTTCGGCTCGTCCCGGCAACAACCCCTTCGCGTCCTCGCAGGGAATGCCCAAGCCCGGCGGCCGCGGTCCCAAGCCCGGTGGACGCTCCGGCGGTCAGGGTGGCCAGGGCGGACGCCCCGGCAACAACCCGTTCGCACCCTCGCAGGGAATGCCGAAGCCGGGTCAGAAGCCCCGCTCGGGCGGCGACGAGTCCTCGGGCGGCCCGCGTCCTGCACCGCGTCCCGGTGCACCGCGCCCCAACCCGTCGATGCTGAAGAACTCGGCACTCAATAAGCCCGCTCCCGGCCGTGGTCGCGGCGGCGGACGCGGCAACGCTCCCGCAGGCGGTCCCGGTGGCCCAGGCGGAGCCCCTGCCGGCGGTCCTCGTCGCGGACCCGGCGGCGGCCCCGGTGGTCGCGGCTCAGGTCGCGGTCGCGGAAGCACCCAGGGTGCCTTCGGCCGCGGCGGCGGTCCCCGTCAGAAGGGACGGAAGTCGAAGCGGGCGAAGCGCGCAGAGCTCGAGCAGATGCAGGCTCCCTCGGTCGGTGGAGTCACCGTTCCGCGCGGAGACGGCAACACGCCGCTGCGTCTGCGTCGCGGCTCGTCGCTGGCCGACTTCGCCGAGAAGATCAACACGGATCCGACGAACCTCGTCACCGTGCTCTTCCACCTCGGTGAGATGGCGACGATCACCCAGTCCCTCGACGAGGCGACCTTCGAGGTCCTCGGCGAGGAGCTCGGCTACAAGATCGAGATCGTCTCACCCGAGGACGAGGACCGTGAGCTGCTCGAGACCTTCGACATCGACCTCGACGCGGAAGCCGCTGAGGAAGACGACGAGGATCTCCAGGCTCGTCCGCCGGTGATCACCGTGATGGGTCACGTCGATCACGGTAAGACCAAGCTGCTCGATGCCATCCGCTCGGCCAATGTGGCCGGTCGTGAGGCCGGTGGCATCACTCAGCACATCGGTGCTTACCAGGTCGAGGTCGAACACGAGGGTCAGGAGCGCAAGCTCACCTTCCTCGACACCCCGGGTCACGAGGCGTTCACCGCCATGCGTGCCCGCGGTGCGAAGTCGACCGACCTCGCAATCCTCGTGGTCGCCGCCGATGACGGTGTGATGCCGCAGACCATCGAAGCACTCAACCACGCTCAAGCGGCCGAAGTGCCGATCGTCGTGGCCGTGAACAAGGTGGATAAGGACGGGGCGAACCCGGCCAAGGTCATGCAGCAGCTGACCGAATACAACCTCGTGGCCGAGGAATACGGCGGCGAGACGATGTTCGTGCCGATCTCCGCGCTCAAGCGCGAAGGCATCGACCAGCTGCTCGAATCCGTGCTGCTGACCACCGATGCTGCACTGGACCTGCGGGCCAACCCCGACAAGTCCGCTCGCGGCATCGCGATCGAAGCCAAGCTCGACAAGGGCCGCGGTGCTGTCGCGACCGTCCTCGTCGAGTCCGGCACCCTGCGTCAGGGTGACGCCATCGTCTGCGGCACTGCCTACGGACGTGTGCGTGCGATGTTCGATGAGAACGGCAACCAGGTCGACGAGGCGGGTCCGTCCCGTCCCGTCCAGGTGCTCGGTCTCTCCTCGGTTCCGCGTGCCGGGGACTCGTTCATCTCCACCGATGACGATCGCACCGCCCGGCAGATCGCTGAGAAGCGCGACGCCATCGAGCGCAATGCCGCTCAGGCCCGCGGTCGCAAGCGCATCAGCCTCGAGGACTTCACCAAGGCACTGGCCGAGGGCAAGGTCGACATGCTCAACCTCATCCTCAAGGGCGATGTCTCCGGTGCCGTCGAGGCGCTCGAGGATTCGCTGCTCAAAATCGATGTGGGCGACGATGTCGACCTGCGGATCATCCACCGCGGCGTCGGTGCGATCACGGAGAACGACATCAACCTGGCCACGGTCGACAACGCGATCGTCCTCGGCTTCAACGTCCGTCCGGAAGCGAAGGCTCGCGACCTGGCCGACCGCGAAGGCGTCGACGTGCGCTACTACTCGGTCATCTACCAGGCGATCGACGACATCGAGAACTCGCTCAGGGGCATGCTCAAGCCCGAGTTCGAAGAGGTCCAGACGGGCACCGCGGAGATCCGCGAGGTCTTCCGGTCGTCGAAGTTCGGCAACATCGCCGGTTCGATCGTCCGCGACGGTCTCATCAAGCGCAACTCGACCGCTCGCGTCACCCGCGACGGTGTCGTCATCGGCGACAACGTCAGCATCGAATCGCTGCGTCGGTTCAAGGATGACGCGACCGAGGTCCGCGAGGGCTACGAGTGCGGTATCGGACTCGGCAAGTTCAACGACCTGCGCGAAGGCGACATCATCGAGACCTTCGAGATGCAGGAGAAGCCGCGCGACTGATCGCATCCGCGAACTGATCGCGGCGGATTCCTCATCGCGTAGGACTCCTGACCGCAGAGAGTCGACTTCGAAGGCTCCGGCCGGTTCCATGACGGGACCGGCCGGAGCCGCGTCGATTCCACAGTTACCATTGGGCCTGAAGAACTGCTCCGGCCCCGACACAAAGGACACGAACCATGGCAGACCCGACTCGGGCTCGCAAGATCGCCGACCAGATCAAGGTCATCGTCGCGAGCACAATCGAACGCAGGCTCAAGGATCCGCGCCTCGGCTTCGTCACCGTCACCGATGTGCGGGTGACCGGCGACCTCCAGCACGCCACGATCTTCTACACCGTCTACGGTGATGACCAGGACCTCGTCGGCACCGGCAAGGCGCTCGAATCCGCAAAGGGATTCATCCGCTCCGAGGTCGGCAAGGGCCTGACGATCCGTCTGACCCCGAGCCTCGAATTCATCGCCGATGCCGTCCCCGAGGCGGCCGCCCGGCTCGACGGACTGCTGGCTCAGGCCGCCGCCGACGATGCCCGTGTGGCGGGCCTGGCGAAGAATGCGCAGCCTGCCGGAGAATCCGACCCGTATAAGAAGACCGACGGCACCGACGAGGACTGAGGCGTCGTGGACGCAGGCCACCGTTGCCGCGGTTGTGGGTTGAGCTGCGATGCGGACGGACCTGACCTGCGATGTTGGCGCGAACTGAACTGCGATGTTGTCACTGCCGATGGCTTCGCCCGGTGGTCGGGGCGGCTGCACCGAAGGCTTGATCTTCGTCACGTGCGGAAAAAAACTTCCTGTAACAGTTTTGTTATCTTTGCATGGTGTCGTAGACTTTTTCCGGTAACGAAACGATTACGACTCTGTTAAGGGAATTCTGCATTGGGTAAGCACTCTTCACCGAAGCCGTCGTTCGCGAAGCAGCTCGTCCGGGATCTCACTCCCAACAAGCGCTCCTCGGGCCGGCACTCAGCGAACGTGCCGTCGACGGCGACTTCCGTGCTGGCGACCGTCAAGCAGCGTCCCGTCGTCGCTGCCATCGCCGTTCCGGCGGCCGCGACCGCAGCCGTGGTCGGTTCGACCGTCGTCATGGGACCGCCCGACACGGGCAACGTCACCACCGAGGCTGCGAACACCACCTCCGAGGAATCCACCAGCCCCTCGCAGGTGAGCCAGGACGAACTCGACGAACAGCGTGAGAAGGCCGGCGAAGAGTACCTCGACAAGGTCAAGGACGATCCGAAGTACAAGAACAAGTCCTCGAAGACCACGCTCAACGTCAAGACACCCAAGCCGAAGCCGACCACAGAGTCCTCGGCCTCCTCGAGCAAGAGCGATGACTCCTCATCCTCGGATGAGAAGTCCGAGAAGGGCGAAGGCACTTCGAGTGACACCTCGGCTCCGCCGTGCAGCGTGTCCTCCTCGATCGAATCCGGCCTGCTGCCGAACGCCGTCAATGGCTACCGTGCCGTGTGCGCGAAGTTCCCCGAGGTCAAGACCTTCGGCGGACGCCGCCCGGGCACCGGTTCGGATCACAACACCGGTGAGGCTGTGGACATCATGATCACCGGATCCACCGGCGACCGCATCGCCGAATACCTCATCAAGAACCAGGGCAGCCTCAACGTCAAGTACGTCATCTGGAAGCAGCGCATCTGGATGCCCGGAAAGGGCTGGAAGGGCATGGAGGACCGCGGCTCCGCCACGGCCAACCACTTCGACCACGTGCACGCCTCTTTCAACTGATTCCTGCCTTCGTGAGCGAATCTTCCCCGCAGGGCATCCTCGTCTGCGACAAACCGCAGGGCCTGAGTTCCCATGGTGTGGTCTCCCGCATCCGCCGCTGGTACGGAACGAAGAAGGTCGGTCATGCCGGCACCCTCGATCCGATGGCCACCGGAGTGCTCGTGCTCGGCCTCGGCCGCGGCACCAAGCTGCTCACCTATATCACGGGAGTCTCGAAGACCTATCTGGCGACGATCCGCCTCGGGTCCTCGACCCCGACCGATGACGCGGACTCCGGACCCGACTGCTTCGCCGTGCCCGCAGACCTCGCCACCGTCGACACTCCGGCGATCGAAGCCGCTGTCGCGAAGCTGCGCGGACCCATCGACCAGGTGCCCAGCGCGGTCTCGGCGATCAAGGTCGACGGCAAACGCTCCTATGCGCGTGTGCGCGCCGGCGAAGACGTGCAGCTGAAGGCCCGCCGCGTCGAGATCTCCTCGTTCGAGATCATCGACATCCGCTTCTCCGCCGCCGACGGCCATATCGATGTCGATGTCGAGGTCGACTGCTCCTCGGGAACCTACGTGCGTGCCCTGGCCCGCGACATCGGCACCGACCTCGGCGTCTACGGGCATCTCACTGCGCTGCGCCGGACTCGAGTCGGCGACTTCGAACTCGACCAGGCGGTGACTCTGCCCGCCGATCTCGACACTGCGCCCCCCGCACTCATGCCCCTCGCCGAGGCGGCCCGCACCTTCCTGCCCGTCGTCACTGTCCGGACGGAGCAGGCCATCGCACTCATGCAGGGCAAGGTGGTGGCTACCGAGGGCTCGTCCGCGAGCGCAGACTCGGTAGTGGCGGTCATCTGCGATGACGTGCTCGTCTCCGTCGCCGAGGTGCGCCGCGACGGCGGTCTCAAGTCGCTGACCGCCTTCGCCATCGACCTCGCCTGAGCCGCCACGGCTGTTCACAAAGCACAACTGATTAGCTTGTATTGAAGAAATACAATCAAAAACCTTGTGCACCGGTGCGAATTCTGGTGTACTGAAGTCATGTACGTCCTCACCATCGACCAGCAGGACTCGCGCTCGAGTGATGATGCCGTGCCTGCTGTCCTCGCGGTACTCGAGCCCATCGACGCCGTCATCCCGTTCGCCCGCACGATCGGCGATGAGGTTCAGGGCGTTCTCGACGATCCGGCCGCCGTCGCCGAGGCAATCCGCCGCATCGCCGTTGCCTCAGGCTGGCACATCGGCCTCGGTATCGGTGATGTCGAGCGGCCGCTGCCGACGGCCACCACCGAAGCCAGAGGGCAGGCGTTCTATGCGGCCAGACAGGCCGTGGAATCCGCGAAGTCCGCGCCCGCCCACCTCGTCGTCCGCAGCGAGGGAGAGTCCACCGACCGACCGCTCAATGAGCGCGAATCCACCGAGCGCACCCTCGCCGAGGCTGCCCTGCGCCTGCTCGTGAACACGCTGGGGGAGCTGCGCACCCACTCGCGCGGCTACGTCGACCACCGACTCGACCACCCCGATGCGACCCAAGCCGAGATCGCCGCATTCTTCGGGGTCTCGCAGCAGGCCGTATCCAGAGTGCTTGCCTCGGGCACCGCCGAGATCGTCGCCGGTGCCCAAGAGCTTTCCGAATATCACCTCAGGCAATCAGCTGAACTCAGGCAGATGGAAGGTGGCGCCCATGTGGACTGACGTCCTCGTCGCCATCGCGGCCGCGGCAGTCGCTGCCCTCGTCGGGTGGCCGCTCGTGCCGGCGTTCCTGCGCGTGACCCATTCCGGCCCGGGCCACAAGCCCGAGCGCACGGGGGCCGAAGACGTCGAGGTCCTGCGCGGCGGCATGTGGATCGGCATCGTCGAACGCGCCCTCATCGCCGGTGCCATCGTCCTCGGGCGACCCGAACTCATGGCCGTGGTCATCGCGGTGAAGGGACTCGGCCGCTTCGCCGAGATCAAATCCTCGGCCGCGGCGGGGGAGCGGTTCATCATCGGCACCTTCGTCTCCATCGCCCTGTCCTCCCTCATCGGCGTCATCGGCTGGGCCCTCATCGCCTGAACAGGGCATCGCCTGAACAGACGGTCGCCGACCCCGCCCCGACCGGACGGTCACCTGACGACCGAGATCGGGCGGGGCCACCTCGGCGAGGTGCGGGTTAGGAGCGCGATCATGTCTGCGATAATCTGAGTCGGTGCACGGAAGGAGCGATCGTCTGGTGAAGCTGTATCACGGACTCGATGAGGTCGACGTCGACGATGTCGGCACCGTCGTCACCCTCGGCAACTTCGACGGCGTCCACCGCGGACACCAGACTGTCCTGGCAGCCGTCGCCGCCCGCGCCCGGGAAGAGGGACTGGCGTCGATCGCGATGACCTTCGACCCCCACCCGCGCACCGTCCACCGGCCCGAGGACCCGACCGTGATGATCACGAGCAGCGGGCAGAAGGCCGAACTCATCGCCGCCACCGGCATCGACGCCCTCCTCATCCAGCCCTACGACCTCGACTTCGCCGCCCAGACGCCCGAGGAATTCGTCCGCACCTACTTCGTCGAGGCACTCAAGGCGCGCATCGTCGTCGTCGGCGACGACGTCCGCTTCGGGCGCGACAACGAAGGCACCATCGAGACGCTGCGCCGCCTCGGCGACGATTACGGCTTCCGCACCGAGACGATCGACGAAGTCGGGCGCGGGGGACGGTATTCGTCCTCCCGGATCCGCGAACAGCTCACCTCAGGTGACGTCGCCGAGGCGGCCGATCAGCTCGGCCGCTACCACGCCGTCCACGGTACCGTCGTCCACGGTGACGCCCGCGGACGTGACCTCGGATTCCCGACGGCGAACCTCTCAGACGACCATTCCGGGCTCGTGCCCGCCGACGGCGTCTACGCCGGCCGCGCCACGTTCTCCGGCGAAGGTCAGTCGTATCCGGCCGCGATCTCTGTGGGCACGAACCCGACCTTCCAGGGCAGTTCCCGCCGAGTCGAGGCCTACGTGCTCGATAAGGAATTCGGCGAATTCGACGTCTACGACCGTGAGATGACTCTCGAATTCGTCGCCCGCATCCGCGGCCAGGTCGCCTTCACCGGCATGGACGACCTCATCGTGCAGATGCACGAGGACATCGCCGATGTGCGCGAGGTCCTGCACACCTGATAAGCTGATCTCTGCCGTTTTCACCGGCCGCGGTCCCATAGTGCGATGATTTCAGGTCGTCGCGCCGCGCAACGATACGAAGGAGAACCCATGGCTCTCGACACTGCTGTGAAGCAAGAGATCATCAAGGAATACGGAACTCACGAGGGCGACACCGGTTCTCCTGAGGTTCAGGTCGCACTGCTGACCCGCCGGATCTCGGATCTCACCGAACACTTCAAGGATCACAAGCACGACCACCACTCGCGTCGTGGCCTGCTGCTGCTCGTCGGTCAGCGTCGCCGGATGCTCAAGTACCTGCAGAAGGTCGACATCGAGCGCTACCGTTCGCTCATCAAGCGCCTCGGCCTGCGCCGCTGATTCGCTGCGCCGCTGATTCCAGCTGCATCACGGAAGCGTCCCACCTTCGGGTGGGGCGCTTTCGTGCTTCTGCGGTAGACTCGGGGGCGGACAACCCTGACATGGACGTTTCGGTCTTCGGTAGTGGCCTCCGGAGGAATGCGCACCGCAGCTGTCTGCCTCTGCAGACGGTATGCCGTGCCGGTTCCGTGGGCCCCGATCGATGACCGGCTTGGATCCATGGGGTGTCCGAAGCAAATATCCCGCCGGTTCCACACGGAATCGTGCACTGCATCGAGCAGAGCGATGTCTCATGCCTCGAGGACGATCCTCGAGCGCCGAGGGTCGCCGTGTGCCGGCACAACAGAGGAGACTACGTGGGACTCAACCCTGAATCCGCCGTTGCCCATATCGACAACGGCAGCTTCGGTTCGCACACCATCCGTTTCGAGACCGGACGCCTTGCTCAGCAGGCCGCCGGATCCGCCGTCGCCTATCTCGACGACGACACCATGCTGCTCTCGGCCACGTCGGCCGGCAAGAACCCCCGTGAGGGTTTCGACTTCTTCCCCCTGACCGTCGACGTCGAAGAGCGCATGTACGCCGCGGGGCGCATCCCCGGTTCGTTCTTCCGCCGCGAGGGACGCCCCTCGACCGATGCGATCCTCACCTGCCGTCTCATCGACCGCCCGCTGCGCCCGTCCTTCGTCAAGGGCCTGCGCAACGAGGTCCAGGTCGTCGTCACCGTGATGTCGGTCAACCCCGATCACCTCTACGACGCCCTGGCCATCAACGCGGCCTCGATGTCGACCCAGCTGTCGGGTCTGCCGTTCTCCGGCCCCATCGGTGGTGTGCGCATCGCGCTCATCGACGGCCAGTGGGTCGCCTTCCCGAACCACTCGCAGCTCGAGGACGCCGTGTTCAATATGGTCGTCGCCGGTCGCGTGGTCGGTGACGACGTCGCCATCATGATGGTCGAGGCCGAGGCCACTGACAACGCCATCGACAAGATCAAGACCGGCGCCAAGGCCCCCACCGAGGAGGTCGTGGCCGAAGGTCTCGAAGCCGCCAAGCCCTTCATCGCCGAGCTGTGCCGCGCACAGTCCGAACTCGCCGATCGTGCCGCGAAGCCGACCGTCGAATTCCCCGTCTTCCGCGACTACGAGGACGACGTCTACGAAGCGGTGAAGGAACTCGGCGAGGCGAAGCAGACCGAGAACTTCCAGATCGCCGACAAGCAGGAGCGCGATGCCGCCGGTTCCGCCCTCCTCGACGAACTCCTCGAAAAGCTCGGGGAGCGCTTCGAAGGCCGTGAGAAGGAGATCGCAAACGCGCTCAACGCTCTGACCAAGCAGGTCGTGCGCAAGCGCATCCTCACCGACCAGATCCGCATCGACGGTCGTGGGCTCAAGGACATCCGTCCGCTCACCGCCGAGACCAACGTCATCCCGCGTGTGCACGGTTCGGCACTGTTCGAGCGTGGCGAGACCCAGATTCTCGGCATCACGACGCTCAACATGCTCAAGCTCGAGCAGCAGATCGATTCTCTGTCGCCCGTGACCAGCAAACGCTACATCCACCACTACAACTTCCCGCCCTACTCGACCGGTGAGACCGGCCGTGTGGGCAGCCCGAAGCGCCGAGAGATCGGCCACGGTGCACTCGCCGAGCGCGCCCTGGTCCCGGTCCTGCCCAAGCGCGAGGACTTCCCGTACGCGATCCGTGAGGTCTCCGAGGCCCTCGGTTCGAACGGTTCGACCTCGATGGGCTCGGTCTGCGCCTCGACCCTGGCCATGCTCTCGGCCGGTGTGCCGCTGCAGGCACCGGTGGCCGGCATCGCCATGGGACTCGTCTCCGACGTCATCTCCACCGACCAGGGTGAGCAGACCGCATACGCGGCTCTGACCGACATCCTCGGTGCCGAGGACGCCTTCGGCGACATGGACTTCAAGGTCGCTGGAACCCGGGACTTCGTCACCGCGATCCAGCTGGACACGAAGCTCGACGGCCTGCCCGCCTCGGTGCTCGGTGCCGCGCTCAAGCAGGCCCGCGAGGCCCGCATGGTCATCCTCGACGTCATCGCCGATGCGATCGACGCTCCTGCCGAGATGGCACCGACGGCTCCGCGGATCATCTCCGTGAACATCCCCGTCGACAAGATCGGTGAGGTCATCGGTCCCAAGGGCAAGATGATCAACCAGATCCAGGAGGACACGGGCGCGGACATCAGCATCGAAGACGACGGCACCGTCCTCATCGGCGCCACCGACGGACCGGCCGCCGAGGCCGCCCGTTCGATGATCAACGCGATCGCGAACCCGCAGGTCCCCGAGGTCGGCGAACGCTACCTCGGCACCGTGGTCAAGACGATGAGCTTCGGCGCCTTCGTCTCCCTGACCCCGGGCAAGGACGGTCTGCTGCACATCTCCGAGCTGCGCAAGCTCAACGACGGCAAGCGCGTCGAGGACGTCGAGGACGTCGTCGGCGTGGGTCAGAAGGTCCAGGTCGAGATCACGAAGATCGACGACCGCGGCAAGCTCTCGCTCGCCCCGGTCACCGAGGACTCCGATGAGTCCGAGTCGAACGACGAGGGATCAGACAACTGATACTGGATAGTTCACACACCGGGGAGGGCAGCCGAATCGATCGGTCTGTCCTCCCCGGTGGTTTGACGCTGACCACCGAATACATGCCGGGCCTGGCCTCGGAGACGATCGGCATCTGGGTCGCCGCGGGATCCCGTGACGAATCCGCCGAGACCGCAGGCTCCACCCACTTCCTCGAACATATGCTGTTCAAGGGAACGGGGTCGCGGGATGCGAAGTCGATCGCTGCGGCCTTCGACCGCACCGGCGGGGACTCGAACGCGATCACCGCGAAGGAGCTCACCTGCTACTACTCGCGGTGCCTGGTCACTGACCTGCCGAACATCACCGGGCTGCTCATCGACATGGTCTCGAACTCACAGCTCGATGCTGACGAGTTCGAACGCGAGCGCGGTGTCATCATCGAAGAGCTCGCGATGTCGGCCGATGATCCCGGCGATGTGCTCTTCGACGACTTCGATGCCCTCGTCTTCGGTCAGCATTCGCTGGCCCGTCCCGTAGGGGCGACGAAGGAGCAGATCCGCGTGCTCGGGCATCATACGGTCATCGATCATTACGCCTCGACGTATGTTCCGCCGAGGCTGGTCATCGCGGCCGCCGGAGGAACGACCCACGAAGACGTGCTGACGATGGTCGAGGACGCCCTCGCCGAGGCGGGGCTCGGGTCCCGTGCCGACGTCTGGTCGGGCGCGGGGGCGGGCGCGGAATCCTCGCTTGGTGGGGCCGCCTCGGTGGCCGGTGCCGGTCCGGAATCCTCGCTCGGCGGAGCCACCTCGGTGGCGAAGGGATCGCACCTGGGCGGGGCCGCACGTGTGCGTCCGGAGTTCCACTCGGGGACCTCCCACACCGTCAAGGACATCGAACAGCTGGGGATCATGCTCGGCTGCGAGGGCCTGGAGGAAGGCCACGAGGACCGGTTCATCTACTCGGTCATGCTCACGATGCTCGGCGGTGGAATGTCCTCGCGACTGTTCCAGAGCGTGCGCGAGGAGCGTGGACTGGCCTATGCCGTGAACTGTGTGGCCAGCCAGTTCACCGATACGGGAACCTTCGGCATCTACGCCGGATGCACAGCCGAGAACGCGCAGGCCGTCGTCGATCTGGCATTGGCCGAATGGAACCGGTTGGCGCAGGAGGCTCCGAGCCGGTTCGAGCTCGACGAGATCGTGTCCCAGCTGTCCGGTTCGATGGTCCTCGGGCTCGAGTCCTCGGCCGCGCGGATGAATCGATTGGCACGGTCGGAGATCTTCGGTCTGCCGCTCGAGGCCCCGCTGGATCTCATCGAACGCGTCCGCTCTGTCACGTCGGAGCAGGTCAGCGAGATGGCCGGCCGCCTGCTGGCCCGGCCCAAGGCGTTGGCCATGGTCGGCCCCGCTGCCGAGGTCGCACTGCCCTGACCATCGTCGACGTGCCGTGGAACTGCTTCGGTTCGTGGGATGCTGGTTGAGAAGACACTGAAGGCAGATCGGGAGATGGCGAGGAAGAACGCGGCGGCGCGCAGGGAAGAGATCCTGGCGGCAACGGTCGAGGAGATCGAAGCCGCCGGCCTGCGCACCCTGCGCGTCTCCGACGTCGCCGCACGCCTCGGCTTGAGCGCCAGCCTCATCATCTACCACTTCGAGACGAAGGAGGCCCTCGTCACCGAGGCCTTCGACCACGCAGGTCGGCAGGACATCGATCGTGCGCGGGAACTGTCGAGCGGATCGGGCCCGGTGCGTGAACGACTGCGGGCGGTGGTCGGCTGGTACTTGCCCACCGGAACATCGCGCAGCTGGAAGATCTGGATCGACGGCTGGTCCGCCGGTCTCTTCGACGACTCACTGAAGGCGACGTTCGCGGGACTGGACCGGGAATGGAAGTCGATCCTCGTGCGCCTCATGGAGGAGGCCATCGCCGCGGGGGAGTGCACCGCTCCCACGGGCGGCACCGATGCGAGCGCAACCCGCATCCTCGCTTTCCTCGACGGACTTGCCATTCAGATGATGGTCAATCCGGAGGCCGTCGACGCCGGGCAGCTGAGGGCGTGGGTCGCTGACTTCCTCACCCATGAGCTCGGGTGATCGGTCCGCGTGGCGCTGGACGGAAATTGTTTGGTCGATCCGCCGTGATCTCGTCGCCGAAAACACGGTGGAATGACCAAAGATCCGCGCGGATCACGGCTTCGCCCGGTCAGTAGCGAGCTGAGAAGCCGCCGTCTGCGGAGAGGAGCTGGCCGCTGATCCATCTGCCTTCGCCGGAGAGTAGGAACGCTGTGACGGCGGCAATGTCGCGCGGAGTCCCCATTCGGCCGAGCGGTTGATAGGAAATCAGCCCGGTCCTGGTCTCTTCGTCCATCCATCCCGTGTCGATCGGGCCCGGGTTGACCACATTGGCGGAGATCTTCTTGGGTCCGAGTTCTCGGGCAGCCGAGATGACGATGCGGTCGAGCGCTCCTTTCGACGAACCATACGGGAGGTTGCCGGTGGTGTGATCGCTGGTGAAGGCGACGACGGCTCCGCCAGATTCTCCGACCTGCCGTGCGAATGCTGCGATAAGGAGCAGTGAGGCGCGGGCATTCACCGCGATGTGCTGGTCGAAGCTCTCTGCTGTGGTGTCGAGGATTCCGGATTCCTCATCGTGCGCGTGGCTGAGAACAAGCCCTTCGACCGTGCCGTGGTCATTCCGGACCCGACCTATCAGCTCCTGCGCTTGTCGGGCCGAAGACAGGTCACAGGGATAGTCGCCATAGTCGATGTCGCTCGTGAGCACGGTCCACCCGTCGGCCTCCAGGCGGGAGGAGACCCCTGCGGCGATGCTGTTCTCTCGTCTGGCTCCGGTGATGAGGGCTGTCGGCATACGCCGATCCTAGCTACTGGCCGCAGCGGTGGAAACCGCTCAGCCGGTGGTGGTGGCTCTGGAGCGCTCAGCCAGACTCAGCGACGATCTCAGCTTTGAAGCCGGACGAGTTCTCTATCCATCCGGCGTAGTGTTCCTCTCCTCCGGCGTGGGGGTATCGGTCGTGGTAGAGCGGGAACCAGCCGTGCTCAGGGGCTTCGTTCATGACCGAATCGACGTTTGCCGGGTCACACGCCTTGAACGCGAGGTGGTTGACGCCCGGCCGCCTCCGATCGTGCGGGACTGCGGTCGAGTTCGGTGATGTCGTCAGCGACAGGTAGGCCCCGCCCGCGCTCCAAGACTGTCCGTTCTCCCACTCCGCCATGAGTGTGAACCCGAGCCGGCCCAGCAGCCAACCCCACTCCTGCAGGTCGTTTTCGAGATCGGCGAGCCATACTTCGACATGATGGATTCCGGGCACGTGTCATTCCTCACTTGTTGTCGCGGATTGGTGCGCCCTCCGGCGCCCGATCGACTCTTGGAAACGGGCAAGGTATCCGTCTGGATCTGCGACGAGGAATTGTCTGACTCCGGCCTCTTCGCCGCGGCCCACCTGATACCACTTCGTCTCGGGCGGGGCGAAGAGCGGGTAAGAAGCGTCGTTCAGTGATTCTGCGATGGCGTGTGTGTCGGCGACTGCGATCTGGAGGTTCATGCCTCGTCCAAACGGTCTTTGGAGGTCCCCCGCAATCCAATTGCGCCCGATTCCGTGTTGTTCCAACATGATGTGGGCCGATCCGTTGGCGATGTAAGCGAATCCCTCTCCCGGACGCTCATACATGACCTCGAACCGGCAGAGCTCGCACCAGAAGTCAACGCTGTCTCCGATATCGCTGATCAGCAGCTCAGGTACCAGCGACGGAATGTGCGGGGTCTTCACCATGCAGTCATCGTCGCATACAACCTGTCTTTGACTGAGAAGGCGTCGAGCGCCCAGACTGAGAACTGACGCATTACTGAACCGCGATTCAGTAACGCTCAGACCTTTCCTCGTACTCGCCGACCTCCTGGAGGCCCCATGTTCATGGACATCACCTGGCAGGATGCTGCCACCGGCGCGACAGGCTTCGTCGTCATCGACACCCTCGTGCGCGGCACCGCCTCGGGCGGCTTGCGCATGCGCAAGGGCTGCACTCTCGAGGAAGTGCGCGGGCTTGCCCAGGGGATGACTCGCAAGGAAGCCATTCACCTCCGCGAAGGCCGGGCCTATGTGCCCGTCGGCGGCGCGAAGGGCGGCATCGACTTCGATCCCCGAGCACCCGGCGCCAAAGATGTCCTCGAACGGTTCCTCGTCGCGGTCAACCCGATCATGCACTCCTACTGGGCGCTCGGCGAAGACCTCGGAGTCCGGCAGGACGACATCGACGAGATCCTCGAGCGTCGTGGCCTCGGCTCGGGACTCACCGCCGTCTACAAACTCCTCGATGACCCCGCGGCCGCCTCGGCGCGCGTGGAACGATCCTTCACCACCGTCGTCGACGGCATCGCCCAGGACGAACTCGTCGGTGGACTCGGCGTGGCCACCTCGGTGATCGCTGCACTCGAAGCGGCTGGCCGGGAGCCGAGCGAATCCACCGCCGTCATCCAAGGATTCGGGTCGATGGGCGGGGCCACCGCCCGCTACCTCGCCGAGGCGGGACTGCGGATCGTCGGCATCGCCGACGCCGATGGGTTCGTGTCGAACCCCGACGGACTCGATGTCGAAACCCTGCTGGCCACGCGTGATTCCTTCGGTGGGATCGACCGTGCAACACTGCGGGCCGATGACCGCGACGGGGATCGTGACGATTGGCTGGCCACCGAGGCCGATGTCCTCGTCCCCGCCGCCGTGAGCTATGCGATCACGCCCGAGAACTGCGAATCGGTCCGGGCCTCGCTCATCGTCGAGGCCGCGAACATGCCCGTCCTCCCGGCCGCCGAAGAAGCGCTGCTGGCCCGCGAAGTCACCGTCGTCCCCGACTTCCTCGCGAACTCGGCGACGAACGCCTGGTGGTGGTGGGTGACCTTCGGCGACGTCGACGGCAGCTGGGATGACAGCCGCACTATCGTCACTGAGACCCTGCGCGCACTCACCACCGAGGTGCTCGATTCCGCCCACGACCAGGGCATCAGCCTCCGCGCGGCCGCCCAGGCGAAGGTCGACGCAAACCTCGCCGAGCTCCATGCCGACGAGCTGTCCACGCAGGCGAAGGGACAGCCATGACCACGCAGGAACTCACCGGCGGCGCCCACCTGGCCAGGGCACTCAAAGCCGAAGGCATTACGCGCGTCTTCGGCATTCCCGGCACCCACAACCTCGAGATCTTCGCACAACTGAGTGCGCACGGCATCGAGATCATCTCGCCTCGCCACGAACAGGGCGCCGGATACATGGCCGACGGTGCGGCGCGGGTCACCGGTGAGGTCAACGTCGTCGTCACCACCACAGGTCCGGCCGTGCTCAACGCCCTCACCGCGCTGCTCCAGTCCTTCACCGACTCGGTGCCCATCCTCCTCGTCTGCCCCGGCATGCCGGTCAACCACCCCGGCCGCGGCAATGGACTCCTCCACGAAGTCCGCAACCAGTCGGGTGCACTCTCGGCCGTGCTCACCGAGGTCACGCGAGTTACCAGCCCCGGCGAAGTGTCTCTGGCCGTCGCTCAGAGCCTGTCGGCCATGCGCGCGGGCCGCACCCGACCCGCGGCCATCGAGATCCCGCTCGACCTCATCGACACCACAGGACACGGACGGTTGCACCCTTCCATCGCCCGTCCTCGTCCGACCGCCGATCCGCAGACGCTTGAGGCCGCCGCCGAGGCCATCGCGGCCTCCCGACATCCGCTCATCATCATCGGTGCCGGAGCCCGATCCGCCGGTCCCGCAATCCTCGACCTGGCCGAGACATTGGGAGCGGGGATCATCCTGTCCTCGAACGCGAAGGGCATCATCGACGACAGGGAACCTCTCTGCCTCGGCGCCGTCGGAGTCCTCGACTGCCTGCCCGAGCTGCTCGACGGCGCCGATGCCGTCATCGCCATCGGCACCGAACTGGCCCCCAGCGACTTCTGGCCCGAACCGCTGCCCTTGCCCGAAACCGTTGTTCGCATCGACATCGACGAGGTGCAGATGATCACGAACGCCGAGGTGAGCCACCCGATCCTCGCCGACGCGGAATCTGCCACCACCGGACTCGATGCCGCGCTGACTTCTCGCCGTGCCGATGAGGCCACGCGGGCGGCAGCGGCATGGGCCGGGCAGCGGAAGGCTGCGGCCGCCTCGGCGGCGGAGGATTCGGGCCGACCATGGGCGGACCTGTGCGGAGCACTCAACTCCTTCACCGCGCAGGCGGAATCGCCCGTGATCGTCGCGGCGGACTCGACGATGGCCTGCTACTACGGCGTGCAGACGGGCTGGGCGGCACGGGCGGGGGACCGGTTCCTCTACCCGGCGGGAGCAGGGACGCTCGGCTACGGTCTGCCGGCGGGGATCGGCGCGAAGCTCGCGGCCACCTCGGCGCGGGTCATCGCCATCGAAGGCGACGGTGGTTCGATGTTCACCATCGCCGAACTCGCCGCTGCGGTGCAGGCGAAAGTGCAGGTCACGCTCGTCATCGTCGACAACGGCGGCTACGGGGAGATCCGCAACGAGATGGCCGACCGGGGCGACACACCCTCCGGCGTCGTCCTCACCGGGCCGGACTTTCCGGCGCTGGCACAGGCGATGGGCGCACGCGGGGTCCACGTCGACGGCGAGGAGGACCTGCTCACGGCCCTGCTCGACGCTGACGAACACGACGGGCCGACGCTCATCCACATCACCGAGCGATCGCGGGCGGGGGAGGCGATGCTCCCGGCGTGACCACCTCGGCGGCGATCTCGACATGTGGGAATTGTGTCGGCAGAAGTCGTCGGCGGGTGAGGTTCGGACAGGTTTTCCGGCGTTTTCATGGGAAATGGAATAGAGGCCGCGGACCCCTTGTTGTCCGAGATGAGACCCTGGGATAGGGTCGAAATGAAGCCACCGTTCGGTGGACATCAAATCTCATCAGGAGGAATCTCATGGCTGAGCAGTACACACTTCCGGAACTGCCCTACGACTACTCCGCTCTTGAGCCGCACATCTCGGCTCGCATCATGGAGCTGCATCACGACAAGCACCACGCCACCTACGTCAAGGGCGCCAACACCGCCGTTGAGCAGCTGGCCGAAGCACGCGAATCCGGCAACTTGGCCAATGTGCCGAAGCTGACCCGCGACCTCGCGTTCAACCTGGGCGGTCACGTCAACCACTCGATCTTCTGGAACAACCTGTCCCCGGACGGTGGAGACAAGCCGGTCGGTGAACTCGCCGCAGCCATCGATGACCAGTTCGGTTCCTTCGACAAGTTCCGCGAGCACTTCACCACCGCGGCCACCACGATCCAAGGCTCCGGCTGGGCCGTCCTCGTCTACGACCAGCTCGGCGGAAACCTCTTCATCGAGCAGCTCAAGGACCAGCAGTCCGACATCCAGCTCGGCGGTACCCCGGTTCTGCAGCTCGACATGTGGGAGCACGCCTTCTACCTCGACTACCAGAACGTCAAGCCCGACTACGTCAAGGCTTGGTGGAACATCGTCAACTGGGCCGACGCCGGCGCTCGCTTCGACCGCGCAGTCGCTCAGACGAAGGGCCTCCTCCTCGGCTGAGACCCTTCCTTATTGCTACCTGACGGCGGCCCAGCAACCTCGCGCGAGGTTGCTGGGCCGCCGTCAGGTGTTTTGAGACAGTGTCGATCGCACGCATGGTCGAGGTTAGGGTGAATCCATGAACGCAGTTCTCCGGCGCTGGCGAGGCGATGATGCCGCCGCGCTGGGCCACGTCTTCGAGCAGGCCGACGACGCTCTGCTGTCCAACATTCCCGACGACCGCAGTCCCGCGGGCGCACGTGCGTGGATCGAGACCATCACCGACGCCGAGGTGGAGGGCAAAGTCTGTGCCTTCGCCATCGTCGATGAGGCCGACCGATCCGACGACCGTATCCTCGGCAACGTCATGGCCTCCGGGATCGAACACCGGCATTCGACTGCGTGGATCTCCTACTGGACTGCCGTCGAGGGGAGAGGTCAAGGGCTGACCTCGGCGGGACTGCGCAGCCTCGTCGATCACCTTCACGACGAACTCGGCATCTTTCGACTCGAACTCGGATACCGGGTGAACAACCCCGCCTCAGCCGCAGTCGCCAGGAATGCCGGCTTCCTCGTCGAAGGTCGCGAACGCCGAAAGCTGCTCTATGACGGCATCCGCTACGACACCGAAGTCTGCGCCCGACTCGCCGACGATCGCCGAGTCGAAGGGCCGCGACTGCCGATCCTCGCACAGCGCTGACCGCTGCCGCATAATTCTTGGCCCACCTCGACTGCCCAAAAGCACCTGACGGCGGCCCAGCAACCTGGCGCCAGGTTGCTGGGCCGCCGTCAGGTAGCAAATGGGAGTGTTGGTTGAATCACCGGATGTGAGGAGTCACCCTCTGGGTCGCTAGACTGGCGAGCGGAGATCGCAGGGATCGTCACATGAGGAGTCACAGACATATGAGCATTCGCGTAGCCGTCATCGGAGCCAAGGGGCGGATGGGATCCCACGCCGTCGATGCGATCGAGAACGCCGATGGCCTCGAGCTCGTCGCCGCGCTCGGCAGCAACGACTCGCTGGAGTCCCTGCTCGAGAAGAATATCGACGTCGCCGTCGAACTCACTGTCCCGAAGTCCACTGAAGGCAACGTCAACTTCCTCGTCGAACACGACATCGACACTGTCGTCGGCACCACCGGCTGGGACAACGACCGCCTGGCCCGCCTCGATTCCACACTCAAGAACCACCCGGAGACCGCGGTCCTCATCGCCCCGAACTTCTCGATCGGTGCGGTCCTGGCGATGCGCTTCGCCGAACTCGCCGCCCCCTACTTCGATTCCGCCGAGGTCGTCGAGACCCACCACACGCGCAAGCTCGACGCTCCTTCTGGCACCGCGAACCACACCGCCCAGCGCATCGCCGCCGCCCGCAACTCCGCCGGCCTCCCGGCCGTCCCTGACTCCACGGAATCCGATCCGCTCGGAGCCAGGGGAGCGGTCATCGACGGCATCCACGTCCACGCCATCCGCCAGCAGGGTATGAACGCTCACGAGGAGATCCACTTCGGCTCCGACGGCGAAGCCCTGACCATTCGCACCGACTCGCACTCCACCTCGGCGTTCATGCCGGGAATCGTCACCGCGGTGCGCTCGATCGCCGACTACACGGGGCTCATCCACGGCCTCGAGAACATGCTCGACCTCTGATGTCGAAGGCCAAGATCGGGGCGATCATCGTCTCCATCGTCCTCGTCTTCTACTTCGTCCTCATGGGACAGCGGGCCTGGATCCTCGTCCGCGAACCCGACCTCATCCCGCGGATCATGGGCATCGCCCTGTTCGTGCTGCCGATCATCGGCGCATGGACGCTCATCGTCGAACTCATCTTCGGCGCCAGGACCGAGAAACTCGCGCGCATCCTCGGCGACGAGGGCGGACTGCCCGTCGACGATCTGCCGCGCACACCGGGCGGGAAGATCATCCGCGAAGCCGCCGACAAGGAATTCGTGAAGTACCAGGCCGAAGCCGAGGCCGCACCGGATGACTGGCGATCCTGGTTCCGCCTGTCCTGCGCCTACGACGCCAGCGGCGACCGCAAACGCGCTCGTGCCACGATGCGCAAGTCGATCAGCCTCTTCCGTGAGGGAGAGAAACAGGGCGCCTAGCCCCCGACGACGAGGCGCGGATGATCGCAGCAATCCCACCTTCCAAGGGTCCGCGTTGGCTGATCAACATCTTCCACAGCAGCGGAATGAGCACGAAGCTCAGCCCGTGGATCGCGTACTCCGTGGACTGTTCTGCCACGGTTCCCGCGCCCTCCACTGGATCACCGACGACGGCCGGTCGGGTGATCTCGAGCAGCACCACATGCGCGGCGTACACGCTCAGCGGCATCGATCCCGGCGCCGACAGCGGTGCGAGCATCCAGGTCCTGCGTCCCAGCAGCACCGCGGCGGCCTGGCATGCCGCGATCGTCATCACCGCGGTTCCGCCCGTGGAGAGCAGGTCGAACGGCGTGCCCGAATGCGGTCCTGCAATCGCCAGCCACCACCACGAGGTCGCCGAGCTCACCCCGTAGCTGCCGGTGAACAGCGCCGCGGTGAGGTCGATGCCCCACATCTGCGAGTCCGCGGAGAGAGCGGCACCACCGCCGAAGACGTTGAGCAGCAGCCAGGAGGAACCGCGACCGACGACGAAGAGTGAGAGTCCGACAGTGAATAGGCCGAGCAGGTGTCGGCCGATGTCGAGCTTCGCCACCGCCATGCCCAGCAGAATGTAGGACATCCATTGCAAGACGGGGTAGTAGCCGGTGAGGAAGAGGTCGGTGAGCATCGTGCCCGGAGCGGCGAAGTCGAAGAACCCCATCGGCAGATAGTTCGGTTCGAGGAGGAACGTCGACCGGGCCCACATCGACACGACGGGGGAGAGGAGCATCCACGCTCCCGTGATCGCGAACAGGGCACCGGCTCGCAGACGCAGGAAGAATAGGGCGAGAGCGAACATGATCCCGTAGTTGACGAGGATGACCGCCAACAGAGTGGAGATCGACCCGAGGCACAGGCCGATGAGGACGATGACGGCCGCGCGGATGAGCACGCTCGGAGCGGCATCACGCAGTCGACCGGAATCGGTGAGTCGGGAACGCGTGGAGAGCACCAGCGAACAGCCTGCGAGGACCGCGAACAGCGCCGAGGCGCGACCGGCGAAGATCGCCGCCCATGTCGGCATCCCCGTGTCATCGGCGAGTGCGAAGATGTGCGTGACCATCATCGCCAGCAGGGCGATACCGCGGGCGACATCGAGTCCGATGAGCCGACCGGCAGGGCTGAGCCGACGGGCAACCCTCGCCGAGGTGGCCGTGGAGTCCGCGTCGTGCGTTCGGTGAGGTTCCGCCGGGTGAGAGCTCATGGAACGATTCTCACACGACTTCACTTCTGCGCTCCCTCCCATGTACGCGGCCGGGGTATCTTTATGCCATGACCTTCAACCCGAACGCTGATATCAGCGGCAACAGGACGAGCAAACGCGGCCGCAACACTGCGATCGCCGGCGGCGGCGTCGGCATCGTCGGACTGCTCGTCTTCCTCATCGGTCCGCTGCTCGGCGTCGATGTCACAGGACTGATGGGAGGGTTGGAACTCGAGGACGGGGGTGGCCAGAACTCCTCGAGCGGGACCAGCATGTCCCAGTGCGATACCGGGGAGGATGCGAACAAGAACGTCGACTGCCGCATGGCCGGGGCTCAGGTCGTCCTCGACGATTACTGGGAACAGAAGGTCGACGGGTACCAGCCGCCGGAGCTGACGATCGTCGACGGGCAGACGTCGACGGCGTGCGGCACTGCGTCGAACCAGGTCGGGCCCTTCTACTGTCCCTCTGATCAGGGTGTCTACATCGACCCGAGTTTCTTCGACATCATGCGTCAGCAGTTCGGGGCCTCTGCCGAGGAGCTCGCTCAGCTCTACATCGTCGGACATGAGTGGGGCCACCACATCCAGAACATCACCGGCGTCATGCGCGAACACCCCAACGACGGCACCGGGGCCGAGAGCAACAGTGTGCGCACCGAACTGCAGGCCGACTGCTACGCCGGGGCATGGCTCGGCAATGTCACCACGCTCACCGACGACAACGGCAACCCGTATCTCGAAGAACCCACGCAGGAACAGCTCGACGACGCGCTCAACGCGGCCTTCGTCGTCGGCGACGACCACATCCAAGAGCAGTCAGGGTTCTCCAATCCCGAGTCGTTCACCCACGGCTCGAGCACACAGCGCCAGAAGTGGTTCACCTCCGGCTACAACGAGGGATTGAACAGCTGCGACACCTTCGCGGTCTCCGGTGATCAACTCTGATGCACAAGATCGCGAAGTGTGACGACCCGATTGCCACTGTCGGCTTCGTGGGGATGTGCAAAGCAGGTGTCAGTCGTAGTTTCAGAGCAACTGCAGGAAGTCAGTAGAGCAGTCGAACGACCTGATCCGAGCCAACACGTTCCACCATCTTAGAAAGTTCTATAACGTCAGCCTGACCGACGGCTGCGAATGCAGATGGGCAATGACGGCTCGATTCCCGAGTGGGTCGGGACTCCAGCGGCCTAGAGAGGCAGCGCAACTCCAGCGTGACACGGGTATCAGTGATGAACTGCCCGAGTCGCCTGAAGCTGCGCTGCTCTCAAATCTGCGTACAAGCACCCTGTCACCGCTGCAGTACGCAGTGCAACAAAGTGACCAGCGATTGTGTCACGGGCCTGGCCTGATCCGTCGTACATAATCAGGGTCGGCGAGCGGCCTGACCGCAAGCCGGACCAAGGTGAGTGGATTGTCGTCACCGGCGATTCGGTTGGCGCTCAGACGGCCGCAGGAAAAGCAGCTGTGGATGATCACCCATTCACCGTCAGTGCGAACCGACATGCTGATTGCCTCCATTCGTCCGCCGCACATCTCGGCACGGTCCCCAGGAATCTTCCGGTCGACGTGTCTGCTGGCCAAGCAATGCGGGCAGTGGTTGCGATGAGCCGTGCCTGGCGCATTCTGGGAGACTTCCAACCGGCAGGATACGCATCGGAAGTCCCTCTCCCGATATCCGCCGTGGATCTGCAGAACATCCTTGCGCTGTTGTGGACGGCGTTCCCGTCTTCTCTTGCTTCTACGAGGCATGACTAGTCCTTCCCTGCCCTCAGAGGTTTCCGAGGGCGTCGAGAGGGAATGGGGGCAACGCCAGCGGGCGGACCGCCAAACGCATCAGGACGAGCTGATTATCATCCTCGTGCGGCGGACTCGATGTGAGCTCATCACACCGGGCACATCGATGAATCACCATCCATTCGCCGCGACGAAGCACGGCGACTGAGATCGGAGACATACTTCCGTGACAATCGATTGATTCGTGATCGTCGTGGTTCTGAACGTGCCGAGAATGCAAGCAGGACGGACAGTGATTGCGTGGTGCGTCATCAGGGGCGTTTTCGGACACGGCCAGGCCGCATCGAACGCATTTGAAGGTGTTGAAATCAAAAGTTTGAATAGGACTGCTGGTGTGGTCGGACACCGGAGAGCTCCTCACTGGGGAAAATTCTTACAGCGAGAGCAGGCCGAGTCGCCTCGTCAGAATAGTGGTCCGATATCGTGATTGCGATACAGGCGGGTCAGTGCACCGAAAGCCGTTTCCAGCAGAGTTGTACTGCAGGCGGTCAATCAGTGAAACGAGGCGCACTCAGCGCGGGCCGGAACATGAAACACCTTTGCTAGGGCCATTCCGGCCCGAAGATCATGGTAGTCAAAAATCAGTATTACGATACCGGTGGCACTCTGGTGCTGTCAAAGTTCGGGGCAGTCCGCTGTGTGTCAAACCCTTGCCGCAGTTAATCATATGGTGATATGAATAACTGATTGCACCCCGCCCGCATGTCCTCATCGGGCGATCACGACGAACTGATCAAGGATGATCATGTCTCAGCTGTTTCCGCACCTCTTCGAACCCATCACCCTCGGCACGCGCACCATCCGCAATCGCATCGTCTCCTCCGGCCATGACACCGTCCTCGACGATCACGGGCACATCGGCGACGACCTCGTCGCCTACCACGAAGCACGCGCACGGGGCGGAGCCGGCCTCATCGTCCTCCAGGTCTCCGGCGTCCACGAATCCGCCCGCTACACCAGCCACGTCCTCATGGCCACCGACGAATCCTCTGCGCCCGGATACCGCGCCGTCGCCGAGGCGGTGCATCGCCACGGCGCCACGATCTTCGCCCAGCTCTTCCACCCCGGTCGAGAAGTCATGGACGGCGAGCAGGGAATGGCACCACGTGCCAAGGCGCCCAGCGACGAACCGCAGGAACGCTTCAAAGTCGTCCCCGAGGCGCTGACCACCGCCGAGGTCAAGGACATCATCGCCGGCTACGGCCGCGCCGCGAAGCGCATCACCGACGCCGGCATCGACGGCGTCGAGCTCGTCGCCAGTCATGGCTACCTCCCGATCCAGTTCTTCAATCCGGCGGTCAACACCCGCACCGACGAATACGGCGGCAGTCCCGAGAACCGTCGTCGCTTCCTCGCCGAGGTGGTCGCCACCGTCCGTGCCGCCGCCGGCCCTGAGGCCGTGGTGGGACTGCGGATCTCCGGTGAGGAGAAGACCGAGGACGGCCTCGTCGCCACCGAGATCCTCGACCTCATCGGCCACCTCGACGACCTCGAGACCGACGGTCGGGACTGCCTCGACTACTTCTCCGTCACCGCCGGCGACTCCTCGACCCTGCAAGGGGCCGTGCACATCGTGCCCTCGATGCAGATCGATCCCGGCTACGCGACGGCCCTGTCCGAACAGGTCAAGAAGATCACCGACAAGACCGTCATGGTCGCCGGCCGCATCAACCAGCCCCACGAAGCCGAAGCCGCCATCGCCGAGGGCCGGACCGACATGGCGATCATGACCCGCGCGATGATCTGCGACCCGGAGATCGCGAACAAATCCCAGGCCGACGCCGTCGACGAGATCCGCGCCTGCATCGGCTGCAATCAGGCCTGCATCGGCCACTTCCAGCAGGGTGTGCCGATCTCGTGCATCCAATATCCCGAATCCGGCCGCGAGCTGACCTTCCTCCCCAGACCTCGCATGCGCACCCGCCGCACCGTGCTCGTCATCGGTGGCGGACCGGCCGGACTCAAGGCCGCCGCGGTCGCAGCCGAACAGGGTAATCAGGTGGTGCTGTGTGAGAAGGAGCCCCAGCTCGGCGGGGCGGTCCTGCTGGCTCAGGAGCTGCCGTACCGGTCCGAGTTCGGGGGAGCGGCGACGAACCTCTCCGCCGAGGCGGCCCGCGTCGGCGTCGACATCCGTACCTCAACGCCGGTGACCCAGGACCTCGTCACCGAAGTCGTCCCCGACCACGTCATCGTTGCGACCGGTGCCAGGGAGCGCATGCCCGCACTCGAGATCGCCGACGAGGCTCTCGTCATCGGTGCCCGCGAGTACGTGCGGCAGTCCCCGGGTCTTCCTGCCGGCCGGGTGCTCGTCACTGATTGGAAGGGCGATTGGATCGGGCTCGGCATCGCCCTGCGGCTAGCCGAATCCGGCCGACAGGTGAGCCTGGCGACCGCGGCGAACTTCGCCGGTGCCGCGATCCAGCAGTACACGCGCACCCTGCTCGTCTCGCAAGCGCTGCGGACCGGTCGGATCGAGTTCGTCAATGATGCGCGTCTCGTCGGTGTCGATGCCGACACCGGCTACCTCCAGTCCACACTGTGCGAGGTCGTCCATGAGGTCGAAGGGGTCGCGGCGACGATCGTCTCGTCGGCACCGCGATCGGTGCCGGTCGACCTCGACTTCGGGGCCGCCTCGGTGACGGTGATCGGTGACGCACTGGCCCCGCGCACGGTCGAGGAGGCCGTCTACGAAGGGCTCACCGCGGCCACCGCCCTGACGGAACGGAAGGACGCGGTACCGGTATGAGTCCGCGACCGCAGCAGCCGCCCGAGCAGGTCGAGGCCAAGAAGTCCGCGATCATCGAGGCGACCCTCGACGCCATCATCGATCGCGGACCCGCCGCCGTGCGCTTGGCCGATGTGGCCTCTACGGTCGGCTTGTCGGTCGGGACCGTGCAGTACTACTTCGTTTCGCGCGACGAACTGCTGGTTCAGGCGTTCACCGCCCACAGCGATGCTGTGCTGGCAGGCATCGACGAGCTCGCACGCACCGGCGAACTCGCGCGCGCTGACGAGCACGCGTGCACCGGCGAACGAGCAGCGAAGGGCTCAGCGCGACGGCAGCTCGCCGACAGCCTGGCCGCGGTGTCCAGCGTCGGCGACTATCAGCGCAGGTCGGAGATATGGATCGAACTCGTCGCGGCGGCCCGCCACAATCCCGCGTTGCAGGGATGCGTGGACGCCGTCAACGACGGGTGGCGGCGGCACTTCACCTCGATCATCGACCTGGGTGTGGCCGACCGCGAATTCGCCGGCCATGACCTGCCTGTCCCGGCCATCGTTGACGCGATCATCGCCCTCATCGACGGATTCGATCTCGCCATGGTCACGGGGCGCGGCAAGGGCTCGCGAGAACTGACACGGGTCCTGTCGCAGACCGTTGTCGGCCTGGTCGGGTCCCATTAGAGTGAAGCCAACTGCGCGACGAAGGGAGCACAGCGTGGGATCATCGGAGTCACTCAGCAGCGCACAGATCCACGAGGAGGGTCTGAGCGACTGGCGCCAGCTGGCCGGACCGATTCGCGCACGCTTCCTCACCGCAGACTTTGCCGAAGCGCTGGAATTCGCGGGAACTGTCGGAGAGGTGGCGGAACGGGCGGGCATCGCACCTGAGATGACCCTGACTGCTTCCAATGTCGTCGTCACCCTGAGCAGTGAAGACGAACGAGGAGTCAGTCGTGACGATCTCGACCTCGCCCGGGCTATCAGCGAGCTTGCCGCTGGTCAGGAACTTCGTGCCGAACCTTCGAGTCTGCAGCAGGCGGAATTCGCTCTCAACACGATGTCGGGAGCTCGAGTGGCAGGTTTCTACGCGGCTCTCCTCGACGCCGAATCCGACGAGATGCACGCAAACGGCGGATTGGTTGACCCGACCGGGCAGGTCAACAGCGGGCTGTGGTGGCAGGAACCGCGGACGAATAGCCGTTTCCCGCTGCCGGATACCGAGTCTCCGCAACGCTGGCATCTCGACGTCTGGGTTGGTCACGACGTGGTCGAGAACCGAATCGACGCTGCCCTCGCCGCCGGCGGACGACTCGTCAGCGATGCAGCGGCCCCGTCCTATTGGGTCCTTGAGGACCCCGACGGCAATCGGGCCTGCCTCTGCGCACCGATGGTCGACTGACTGCCGCCCGAGCTCAAAGCCTGGTCGCCAGCCTGCTGGAAGAGTAGAGCCCTCAGAGCCGTGCGATGGTCTCCACGTCCTCGCTGAACTCCCGGGCCGTCTCCTCGGACACTGTCGCCCGAGTTGCACGCAGCGCGTCGAGGTAGTCATCGGTCGAGAGCACATCCGTCCGCGAGGCAATGTCGACCTGCTGCTGCCGCAGTGCCGACGCCAGCGCCTCCTGCGAGGCACGCCGGGCGGCATATTCGATATCGGCCGGGGTCAGCCCGTCACTGGCATCGACGAGCACCGCGAGATCGACGGCAGAAACCGTGTGTTCGGGGATGTAGCGCGACCAGATCGCCTCCCTCGCTGTGGCATCGGGCAGTCCGATGGGAATGACATAGTCGAAGCGACCATGGCGGAGGAACGCCGCATCGAGAGCACGGACGAAGTTCGTCGCACAGATGAGCAGCCTGCCCTCCCGGTCCCGGAACTCTGCGACCTGCTTGAGCAGCTCGTTCGTCACCCCCTGCGTCGGCGACGGCGGCTCACCCCCGCGCTTCGACGCGATCTCCTCGACCTCGTCGATGAACACGACAGCATGCTCGAGCTCGTTGATCTGCTCGAACGTCGACCGCAGACCCGCGGCCACACCGCCGGGCTCCCCGGACAGACGCGAAGGGAAGACCTCGACGAACGGCCAGTCCAGACGTGAGGCGACCGCCTTCGCGAACGTCGTCTTCCCCGTCCCCGGAGGACCGAAGAGCATCACCGCCCGAGGCGGGACGACCCCGAAATGATCCGCCAGATCCGGTTCGGCCAAGGGCACGACGAGGCGGTCCTCGAGCATGTCCTTCTCCTCCTGCATTCCGCTGACCGAATCCCACAGGTGTCGCGGCAGCACCCGCCCGCCGACCGCCTTCAACCGGTCGAACTCCCGCCGCTGGACCGGCAGGTGCCGCTCGACGTACTCCAGCTCCGGCCGGGCCTCGAACCCATTGCCCAGCAGGGCAGCGAACGCCGAGGTGGTACCCGGCACGAGCATCGACAGCTTGCCCAACCCCAGCGGCATGAGCCGGCGTTCGAGGGCGTCGAGCAGCCCCGCCTCGGCGCGGGTGTCCTGCTCCGGACCATCCCGCACGGAGCTGAGCACATGGAAGAACACGATCGACCCCTGACCGTGCGCGGCCCGTCCCACGGCGGCACCGACGATCTCCTCGTCGCGGACGGCGACGACGGCCTGATTGCGCTGGCAGCAGGCAAGGATCTCCGAGAGCGGATACAGCGGGGGAGCGGAACCGGTCATGGCCTCCTGCTCCGCCGCCTCGACGAGGCGGATGATCCCGTCGAGATCGTCATCGTGGAAATCGCGGACGCGGGTGCGGGTCATCGAAAGCTCCTTCGGCGGCGGGCAGGTTCCCAGAGTAGACGATTTCCCGCCACCATCTGTGATCTGTCTCTCACCGCACCATGGAAACAGCCGCCTCGGCTACGGACGGTCGACGCGTGAAGCGCGGGGGCCGGGCGGCAGGCGCGACCGCACACTCTGGAGAGTGGAGGCGAACGTCATTCGCAACGCAGACGGGTCACTGCACGGCCAATCGGGTGTGGGCGGTATCCTGGGAGCATGGCGATTCTCGGTGACCAGGCAGCAGCGACTGCCATTGACGCTTTCGGTACCGTCGGCACGGCAATGGTGACGCCGTTCAAGCATGACGGCAGCATCGACTATCCGGCCGTGGAGAAGGTGGCGAACCACCTCGTCGAACTCGGAAACGACATGCTCGTCGTCTCCGGCACCACCGGAGAATCACCGACCACGACCGACGATGAGAAGATCGAGCTCCTCCACGTCGTCCGCGGCGTCATCGGCAACCGCGCGAAGATCATCGCCGGCACCGGCAACAACGTCACCGCCCACACCATCGACCTCTCTCAGCGCTCCGCCGCCGCGGGAGCCGACGGCATCCTCATCGTCACCCCGTACTACTCGAAGCCGACGCAGCCGGCGATCGAAGCGCACATGCGTGCTGCCGCGGACTCGACCGACCTGCCGGTCATGCTCTACGACATCCCCGGCCGGGCCGGTGCCCCGATCATCACCGACACCCTGCTGCGGCTGTCGGACCACCCGAACATCCTCGCGGTCAAGGACGCCAAGGGCGACCTCTTCGCCTCCTCGTTCGTGATGAACAACTCCTCGCTGGCCTACTACTCCGGCGAAGACGCCCTCAACCTGCCGCTGCTCTCCCTCGGCGCCCTCGGGCTCGTATCCGTAGCCGGACACGTCTGCTCCGACCGCTTCGCCCAGATGGTCAAGGCAGTGGCGAACAACGACCTCAACACCGCACGCATCCTCTCCCGCGACACCGCGGACGTGGTGGATGCGCTCATGAACCACATGCCGGGAGTGATCTCGGCGAAGGCCGCATTGCAGGCCCAAGGAATACTCGACAACCGCGACGTGCGCATGCCGCTGCTCCCAGCTGATGAGGAGCAGGTGGCATTCGTCGCCGCCCAATTGACCAGGAGTGGCTACCTCAGTGAATAATGCATTGACCCAAGAACTGTCCCGACCGCCGAAGATGGACAAGGAAGCCGTCCGCATCGTCGCGCTCGGCGGACTCGGCGAGGTCGGGCGCAATATGACCGTGTTCGAATACCACGGCAAACTCCTCATCGTCGACTGCGGCGTGCTCTTCCCCGAAGAGGACCAGCCCGGCGTCGACCTCATCCTCCCCGACTTCTCCTACCTCGATGACCGCCTCGACGACATCGTCGGCCTCGTCCTCACCCACGGCCACGAAGACCACATCGGTGCCGTTCCCTACCTGCTGCGGCGCAAGGGCGACATTCCGATCCTCGGCTCGAAGCTGACGATCGCCCTCATCGAGGCCAAACTCAAGGAACACCGGATCAAGCCCATCACCCGCGTGGTGAAGGAAGACGATCTCGACCAGCTCGGTCCCTTCGACCTCGAGTTCGTCGCCGTCAACCACTCGATCCCCGACGCCCTGGCCGTGTTCATCCGCACCGGCGCCGGCAACATCCTCCACACCGGCGACTTCAAGATGGACCAGCTGCCACTCGACGGCCGGATCACCGACCTCCGTGCGTTCGCCCGCCTCGGCGAAGAGGGCGTGGACCTGTTCATGACGGACTCGACGAACGCCGAGGTCCCCGGCTTCACCGCGTTGGAGAAGGACATCGGGCCCGTGCTCGAGAACCTCTTCGGCACCGCCGAACGCCGCATCATCGTCGCCTCCTTCTCCTCCCACGTCCACCGCGTCCAGCAGGTGCTCAACGCGGCCAACGCCCACGGCCGCAAGGTCGCCCTCGTCGGCCGCTCCATGGTGCGGAACATGAAGATCGCCGAAGACCTCGGCTACCTCAATGTGCCGCCGGGGTCGATCATCGACATCAAGAAGGTCGATGACTACCCCGAGGACCAGATCGTCCTCATGTGCACCGGTTCCCAGGGAGAGCCGATGGCCGCCCTGTCGCGGATGGCCAACCGCAACCACCGCGTCGAGGTCGGCGACGGCGACACCGTCATCCTCGCCTCCTCGCTCATCCCCGGCAACGAGAACTCCGTGTTCAAGGTCATCAACGGCCTGATGCGCCTCGGCGCCCGCGTGATCTCGAAGGCTGATGCGAAGATCCACGTCTCCGGCCACGCCTCCGGCGGCGAGCTGCTCTACTGCTACAACATCGTCAAGCCGCGCGGGGTCATGCCCGTCCACGGCGAATGGCGCCACCTGCTGGCCAACGGCCGCCACGCCGAGGCGACCGGTGTCGATCCCGAGAACATCGTCCTCGCCGATGACGGCTGGGTCGTCGACCTCAAGGACGGTCACGCCGAGGTCGTCGGCGCCGTCGACTGCAACTACGTCTTCGTCGACGGATCGTCGGTCGGTGAGATCACCGAGGCGGACCTCAAGGACCGCCTCGTGCTGTCCGGAGAGGGCTTCGTGACGATCTTCATGGCCGTGAACTCACAGACGAAGTCGCTCATCGCAGGCCCCGAGATCCACGCCCGCGGCGTCGCCGAATCCGACGACGTCTTCGACTCGATCGTGCCGAAGGTGAAGAAGGCCGTCGAGGATGCCCTCCGCGACGGCACCACCGACCAGTACCAGCTCCAGCAGGTCGTGCGCCGCACCATCGGCCGCTGGGTGTCCTCGAAGCTGCGTCGCAAGCCGATGATCGTCCCCATGGTCGTCATCGTCTGAGATCGTCGCGCCCTGAGACTGTCGCCGGCGGGCGTGCGCCCCTGCGCGTCGCAGCGCGGCTGTGCGCGAGCACTCCTGTATGGACGCTGATGCTCTTACAGCTCGGTGAACCTGCACCAGCTTGGTCCCTGCACCAAGCCAGTGCAGGTTCACCGAGCTGTAGGCGTATCTGGGGCCTTCCGGGGAGCGGCTCGCGCTGCGACACCCACCCCGCTCGACACGCCGTCTCGAATCCGGGATAGGGTTTGACGAGACGTGCATCACCTCATAGTCTTTCGTTGTGTGAACAAAGATTTTCACGATGTGAAAGTTTGCAGGCCAAACCCCGTTGACCAGCAAACAGGGACGCACCACGTGGTGCGGACAAGGACGCAGCACTCAGGTGCTGACTAAGGAGAACCAGCGATGACCGCTCATATCGAAAACCTGGACATCCCCGCCGGGATGGAGATCACCGGTGAGCTGCCGGACGGGGCTGAGAAGGTCCTCACCCCACGCGCGCTCGAGCTCATCGTCGAACTGCACCGCAAGTTCAACGGCGAACGCCTCAACCGCCTCGAGGCCCGCAAGGAACGTCAGGCTCAGATCGCCGCGGGAACCGACCTCGACTTCCTCGAAGAGACCGCCGACATCCGCAACGATCCCAGCTGGCAGGTCGCCCCTCCGGCTCCCGGCCTTGAGGACCGTCGTGTCGAGATGACCGGTCCGACGTACAAGAAGATGACGATCAACGCCCTGAACTCGGGAGCCAAGGTGTGGCTGGCCGATCAGGAGGACGCGAACACCCCGCAGTGGGATTCGGTCATCCAGGGCCAGCTCAACCTGCTTGACTCACTCAACCGCGAGATCGACTTCACCTCACCCGAGGGCAAGGAATACAAGCTCGCTCCCGATGAGGAGCTGCCGACCATCGTCGTCCGCCCCCGCGGCTGGCACATGCCGGAGAAGCACATCCGCATCGACGGTGAGGAGACCTCGGGTTCGCTCGTGGACTTCGCCCTGTACTTCTCCACTGCCGGACAGCTGCAGATCGAGAAGGGCAAGGGCCCCTACTTCTACCTCCCGAAGATGGAGAGCCATCTCGAGGCTCGCCTGTGGAACCAGGCCTTCGAGCTGGCTGAGGACACCTTCGGCCTTGAGCGCGGCACCATCCGTGCCACCGTGCTCATCGAGACCTACCCGGCCGCGTTCGAGATGGAGGAGATCCTCTACGAACTGCGTGAGCACTCCGCCGGTCTCAACGCCGGTCGCTGGGACTACATCTTCTCCGTGATCAAGAACTTCCGTTCCCGCGGCTCCGACTACCTGCTGCCGGACCGCTCGGACGTGACGATGACGGTGCCGTTCATGCGCGCCTACACCGAACTGCTCGTGCGCACCTGCCACAAGCGCGGCGCCCACGCCATCGGCGGCATGTCCGCGTTCATCCCCTCGAAGGACGAGGCCGAGAACAAGGCCGCCTTCGACAAGGTGCGCGAGGACAAGTCCCGCGAGGCCGGCAACGGCTTCGACGGCTCCTGGGTCGCACACCCCGGCATGGTCTCGCTGTGCAAGGAGGTCTTCACGGAGACCCTCGGCGACAACCCGAACCAGATCGAGAACAAGCGCGAGGACGTCAGCGTCACCGCCGCAGACCTCCTCGACGTCAAGTCCACTCCCGGCGCGATGACGGAGAAGGGCCTGCGCACGAACATCAATGTCGGCATCCAGTACCTGCGCGCGTGGCTCGAAGGCAACGGCGCGGTCGCCATCCACGGTCTGATGGAGGACGCCGCGACCGCGGAGATCTCCCGCTCGCAGGTGTGGCAGTGGCTCGACGCCGGCATCGAACTCGACACCGGGGAGAAGGTCACGAAGGACCTCGTCGAGCGCATCGTCGCCGAGGAGGTCGCCAAGCTGCCCGGTGACGAAGCCGATTGGAAGGACGCCACCGACACGTTCGTCTCGGTCGCGATCGCTCCCGACTACGTCGACTTCCTCACCCTGCCGGCCTACGCCCGCATGCCCTGACCTGCGAGCGGTGACCACGCCGAACGCCCCCGAAATCTGTGCCGCGAGCACCGATTTCGGGGGCGTTCTTCGTTAAGCTCTAACCACACGACCGCAGGCAGAACACACGGAGGTGGGGATGAGCCGGACCACAGACGAGCTGCCGCGACTGGCCAGCCCCGAGACCATCGCTGAACTCTCCGAACTCATGGCCCGGGCACATGCCGAGAACCGCACCGTCGCCGTCTTCGGCGGCGGCACCGCCTTCGACGACAATCCGCCGGCAGCGACCCCCGGGCTGCTCATCGACATGACCGGCCTCGCCGCGGTGGCCGACCCTCCCGGGGCGGAGAACCGTTCCACGGCAGACAGAACCTTGCGGGCAGGTGCGGGAGCGAAGATCAGCGCGCTCGACCGCCTCGCCGCCGCCTCCGGGCAGGAGCTCCTTCCCGATCTGCCGCTCGACCGCAGCGAGGCCGGGGCGAGCCTCGGCGGGATGATCGCGACAGCAGCGACCGGTCCGCGCCACCTGCACCGCCCCCGCCTCGCTGATTCCGTGACCGCGGTGACGACCATCGGCGCCGACGGTACGATCGCCCGCACCTCGGGCGGGCTCGCACCGGCCCTGACCGATCGCGACCTGCCCGGGCTGATGACCGGGTCGTGGGGCACGCGCGCGATCATCGTCGAGGCCGAGATCCGCCTGACCGCCCGACCCGAATCCCAGGGATTCGTCTGGATACCCGGCGCCGAGGCGGCCGCCGAACTCCTCGCGGCCCGTCGCGTCCCCGATGCGGTCGTCATCGAACGCCCGCCGGGAGCACCGGCCGCGACCGTCGCCCTCATCGAAGGGGAGACTGCGCATGTCGAGACCGAGGTGGGCCGCCTCGTCGATGCTGTTCCCGGCGCCTCCGCATGCGCGCGTCCGGAATGGTGGGGCAGGCGGTCGCGGGTGCCCGTGACGATCGGTGTGTCGATCGCTCCGGACTTCCTGCCCGACCTGCTCGAGACGACCGCTAGGCTCGAGGACGCGCTCGGCTATCCGCTGCAGCTGCGGGGCAGTGCCGCGGGTATGTTCGAACTCGGCGTCGCGGCGCCGGAGACCGAACCGGGAGTGGCAACCAGAGTGGTGCTCGAACACCTGCGCTCCTTCGGCCTGCACCGCATCGCCGTGCGGCTGGTCCATGCGCCGGCCCCAGTGTGGGACGGCGTCGACGCGTGGGGCCCGCTGCCGGGAAAGTCAGTCCTGCAGGCGCTCAAGGATGACTGCGACCCGCGCGGACTCCTCTCACCGGGCCGCGGCCTCGGCGGGATCTGAGCCCGATGCCGCAGTCTGACCTCTACTTCACCTGACCTCTACTTCACCAGCAGCACGGGGCACTCGGCCTCGAGGATGACCTGCTGCGCACTCGATCCGAGCAGCAGCTTGACCACGGGGGAGCGGCGCTTGGTCGACATGACGATGAGGCTCGCTCTGTGGTCCTCAGCCAGGGTGAGGATCTGTTCGGCAGGATCGGATCCGGCGCGCTGGACCTCGAACTCGACCCCCGCCTCGGCGAGGGACTCACCCAGGCGGGTGCACTGGGCCAATGGGGATACCGACGGTGCGGTCGTCGAATCGGTTCCGAACACGACCGCGCGCACGCACGCCGCCTCGCGCCGAGCGGCCGCCAGCGCCTCGTCGAGCACCGCGGGGGAGGCATCGGCGCGCATGGCCAGGACCACGGTCGACGCGGCGGAATCGATGCCCGGTGAGGCTGTCACCCGCAGGTTCGGGGCGGGGAAGCGGGGCTGCGAAGTCGAATACAGGTCAGTCATGATTTGGCCTCCGATCAGCCGATTCCGATGACGCCGACGGCGACGCCCACGGCGAGCATGACGAGGGCGACGATGAGCGCACGCCACAGCACCTTCTTGTGGTGGTCGCCGAGTTCGACGCCGGACAGGGATACGAGCAGCAGAATCGCAGGCACGAGCGGTGACTGCATATGCACCGGCTGGCCGGTGATCGAGGCGCGGGCCATATCGGCGGCGGAGATGCCGAAGTGGGCGGCGGTCTCGGTGAGCACGGGCAGGATGCCGAAGTAGAAGGCGTCATTGCTCATGAAGAACGTCATCGGGATCGACAGCAGGCCGGTGATGACGGCCATGTAGGGTCCCATCGAGTTCGGGATGACCTCGACGAGCCATTCGGCCATCGCGTCGACCATTCCGGTGCCGGACATGATGCCGGTGAGCACGCTCGCGGCCATGACCATCGCGACGACGGAGATGATCGCGGTGGAGTGGCTGGCCAGCTCGGCCTGCTGATCCTTCATCTTCGGGAAGTTGACCATGAGCGCGATGACCGAAGCGATCATGAACAGGTACGGCAGGGGCAGGATGTCCGCGATGAGCAGGACCATCACGGCCACCGTCAGACCGAGGTTGAACCAGAACAGCTTCGGTCGCAGGGTCGGCCGGTTCGGGTCGAGGGCGGTGTTCGTCAGGCCCGTACCTGAGCCCGATTCGGAGCGGGATCCCGGCTCAACTGCGGTGTCGTACGCGGATCCGACCGGTCCCGTCGCCGAGGCGGCCGACCCGTTCCCGGCACCGTGGCCGCCCGTGGTGGTTCCGTTGCCGATCGCGGTTCCGGCCGCTGAGGCGCCGGAGCCGCCCGCGGTCGCACCGTGCGCGGACGAGCCGGCGACGGCGCCGACGAGGTCCTTGCGCGGGTTCGAGCCGCGGTCGTCGACCCAGGCGACGCCGTTCTTGGCCAGGCGGCGGCGCTCGGAGATGCCGAGCAGGTAGGCGAAGATGAGGCACACGAGCAGGCCGGCGATGAGCGAGGGCACCATCGGGGCGAAGATCTCGTTGGCGTCGATCTGCAGCGCCGAGGAGGCACGTGCCGTCGGTCCGCCCCAGGGAACGATGTTGAGGGTGCCGTTGATGAGTCCGGCCACGCAGGTGAGCACGATCGGCGACATCTCGAGGCGCTGGTAGATCGGCAGCATGGCCGCGGTGACGACGATGAAGGTCGTCGAACCGTCGCCGTCGAGGGAGACCGCGCCGGTGAGCAGCGCGGTGCCGAGGACGACCTTGACCGGGTCATTGCCGGCGACCTTGAGGATGAACTCGACGAGCTTGTCGAAGAGGCCGACGTCGATCATGATGCCGAAGTAGATGATGGCGAAGAGCAGCAGCGCTGCCGTCGACGACATCGAGGCGATCGCGTCCATGACCATGTCGCCGATGCCCAGGCCGGCTCCGGCGAAGAGGCCGAAGATGGTGGGCACGAGGATGAGTGCGAGGATCGGTGAGAGTCGCTTGGTCATGATGAGCGTCATGAAGACGATGATCATGGCGAAACCGAGGATGACGAGCACGGGCTTCTCCTTCGAAGACGAATGTGAGGCTCGAAACACCGTAGGGCCCAGATCACGTGCCGCGCGCGTTTGTGTGCACTGATGGCGTTTAGATCATTGACCACCTTTTGCGCATTGCGCTCAGACGCGGCTACGCTTGCCGCGTGTCCCGCCCTCGACGTTCGTTCTCCCGCCGTGTGCTGATCTCTCAGCTCGCGCTCGTCGTCGTCATCCTTGCGCTGGTCACCGGCGTGTTCGCCTGGTTGGGCTCGCGCACCGTCACCGAGGTGACCGAGACCGAAGCGCTGTCGACTGCCCGCACGCTGGCGATCGATCCGGACGTGCGCGCCGCCGCGACGAAGGCTTCAGCCGAGCACACCGATCCGCCGGATGCGCAGACCGTGAAGTCGATGCTCGCGATCACCGATGACCTGCGGGACCGGTCGGGCATCAGCTTTGCGGTCATCACCGACGACCGCGGTATCCGGCTCACCCATCCCGACCGGTCGTTGATCGGCCACCGGGTCTCCACCTCGCCGGAGGAAGCGTTGGCCGGGCGGGAGAACATCTCGCACGAGTCTGGAACGCTCGGGGAGACGGTGCGGGCGAAGGTCCCGATCTACTCGAGCGCCGATGACGAGACCGTCGTCGGTGAGGTATCCGTGGGCATCTACGCCTCCGTGCTCGACGCCGATCTGCGTCGCGAACTGCTCCTGCTGGGTACCGTGGCCGTGCTCGCGCTGGCGCTCGGTGGTGTCGTCTCGGTCATGCTCGGGCGTCGGCTGCGACGGGAGACGCTCGGGGTCGGCCCCGAAGAGCTCGCCGAGATGGCCCGCGACCAAGGCGCTGTGCTCCACGGCCTCGACGACGGAGTGCTCGGCTTCAGCGCCGACGGCAGACTGACCCTGAGCAACTCGAACGCGAAGGGACTGCTCGGTGCAGCCGACGGTCTGGAACCGGCCGACGTGAAGGACAGGGCCGACGTGAAGGACAGGGCCGCCTCGGCGAGGGAATTCGACGGTGACCATGACTTCGACGGTGACGACGAGATCGACGTGCCCGACGAGATCAGCGCGATGATGGCCGACGCTCCGGCCGAAGGAGCCCTGCGGCGGCGGATCACGATCGGCGAGCGGATCCTGCTCGCCACGGCCGTCCGTGTGCAACGCGATGGGGTGTCCGTCGGCGGGGTCGTGACCCTGCGCGATGAGACGCAGGTGCTCACGATGGCCCGCCAGCTCGAGTCCGTCACCGCGATGGCCCGGGCCCTGCGCACCCAGCGCCACGAATTCGCCAACCGGCTGCACACCGTGCTCGGGCTCGTCGACACCGGCGCCACCGACGAAGCCCACACCTATCTGTCGTCGATCCTCGGCACCGGGCCGATCGCGACCCCCGTCGAGGACATCGATCTCGTCTCCGACCCGTACCTACGCGCCGTCCTCGAAGCGAAGGGGACGACCGCCGCCGAGGCGGGGGTCACCCTGTCCGTGGCCCCGGATTCCCTGGCCGTGGGCACCGTCCGCGACCCTGAGGCGGTCACGCTCATCCTCGGCAATCTCATCGACAACGCCGTCCGCGCGGCCGTCGCAGGACGAGGGAGTGCGGGCGCCCGCGTCGTGGTGCAGCTGCTCAGCGCGGGAAGCGAACTCCACGCGGTCGTCACCGACACCGGCGACGGGGTCGATGCGGACGTGGCGGAGAAGATCTTCGACGAGGGATTCTCGACGGCGGAGGCCGCCTCGGCGCCGGATTTCGGGATCGGACTGACCACGGGAACCGGGACCGGGGACGGCCACGGGCTCGGCATCGGACTCGCGCTCAGCCGACGGGTCGCGGAGAAGGGCGGGGGACGGGTGTGGCTCATCGACGGCCACGACCCCGACCTCGGCGGGGCGAGCTTCGGCATGGTCCTGCCCGATGCGCTTGAGGAATGCCAGCAAGAAGAGGAGAGATGATGGTCAACGTTCTCGTGCTCGATGACGACTTCTTCGTCGGGCAGATCCATGCCCGCTACGTCGACGAGGTGCCCGGGTTCACCGCGCTCGAACCGGTGCGGGATCTGGCGACCGCCAGGGAGGTCATCGCCGAGCAGGACGTCGACCTGATCCTTGCGGACTATGTGCTGCCCGAAGGCACCGGACTCGAGCTCATCCGCGAGACCGACATCGATGCGATCGTGCTCTCGGCGGTGACGGATCCGCAGGTGGTGCGGGCGTCGCTGCGGGCCGGGGCGATGACGTACATCGTCAAACCCTTCGCCGCCGAGGTGCTGCAGAACTTCCTGCGTCGCTATACCCGCTTCCGCCGGTACTGGGAGCGGGAGAAGGTCGGGCAGGCCGATCTGGAGCGCCAGCTGCGCAACCTCTACGATGCATCGGCCGCCGGCGGGTCCGGTGCGAGTCCGGCCGGATCGTCGACGACGAGCCGGATCCTGGCAGCGCTTGAGGAGGCGGACGGTCCGATGACGGCCCTCGAGGTCGCGGAGGCGGTCGGGGCCTCCCGCGCGACCGCGCAGCGCCACTTGGCGAAACTCGCCGAGGCGCGGACCATCACGGTGTCCCTGCAGTACGGGTCGACGGGACGGCCCGAGCACCTCTACGCCACGAAGTGAGCGGGGCCCGTTTCGCTCACAGCTTGGTGAAACTGCAGCAGCTCGGTGCAGGGACCAAGCTGCTGCAGTTTCACCGAGCTGTTGTTGCAGTGACTGTCGGGGAGTCAGTCCGCTTCGGTGAGCAGGTCGAGCTCACGCGGAAGTGTGCGCATCGTCAGCAGCGGTGAGATCACCACGGGCAGCGAGGCCAGGGTCGCCCATGCGGCGAAGATCCACATCGTCGTCGCCACTCCGAACTGATCACCGAGGATCCCTCCGGCCAGGGCACCGATGGGCATCGGGCCCCAGACGAGGAACCGGATCGAGGCATTCATCCGACCGAGCAGCGGCTTCGGACACAGGCGCTGCCGGAAGCTGACCTGGGCGATGTTGTAGACGACGACGGACCACGTGAGAGCGAACCAGCCGATGATGAGGGTCGGCATCGAGGGCAGGATGCCCGCCAGCGGCATGGCGAAGAAGAAGGCTCCGTTGAGCACGGCGGTCACCGCCACGCTGCGTCCTTCGCCGAGGAGTCTCTGCACATGTGAAGCGGTGAGGGCGCCGAGGATTCCGCCTGCGGCCCCGACGGACATGATGATGCCCATCTGAGTCTGGCCGAGGTCCAGTGTGCGCAGGATGTAGAGGGCGAAGAGTCCGAAGATGGCCGAGGAGGCGAGGTTCGCCAGTCTGGTGCACGCGGTCATTCGGCGCAGCAGCGGATGGGTGAGGACGAAGCCGAGCCCCTCACGGATCTCGGCGATGAAACCTCGGCGATGGGGCGCCTCTGCGGTGGTGGGTCGGTAGCGGATGCGGCTGACGAAGAGGCTGGAGAGTCCCATGCAGACGCTCGTCAGCCCGATGGTCAGCGGTGCTCCGACCATGGTCACCAGTCCGGAGGCCAGGGTCGGTCCCGCCACGCGTGCGGTCTGCTGGCTGGCTTGGAGCTTGCCGTTGCCGTCGCCGATCGAATCGGCGTCGACGATCTCGGGGAGGAACGACTGGTTGGCGATGTCGAAGAAGACGGTGACGACGCCGACGCCGGCGGCGACGAGGTAGAGCTGGATCATGGTCAGCGCGTCGAAGGCCCAGGTCAGGGGAATGGTAAGCAGGATGGCGGCCCGGATGATGTCGCCTGAGACGATGACGGCCTTCTTCGGCAACCGGTCAACCCACGCGCCGGCGGGAAGGCTGATGAGGAGGAAGGCGGCGGATTCGAGGGCGGCGAGGACGCCCATCTCGAAGGCATCAGCGTGGAGCACCTGGACGGCGATGAGGGGAAGCGCGAAGAGCACGAGCTGGGAGCCGAACACGGAGACGGTGTCGCCCATCCACAGCTGCATGAAGTCGTGATGGCGCCACAGGGGCGATCGCCTCGGAGATGCGGAACGGTTGCGCGCCATCTGCTCGTCCTCGAGTCGGCGGAATGGGAATCGGGAATCGTCACCGGCGAGTCTTGCATCACTGATTGAGGAAAGTCAATCACTAACGCGAGAATGATTGACTTTCCTCAATCGGTCGTTAGCGTGGTGCCTATGAATGAAGAGCGCACCGAGGCGGTCACGCCCGTGAGCGGTCCGGATTCCGGTGACTCCGCGGCGGTGCTGAGGCCGATCAGTGCCGCCGCCGACGGGCGCACGGCGGATGCCGGTGATTCCGGGACGGTGAGGGCGGGTGCTGTGGCCCGGGCTGTCGAGCGTCGGGATGCCACCGATGCCGAGGCGAAGGCGCTGGCTTCGAGCATACGGATCCGAATTCTGCGGCTGTGTCTCGACGAGGCGCTGAGCAATAGGGAGATCGCCGAGGCGGCTGGGCTCAACCCGGCGACCTCACTGCATCATGTGCGCATGCTCGCCGACACCGGATTCCTCGAAGCGCAGGAGGTCAGGCGAGGCAGACGTGGGGCCAGAGAGATTCCCTACCGGGCGACGGGCAAGAGCTGGTTCCTCAATACCGGGGACATGACGCACCAGATGCTCGAAGCCTTCACCGCAGAGTTCACCGCGGCCCCCTATGAGGAGCGGACGATGGGACGGATGGCCGCGATGCTCACGCCCGACGAAGTCGACGAGTTCCGCGCGCGCATCGACGAACTCTTCGAGGAGTTCCGCGGTCGCCGGAAGAAGGACGGGGCAAGTCAGTGGGGGCTGTTCATTGCCATGCACTCGAGTTCGCCCGCAACCAGCCCGGATCGGTCAGGTGCCGACGAGTCGAAAGCACGTAATGGGGTGCCGGCGCGCACTACGGAGCCTGATCAACTTCACTAGGTGGGCGTTCTGGTCGGAAAAAACTCAGGGGGATCCGACCAGAACGCCCACCTAACGGGCCGCTACCGGAGGGGAGGATGCGGCTCCGCCGGTGGGAAAGTCGAGGCGCGCCCGGGTATTGACGCAACTTGCACGACGCAGGGAAGGGCTACACCGGCGCCTTGGGCTATCCACGCGAGCCCCGCCCACCCACACGAACCCCGCCCATACCCCCACGCCGTGGCACGCCGAAACCTGCGGGTTTGCTGGGCAGGAGCACCATATCGTCCTAAGATGAGAGACATGGCGACCAGAACGACTTCCCCCGCTTCTGGTTCCGGAAAGCGCACAGCGTCCAAAAACGCTGGTCGGTCCGGCAAAGCGGGGACCGAAGAAACCGGGACAAATGTTGTCACCGGTGCGTGGAATGGAGTGGCCCACATGGCCGGAAACCGTGCGCGAAAGACCCTGAGCGACGAACCGACCGATCAATCACCGACGAAGAGGGACGGCACAGCGTTCTTCCTCATCGGGCTCTCGATCGTCATCGCCGCCTTCGAATGGTGGAATATCCCCGGCGCGATCAGCGACGTGGTGCGCTCGATCGTCGAGGGCACCTTCGGACGCGTGGCACTCGCTCTGCCGTTGCTCTTCACCTGCTACTCGATCCGCCTGTTCCTCCGCGGCCACGACAACCGCGGCAACAACCGGATCCTCATCGGCGGGATCTTCCTGCTGCTGTCCGCCTCCGGCCTCGCCCACATCGCAGCCGGCAACCCGAGCTTCGTCAACTCTCGTGAGGCCATGGCCAACGGCGGCGGCGCCCTCGGCTTCGTCATCTCCTCACCGCTGACGACCGCCACCACGGTCTACGTGGCCGTGCCGCTGCTCGTCCTCCTCGGGCTCTTCTCCCTCCTCGTCATCACCGCCACCCCGGTCCGCGCGATCCCCAAACGCCTGACCGACCTCTACTGGCGACTGACCGGGGGAGCCCGGCCCGATTCCGACGCCGAGGCGGCCGAAACCAAGCAATCCGACCTCGTTGCCGAGAACGGCCGGACCGCCGATCTCAAGCCCGTCCTGGGCTCCAAGCGCCGCAGCCGGAAGAAGAAGACCGAGATCCCCGATCTCGACTCCGAATCCGCCGACGACGAAGCCGTGACCAAGGCCTACGACAAGGCCTACATCAACGAGAACGAGATCTCCGAGGACGAGACCGACACTGCGGTCATCGACACCGAGCCGAAGCTCAAGCCCGGTCAGCGCCGCCCGACCAAGGCCGAACGCGAAATGGCCGCGCTGAAGAAGACCATCGGGATGGACGATGACGCCGCGAACGAGGCGAAGAAGGCCGAGTCCGCAGCCGCCTCGGCGCCGGTGCCGATCACCAACGCCCCCGCGCCGCCCCCGACCGAGCAGCTGCCCGAACGGGTCGAACAGCTCACCCTAGCCGGCGACGTCACCTACACCCTGCCGTCCTCGGACTACCTCGTCCCCGGACCGCCCGCCAAGGAGCGCTCCGAGGCCAACGACCGCGTCGTCGAAGCCCTGCGCGACGTCCTCGAGCAGTTCAAGATCGACGCCCAGGTCACCGGGTTCTCCCGCGGACCCACGGTCACCCGCTACGAGGTGGAGCTCGGCGCCGGCACCAAGGTCGAGAAGGTCACGGCGCTGAGCAAGAACATCGCCTACGCCGTGGCCAGTGCCGATGTCCGCATCCTCTCGCCGATCCCCGGCAAGAAGGCCATCGGCATCGAGATCCCGAACTCCGACCGTGAGAACGTGGCCCTGGGCGACGTGTTGCGCTCGAAGGCCGCCCGCAAGACCGACCACCCGATGGTCATGGGCGTGGGCAAGGACGTCGAAGGCGGATTCGTCGTCGCTGACCTCTCCAAGATGCCCCACCTGCTCGTCGCCGGTGCTACCGGTGCCGGTAAGTCGAGCTTCGTGAACTCGATGATCACTTCGATCATGATGCGTGCGACCCCCGACGAGGTGCGCATGATCCTCGTCGACCCCAAGCGCGTCGAGCTGACGATCTACGAAGGCATCCCGCACCTGATCACCCCGATCATCACGAACCCGAAGAAGGCCGCCGAGGCGCTCGAATGGGTCGTGCGCGAAATGGACGCCCGCTACGACGACCTCGCGAACTACGGGTTCAAGCACGTCAAGGAGTTCAACAAGGCCGTCCGCGAGGGCCGCATCCAGCCCCCGGCCGGATCCGAACGCGTGCTCCAGCCCTACCCGTACCTGCTCGTGGTCGTCGACGAGCTCGCCGACCTCATGATGGTCGCCCCGCGCGACGTCGAGGCCTCGATCCAGCGCATCACGCAGCTCGCGCGTGCCGCCGGCATCCACCTCGTGCTCGCCACCCAGCGACCCAGCGTCGACGTCGTCACCGGCCTCATCAAGGCCAACGTGCCCTCACGTCTGGCGTTCGCGACCTCGTCGCTGGCCGACTCCCGAGTCGTCCTCGACCAGCCCGGTGCGGAGAAGCTCATCGGTCAGGGTGACGCCCTGTTCCTGCCGATGGGTGCGGCCAAGCCCATGCGTGTCCAGGGTGCCTGGGTCAACGAGTCCGAGATCGAGAAGGTCGTCGAACACGTCAAGAGCCAGCTCACCCCGAACTACCGCGAAGACGTCGCCGTCGAGGCGCCGAAGAAGCAGATCGACGAGGACATCGGAGACGACCTCGAGCTGCTGCTCCAGGCGATCGAGCAGGTCGTCACCACCCAGTTCGGTTCGACCTCGATGCTCCAGCGCAAGCTGCGCGTCGGCTTCGCCAAGGCCGGCCGTCTCATGGACCTCATGGAGTCCCGCGGCATCGTCGGCCCCTCCGAGGGATCGAAGGCCCGCGATGTGCTCGTGCGTCCCGACGACCTGCCCGGCACGCTGGCGATCATCAAGGGCGAGACCCCACCCGAGGACTCCGGCGGAGCAGCCGCCGAGGTCCCGACAGGTGAGGGTCAGACCCAGGGAGGTCAAGGTCAGGGACAGGCCGGGCACGCCTCGGCTGCCGGCGACTACGATGAGGAGTTCAACGACGACTACGGGCACACCTCCCACGGCTCGGCCCCGTCGCACGGCTCCGGTTCGTCCGACCGCTACGCCCACGGCGTCGGCCACGCCGAGGACCTCAGCATCGGCGACATCGACCCGGAGACCGGGCTCGAGGTCGTCGAAGCCAGCGGAGAGGACGCCTGGCAGCTCACCGGCCGCTGAGGCTCGACGCCCGACGTCGTCGCGGAACGCGCGTGCGTTCCCGACTCGAACAACCGCACCCATCGCCGAGGTGGGGCACCGGATCACCGGAGCCCCACCTCGGCGATGGTGTTTGCGATGATCTGCCCAGCTCCCTCCGATAGGGTGGAGATGTGAACGATCGAGCCGAGGCCGGAGCCTCTCAGCAGCCCGCCGCAGAACCGAGTCCGTGGAATCTTCCGAACGCGCTCACGGTGCTGCGCATCCTCATGGTGCCCGTCTTCCTGGTCCTTCTGCTGGCCCACGGAGGCGATGACGTGACGACCCGATGGTGGGCGCTCGTCGTGTTCCTGCTCGCGATGCTCACCGACAAGATCGACGGCGATCTGGCACGCAAACACAACCTGGTGACGAACTTCGGCAAGATCGCCGACCCCATCGCCGACAAGTCGCTCATGGCCGCAGCACTCATCGGTCTGGCGATAATCGTCGAACTGCCCTGGTGGGTGCCGGTGATCATCCTCGTGCGCGAGTTCGGCATCACGGTGCTTAGGTTCTTCATGATCCGCATCGCCGTCATGCCCGCCTCCCGCGGCGGGAAGATCAAGACGGTGCTCCAGACCGTGGCCATCGGTCTCTTCCTGCTCATCTACCCGCTGGCGCCGCTCGTGCCCTCGGTCGTCTACGTCATCCTGCTCGTCTTCGCGTGGGTTGTCATGACCGCAGCCATCGTCGTCACCATCGTCACCGGCGTCGACTACTGCGTGCAGGCAGTCAAGCTCTACCGCGAGGCCCAGGGCGGGGCAGCAGGTGCGGGAGACGGCAGCGGTCGAGGCGACAGCGGCCCGGGGAACGGAAACGGCGCTCGTGGCTGAGTCCGAGCACCTCGAGATCAACCGGCGCATCATCGCCACGTGCGCCCGGCTGGGACTGTCGGTCGCGTCGGCGGAGTCATTGACCGGAGGGCGCTTCGTCGCCTCCCTCGTCGACGTCCCCGGAGCCTCAGCAGTCGTCCGCGGGGGACTGGTCACGTATGCCACCGATCTCAAGGCGAGCCTGGCCGGCGTCGATGCCGACCACCTCGAGGAGACGGGTCCGATCGACCCAGTCGTCGCCGCACAGATGGCTGTCGGCACGGCCGCGAAGTGCGTCGCCGACATCGGAATCTCGTGCACCGGGGTCGCCGGACCGGACCCGCAGGACGACAAACCCGTCGGGCTCGTCTATACGGCGATCGCCTTCGGCGGCAAGTCGAAGGTCTTCGAACACGAGTTCACCGGCGATCGCGACGCGATCCGCACATCAACGGTGCAGGCGATGTCGGTCAACCTCGAGGAGTTCGTCGCCGAGCTTGCGTACGGGCCGAGCGCTGGCAATTCGACCGGGACCGGTGCGGGGAATCCTGCGGGGCCTGATGCCGCGGATCCTGACGGGCCGAGCACGGAATAAGTTCACCGTCGGCGGGGTTGATCGAGTAATGCCTATGGGACGAATATTCTCCAGAGTCTTCGAATGGACTGGCAATACCATCCGCTCGGGGCACCAGGTTGGTGCTGTGTCACGGCCAGGTTGTAAGGTTGTTGGAACTACCCCGACGGGACGCGCTGACAAAGGGAGGGCCGCGTTATGTTACTGAGAGTCGAAATCGGCGACGCACTACGTTCCGCCCGCCGTCGTCAAGGCCGCACCCTGCGCGATGTCTCGACAGGAGCCAGCGTGTCGCTGGGCTACCTCAGCGAGATCGAGCGCGGACAGAAGGAAGCCTCGTCCGAGTTGCTGTCTGCGATCTGCGAAGCACTCGACTTGCCGTTGTCGGCCCTGCTGTCATCGGTGTCTGATCGTTTCGCTCTAGAAGAAGGTGTGCAGATCCCCGACACCATTCCGCAGGAGCTCTCGGACAAGATCCTCGGTCACCCCGAGGGATACTCTGCTCCGCGGCTGGCTGCTAAGCCCTGATGCGCCACACTCTCTACTGGATCCTCATGAACGAGGAGTTCGGTGAGGCTCGTGCTGCCTCCCTGCACACCGACCTGACTCTGAGCTCCCTGGGTTCGCGTACCGCGGCGCAGGCATTCGATGCCGGGGTAGAGCCGCGCGACATCTGGATCGCGGTCTGCGACTCCATGGGTGTTCCCGAGTCCCGCCGTTTGGGCAAAGAGAAGCCGCGCTCCCGCCCGTTCTGAGGCGGGGTTCGCGCCGGGTCTGCAGCCGGCAGGGAAGCAACTGGTCGGGTGCTTTCGAAGTGCAGACTGACCGCGTGAATGGAACATCACCCCTGCTGTGTCCCTCATGGTCGACTGCGTGTCGGCCGAAGAGCTGGAGCGCATGTAAACCGCGCTGAGCGATCAGGGGACCGTATTCATGCCGCTCGACGACTATGGGGGTCCGGACCGTTCGGCTGGGTGGGCGATCGTTTCGGACTCACCTGGCAGCTGGGTCTGGCATCCGCGTAGATCTTTGCGTAGGTTCTCGGGAGACACGCGACACGCTCGAATATATAGAACACCTGTTCCCATGTGCGCTATCCTGGTGAGGAATCGCGGGACCTGTGATGTCGAGTGGCTGGTTATCCACCGGGGAATCTCTTCCTCTGTCGTTATGTCAGTGCCATCTTCTAGCCTTGGTCTCAAAGGAAAAGCAACGATGAGGAGACGTCATGGCACGTACACCCAAGAACCTTCAGGTCCCCACCGGCGGCGATAAGTCGAAGGCCCTCGACGCCGCCCTGGGGCAGATCGATCGCAACTACGGCAAGGGCGCGATCATGCGTCTGGGAGAGGGCGTTCGCGAACCGATCGCCTCGATCCCGACCGGTTCGGTCGCCCTCGACATCGCGCTGGGCATCGGCGGCCTGCCGCGCGGCCGCGTCGTCGAGATCTACGGACCGGAATCCTCCGGTAAGACGACCGTGGCGCTGCACGCTGTGGCCAACGCGCAGAAGGGCGGCGGCATCGCAGCCTTCATCGACGCCGAACACGCCCTCGATCCCGAGTACGCGAAGAAGCTCGGCGTCGACACCGATCAGCTCCTCGTCTCCCAGCCGGACACCGGTGAGCAGGCACTCGAGATCGCCGATATGCTCATCCGCTCCGGCGCCCTCGACGTCATCGTCATCGACTCCGTCGCGGCCCTCGTGCCGAAGGCCGAGATCGAGGGCGAGATGGGCGACAGCCACGTCGGCCTCCAGGCCCGCCTGATGTCGCAGGCGCTGCGAAAGATCACCGGTGCCCTTGCCCAGTCGAAGACCACCGCGATCTTCATCAACCAGCTGCGTGAGAAGGTGGGCGTCTTCTTCGGCTCCCCGGAGACCACTTCGGGTGGTAAAGCGCTGAAGTTCTACGCTTCGGTGCGCATCGACGTCCGCCGCATCGAGACCCTCAAGGAAGGTCAGGACGCGGTGGGCAACCGGACACGGGCGAAGATCGTGAAGAACAAGGTCGCCCCGCCGTTCAAGCAGGCCGAGTTCGACATCCTCTACGGACAGGGAATCTCCCGCGAGGGCAGCCTCATCGATATGGGTGTCGACAACGGAATCGTCCGCAAATCCGGTTCCTGGTTCACCTACGACGGCGACCAGCTGGGACAGGGCAAGGAAAACGTCCGCAACTTCCTCCGCGACAACCCGGGACTCGCCGAAGAGATCGAGCTGAAGATCAAGCACAAGCTGGGTCTCATCAAGGCCGACGAGCCCGAGGCTGAGGCTGGGGAAGAGACCGAGGCAGTCGGAGAAGCACAGTCGGATGACGTCGAAGTCTCCTGACACCCCGCGGCCCGACGACGAGTCCGCCGCACCAGCCCAGAAGGGCGGTGCGGGGGACTCGGGGCAGGCCGCGACACTCTCGGAACTGCGCAGTGCGATCTCCGAGATCGACCAGCGCCATGCCGAAGGCGAGGCCGGGTTCTTCGCCGGACTGAGCGGCATCGACGAGGAGCGCGGTGCAGGCTTGGGTGCGGGTGCCCGGAAGAAGAAGCGGGTCGGTGGCAAGCCTGCCCGCAGGGAGCCCGACAACGGCTGGGCAGAAGGCGATGCTGAAGCCGTTCCCGACTTCGTCGATGCCTCTGATCTCGTCGCCGACGACTGGACCGACGCCGGTGCCGGTGGTACCACTGGCGATGACTCCAATGTCGCGGGCTTCGCTGACGATGAGAATGAGGGCCCGGACTTCGACGCCGACTATGCACAGGCGAAGAAGACGGCGATGAACATGCTCGCGATGCGCGACCACTCGCGGGAGGAGCTGCGGAAGAAGCTGCTCAAACGCGACCTCATGCCCGAGGCCGTCGACGTCCTCCTCGACAAACTCGAGAACTCTCGGCTGCTCAACGATGAGGAGTTCGCCCATCGTTTCGTCCGCGCGCAGCGGGAGAACCGGAAGCTGTCGAAATCCGTGCTCAAACGTGAACTCAGCAAGAAAGGCATCAGCCCCGAACTCGCCTCCGAAGCCGTCGCCGACGTCGACGGAGAAGAGGACCTCGCCCGGGAGGTTGCTGCGAAGAAGGCCGCTTCCACACGCCGACTCGACTATGCGGTGCGCGAGCGCCGCATCCTCGGCATGCTCGCGCGGCGCGGATTCCCTTCGGCGATCTGCATCAAGGTGACCAGAGAAGTCCTCGCCGAAGACTGACGCTCCCCGGTTCCCCGGTTCCCCGGTGGCGCCGCGTTTCCGCCAGTGACGCCGCGTTTCCGCAGGTGGTGACCCCGCTCTTCGAGTGAGGCTCCGGAGCCAGGGAACGGCTAGAATGGATGCGCCATGACTGAACTGATTGACTCTCCGACGACGACCGGGAACACCCCGCGCAGCTACGAGGTGAAGACCTACGGCTGCCAGATGAATGTGCACGACTCCGAGCGACTCTCCGGACTCCTCGACGACGCCGGGTACATCCAGGCAGACACCGACGACCAAGCTGACGTCGTCGTCTTCAACACCTGCGCCGTGCGCGAGAACGCCGACAACCGCCTCTACGGCAACCTCGGCCAGCTCGCGAAGGTCAAGGAGCACCACCCCGGTCTGCAGATCGCCGTCGGCGGCTGCATGGCACAGAAGGACCGGGACACCATCGTGAAGAAGGCTCCCTGGGTCGACGTCGTCTTCGGCACCCACAACATGGGTTCACTGCCGGCGCTGCTCGAACGTGCCCGCCACAACGAGGAAGCCCAGGTCGAGATTCTCGAAAGCCTCGACGTCTTCCCCTCCACTCTGCCCAGCCGCCGCGAATCCCAGCACTCCGGATGGGTCTCGATCTCCGTCGGCTGCAACAACACCTGCACCTTCTGCATCGTGCCCAGCCTGCGCGGCAAGGAGAAGGACCGCCGCCCCGGCGACATCCTCGCCGAGGTCGAAGCGCTTGTGGCCGACGGAGTCGTCGAAGTCACCCTGTTGGGACAGAACGTCAACTCCTACGGCGCTGAATTCCGCGACAAAGGTGCGTTTGCGAAGCTGCTGCGCGCCGTCGGCAACGTCGACGGCATCGAACGCGTCCGCTTCACCAGCCCGCACCCCGCTGCGTTCTCCGACGACGTCATCGACGCTATGGCCGAGACCCTGACCGTGATGCCGCAGCTGCACATGCCGCTGCAATCCGGGTCGGATACGATCCTCAAATCCATGCGCCGCTCCTACCGGACCAAGCGATTCATGAACATCCTCGACACCGTGCGCGAACGCATCCCGCACGCGGCGATCACCACCGACATCATCGTCGGCTTCCCCGGGGAGACCGAAGAGGACTTCCAAGGCACGATGGACATCGTCCGCCGGGCACGCTTCTCCCAGGCATTCACCTTCCAGTACTCGATCCGTCCCGGCACACCGGCGGCAACGATGGAGGGACAGGTGCCCAAGGAGATCGTGCAGGAACGCTTCGAACGCCTCACCGCCCTCCAGGACGAGATCGCGTGGGACGAGAACAAACAGCAGATCGGCCGGGAGGTCGAGGTGCTCGTGACGAAACTGCCGCACGACGATTCCCCGCGCCTGAGCGGACGCGCCGCCGACAACCGCCTCGTCCACGTCGGCATCCCCGAAGGCGCCGAGCTGCCCCGCCCGGGTGACTTCGTCACCGCCACCGTCACCGAGGCGAAGCCCTACTTCCTCCTCGCCGACTCGGGATACTCGGTGCGCCCGTCCCGCGCCGGCGACGCCTACGATCGGGCGCAGGCCGACAGCTGCGGAGCACCCACCCCCGGTCCGGGCGCGGCCGGCACGACCAACCTGGGCATGCCGACCATCCGCCCCCGCGCCTGAGATGGGCACCTCTGCCCTCATCCCGGCGGCCCCGGTGCTGCTCGACGACGTCGACCGCAGCGAACCGCCGCAGATCGCCCGGTTGCGCGAAGCCATTCGGCAGGTGCTGCGCACCGAGGAATCGTGGGCGCTGCCGGTCGAGACCCTGCCCCCGGTGGCCGGGCTCGGAGGCTGGGGCATCGACCGCGGAATCGAGACCGAGACCGGCCGGCTGCTTACGGGTCCGGAATGGATCGAGGCCGTCGAATCCCTGACACCCGCAGATCGTCAGCTCGCCGAGGCGGCCGACCCCGCCATCATCGTCGCGTTGCTACACGCTCACGCCGCCGAGGTGGCGGTCGGGCCGATCGGCAGCAGCGAGAACCTGCTCCTGCCGCTCGATCTGTCCGGTGCCGCCACGGACGATGCTCCGTTGGCACCCATCGACGGTGCCGCTGAATTCGATGCCGACCTCGTCGACGCGCTCACCGCCGAGAGCTCTGCGGCGCTGAACTCGGGCACCACTGATCGTTCTCTTGCCGGTGGTTCCCTCACCACCAGTTCGGACGTCGTTGTCGCGGTCGACTCCGACCGGTTGTTCGACCTCTGCTTCCAGGCACGCGATGTCCATGCCGACCTCACCGTGGTCGAAGCAGGAATCCGTAACCTCATCAGCGCGAATGCCACGTTGTCGCCATTCGACCTCGTCTTCGATGAACCGGTGCACGATGTGCGTTCGATCTGCGGCACCGGCACGTGGACGCGAGCCGACGATGACTGAGCCTGCGAACGACGACCGGCAGCCGATCATCACCGTCGTCGGTGCCACAGCCACGGGGAAGTCGGACCTGGCGCTCGATCTTGCCGGCCACCTCGGCGGGGAGATCATCAACACGGATTCGATGCAGTTCTACCGGGGGATGGACATCGGTACCGCGAAGCTGCCCGTGAGCGAACGGCGCGGCATTCCGCACCATCTCATCGACTTCCTCGACGTCACCGAAGAAGCGAACGTGCAGGACTTCCAATCGCGGGTACGGGGGGCCATCGCCGAGGTTCGTGACCGCGGGCGGCGGCCCATCCTCGTCGGCGGATCCGGGCTCTATGTCCGTGCCGCCGTCGACCACATGGAATTCCCCGGCACCGACGCTGACGTCCGCGCCCGGCTTGAGGCCGAGGTCGCTGTCGACCGGTGGGGGATGCATCAGCAGCTGGCGGCACTCGACCCGGCAGCTGCGGAGAAGATCACTGTCAACGATCAGCGGCGCATCGCCCGCGCCCTTGAGGTCATCGAGCTCACGGGTCGACCCTTCAGCGCGCAGCTGCCGGACTATCAGGAGATCGAACCGACGATCCACCTGGGTCTGAGCATGGACCGTCCAGTCCTCCACCAGCGCATCGCGACACGCGTGGAGGCGATGTGGGAGATGGGCTGGGTCGATGAGGTCCGGCGCCTGCTCGAGTTCGGCCTGGCGGAGGGAAAGACCGCCGCACGCGCCATCGGCTACGCACAGATCCGACGCTACCTCGACGGCGACCTCACCGCAGCGGAGGCGAAGGAGGAGACGACGGTCAGGACCCGACAGTTCGCCCGCCGACAGGACACCTGGTTCCGGCGAGACCCGCGCATCCACTGGATCGACGGCACAGCCGTCGACGCCGAAGCGAACCTCGTGGCCGCACTCGAGGTCCTCGGTCGGTCCTGAGCGCCGACGCGGGGCGAACACCTCGCCGAGGCGACCATTCCACGGTCCTGAACGCGGACTGTATCGTTCGCCGTTCGCCCACCGATAGGATGGAGACATGAGCACCCCGGATTCCCCGTTCGCCGCCTGGGCCGAAGCCGAGTTCGTCAAAGGACACGGCACCCAGAACGACTTCGTCCTCCTCTCCGACGACGACAGCCGACTTGAGATGCACCCCGAAACCGTGGCCACGCTGGCTGATCGGCGGGCCGGACTCGGCGCCGACGGCATCATCCGCATCGTCCGTTCGGCCGCCAGCGGCATCCCGGGTGCCGCCGAACAGGCCGAAGCCGGCGCTGAGTGGTTCATGGACTACTACAACAGCGACGGCAGCCTGTCCGAGATGTGCGGCAACGGCGTCCGCGTCTTCGCCCACGCGCTCGTGACCAGCGGACGCGTGCCCGCCGATGCCCGCGAGATCATCGTCGGCACCCGTGACGGCATCAAGACCGTACGCACCACCCTCAACCCTGCCCTCGGAGTCCAGACCGGCGACGACGTCGTCGGAACTGGCACCAACGGGCCCGGGGCGGCCAGTGACTCCTGGTACACGATCGACATGGGCGAATGGTCGCTCGACCCGTCGAGTTCCGTGCTCGTGACCACCGGCGGCATCGAAGTCGCCAGACCCGGACTGCGCGTCGCCACCGGCAACCCGCACACCGTCGTCGCCCTGGCCGAACACTCCGAGCTCGACGCCGCCGAACTTCGTGACGCACCCGTCCTCGACCCGGTTCCCACTCAGGGATCCAACGTCGAATACATCGTCATGGAACCGGCCCGCTCCGATGTCGCCGGAGGAGAGGGCGCCTTGCGCATGCGCGTCTTCGAACGCGGCGTCGGCGAAACCCGCTCGTGCGGCACCGGTGCCTGCGCCGCCGCGATCGCCGCCCACCACTGGGCCGGCGAGAGGTCACCGCTGCAGTGGCGAGTCGACGTCCCCGGCGGTCAGCTGCGCATCGAGATCGAACCGAATCCCGAAGGCACCAGCGGCCGCGTCAGCCTCGCCGGACCCGCGGTGCTCGTCGCCAGCGGCACGATCGACTGAACCTGGCGCTGGGAGTTCCGAACCTCGCTCGGGAGTTCCGAACCTGGCGCTGGGAGTGCGGAACCTGGCGCTGGGAGTGCCGGGCCACCTCGGCGAGGCGGAGTGCCTGACGGTCACCTCAGCGGTATGGACGGTCACCTCAGCGGCCGTGACGGTCCAGATCAGCCGCGGTTGACGGTTCTGATCAGCCGCGATGGACGGTGAGCACACGGAAGCCCTTCGACGAGCCCGTCCGCGTGACCTCGAACCCGTCGCCGAGCATCCCCACGATCCACTTCTGCAGCGAGTCGGCGCCGAGGTTCTTCGACACCACCAGATCCGCGCGACCGCCCGGCGCCAAGCGCGGCAGCCACGTCTCGAGCAGCTCGTGGAGTGCCTCCTTGCCGATGCGGATCGGGGGATTGGACCGGATCGCGGCGAACCGCAGATCCGCGGGAATCTCATCGGCGGTGACAGTCCGGATCGAATCGAGACCCAACCTGCGGGCATTGGCCGCAGTCGTCTCAAGCGATCGAGAATTGACGTCGAGCGCCCACACCCGCACGTCCACCTCGGCGTCCTTGGCCTGCAGCCCCGTATGCAGAGCGATCGGCCCCCAACCGCAGCCGAGGTCGAGCACATCCCCGACCGGAGGCTCGGGCAGATGCCGCAGCAGCACGGCCGTGCCGAGGTCGAGGCGCGCGGGGGAGAAGGTGCCTGATACGGTTTCGACGGTGACATCATGGCCGCCCAGATCGAGGCTCAGCTGCCTGGTCTTGGCCTCGCTGCTCGGCGATTCGGTGAAATAGTGCTCTGACACCACTTCAGTCTAGACGGCTGTGGGAGAATTGATGGACACCGTTCCCGGTGCACAGCACCACCGTTGGTGCCGACGATGATGACCCCCGCACGCTCAGTCACGTGCAGGCGGCCCAAGAACAAAGGAATGAATGACGTCTGAAGACAAGGAGCGTCGCGACGCGATGCTCGACCGTGTGCTCTCCCGCAGCGCCCAGGCGCTGAGCGATCACGACACCACCCACGAGGACGACCAGTTCGACCTCGCAGAACGTGCCGCGCTCACCCGCGTGGCCGGACTCTCCACCGAACTCGAAGATGTCACCGAGGTCGAATACCGCCAGATCAGGCTCGAGCGCGTCGTGCTCGCCGGGATCTGGAACACCACGCAGGCCGAGGCAGAGAACTCGATCCGCGAGCTCGCAGCGCTGGCCGAGACCGCCGGCTCCGAGGTCCTCGACGCGCTCATCCAACGCCGCGACAAGCCGGACCCGGGCACATACCTCGGCAAGGGCAAGGCCGCGGAGCTCGCCGAGATCGTCGCCGCCGTCGGCGCCGACACCGTGATCATCGACTCCGAACTCGCCCCCAGCCAGCGACGCGGACTCGAGGACGTCATCAAGATCAAGGTCGTCGACCGTGTCGCCCTCATCCTCGACATCTTCGCCCAGCACGCGAAGTCCCGCGAGGGCAAGGCCCAGGTCGAACTCGCCCAACTCGAATACCTCCTGCCCCGCCTGCGCGGCTGGGGCGAATCGCTGTCCCGTCAGGCCGGCGGCCGTGTCGCCGGCGGTGCCGGAATCGGCTCCCGCGGACCCGGTGAGACGAAGATCGAGCTCGATCGCCGCCGCATCCGCACCCGCATGTCGAAGCTGCGCCGCGAGATCGCGAACATGGCGCCCTCGCGGGAGACGAAGCGGAAGAACCGCGCCCGCAATCATGTGCCCTCCGTCGCGATCGTCGGATACACGAACGCCGGGAAGTCCTCCCTGCTCAATCGCCTCACCGACGCCGAGGTGATGGTGCAGAACGCGCTGTTCGCGACCCTTGATCCCACCGTGAGACAGGCCCGCACAGCCGACGGCATCACCTTCACCTACACCGACACCGTCGGCTTCGTCCGCAACCTGCCCCACCAGCTCGTCGAAGCCTTCCGCTCGACCCTGGAGGAGGCCGCCGGCTCGGATCTCCTCCTCCACGTCGTCGACGCCTCCCACCCGGATCCGCACGGACAGATCCAGGCCGTACGCGACGTCCTCAAGGACGTCGAGACCGAAGAGATCCCCGAGCTGCTCGTGTTCAACAAAGCCGACCTCGCCGAGGAGGCCGTGATCACCGGTCTGCGCGCGGAGTATCCGCACGCTCGGTTCGTCTCCGCAGTCACGGAGAACGGAATCGACGGACTCGTCGAAGCCATTGAGGAGCGCCTGCCCGCCCCCGACATCGATATCACCGTGCTCATTCCCTACGAGCGCGGGGACCTCGTGTCGAAGATCTACGCACTGGGCACCGTCGAACACGAAGAACATGGAGCAGAGGGCACGAGCCTGCAGGCGAAGGTGCCCGCCGAAATCGTCGACGAGCTGCGTGAATTCCAGCGTCCGGACCTGGTCATCGATCAGTGACGGTCGAAGAGCTCCTCGAGTCGGCCGTCGGGGCGATCGGCGGTTCGACACGCACCGGTCAGCAGGAGATGGCCCAAGCGGTCGCCTCGGCGGTGGACAAGGGGATTCACCTCCTCGTCCAAGCTGGCACGGGCACGGGAAAGTCCCTGGCCTACCTCGTCCCCGCGGCCGAATACGTCACCCGCACCGGCGGCAAGGTCGTCGTGTCCACGGCGACCCTGGCGCTGCAGACGCAGATCATCCACCGCGACCTGCCGCGACTGTTCAAAGCCGTGAAGAAGGACCTCGATCCGCTGCCGCGGGCAGCGCTGCTCAAGGGGCGACGGAACTATGTGTGCAAGCACAAGCTCTCCGGCGGCTACCCCGACGAGGGCGAGGGAATGCTCTTCGACCTCGGTGCCGACGCCGAGGCGGGACGCAAACCCTCCGAACGCTCGGGCCTGGGGGAGGAGATCCAACGGATCCGCACCTGGGAGAAGACCACCGACACCGGTGATCGCGACGACCTCCTGCCCGGCGTCAGCGACCGAGCCTGGTCACAGGTGTCCGTCAACGCCTTCGACTGCCTCGGTGCGAACTGCCCGCTGGTCACCGAATGCTTCGCCGAGATCGCCCGGAACAAGGCCGCCGAGGCCGACATCGTGGTGACCAACCACGCCCTGCTCGCCATCGACGCCTTCGACGAATCGAACGTGCTGCCCGACCACGACGTCATCATCATCGACGAGGCGCACGAACTCAAAGACCGGGTGACGAACGCCCTGTCGGGTCAGATCAACACGAGCATGCTCTCGGCGGCGACCTCCTCGGTGCGCAAACACACCACGGTCCAGGACGGCGTCGTGTCCCTGCTCGACTCCGCGGCCGCCTCCCTTGAACGTGCCCAGTCCTCCGTGCCCGAGGGACTCATCCTGCACATGAGCGAGGCGCTCGGACTGGCGTTGGCACAGATCCGCGACTCCGCACGCCAGATCATCAACGACATCGGCGGGAAGACCGAGGAGGCCGACGCCGGACGGCAGATGGCCAAAGCCCGCTGCCAGGAGATCTTCGAACTCGCCGAACGCTTCTGCGACCCGGGCAAGAACGACGTCATCTGGCTCTCACGGTCGACGTTCAGAGAGAAGGAGACGACGAACCTCGTCGTCGCACCCCTGAGCGTGGCCGGAACCATGCGCAACGGCATCTTCGAAGAATCCACGGTCGTAGCCACCTCGGCGACCCTGTCCTTGGGCGGGAACTTCGACGCGGTGGCCGCCTCACTGGGACTCTTCGGGCCCGATGCTCCGAAATGGGACAGCCTCGATGTCGGCTCACCCTTCGACTACGGCAAGCAGGGCATCCTCTACGTCGCCTCACACCTGCTCAAACCCGGTCGCAGCGGTCTGAGCGCGGAGACGCTCACCGAGCTCGAAGAACTCGTCAAGGCCTCGAACGGTGGGGCCCTCGGCCTTTTCTCCTCACGGGCCGCGGCGAACGCTGCCGCCGAGCACCTGCGCACGAAGTTCGACTTCCCGATCCTGCTCCAGGGCGATGACGGACTGCCCGCACTCGTCTCCCAGTTCACCAGCGATGATCAGACCTGCCTGTTCGGCACGATGTCGCTGTGGCAGGGCGTCGACGTACCGGGCCGGACGAACCGACTCGTCATCATCGACCGACTGCCGTTCCCCCGGCCCGACGACCCGCTCATGCAGGCCCGGGCACGCGATGCCGATCAGCATGGGGTCAACGGCTTCATGGCCGTGTCCGCGACCCACGCCGCCCTGCGACTGGCCCAAGGTGCCGGCCGACTCATCCGCTCGACGAAGGACAGGGGAGTCGTCGCCGTGCTCGACTCCAGGTTGCGCTCGGCACGCTATGCCGGGTTCCTCGTCAACTCGATGCCGCCGATGTGGCCGACGACGAACGCTCAGCTCGTGCGCACGAGCCTGAGCCGCCTCGCCGAGGCTGAGTCAGAATAGTCCGCCGACGCAGAGCCGGAATAGAACGAACGCCCGCGACCGGGTGGTCGCGGGCGTTCGATTCAGCGGCGGGAGTGGCTCTCGCCGGAGGGCGGGTCAGAGGCGGCGGATGACCGCGACGACCAGGCCCATGATCTGGGCGTAGGTGCCGTCGATGGGTTCGTAGTTCTCGTTCTGCGGCATCAGCCACTGCTGACCGGCCTTGCGCTTGAGCGTCTTCACCGTCGCCTCGCCGTCGAGGAGGGCAGCGACGATCTGACCGTTGTCCGCGGTGTGCTGCTTGCGCACGACCACCCAGTCGTCGTGGCAGATGGCAGCTTCGATCATCGAATCGCCGACGACCTTGAGCAGGAACATCTCGCCGGAGCCGACGACCTGGGTCGGCAGGGAGAAGACATCGTCGACCTCCTGCTCGGCGAGGATCGGACCGCCGGCGGCGATGCGACCGACGACCGGCACCTGCACGGTGTTGTTCGACAGCTCCTCGAACTTCGCGCGCTCCGCCTCTTCCTCTTCGAAGGGGTTGACCACCTCGATGGCACGCGGGCGCTTCGGATCGCGACGGACGTAGCCGAGGCGTTCGAGCTGGGAGAGCTGATGGGCGACGCTCGAGAGCGAGGCGAGTCCGGCAGCCTCGCCGATCTCACGCATGCTCGGCGGGTAGCCGTTGGTGACGACAGCGCGTTCGATGGTCTCGAGCACGAGACGCTGCCTGGGGGAGAGGCGGAAGTCGCCCTCACCGGTCGAACCCTCCGGGATCTGCACCACTTCGTCATCGCTGCGGGCGGCAGCGATCTCGCTGGCGACATCCTCGTTGCGAGGCCTGCCTCTGCCTCGTTTGTTCTGAACCATTGCTCGTTCCCCTTCGTTCTATTCCCTGCCGCTGAACACCGTGTTCTCCGCTGCGGAGAATCTCGTGTCAGTGCCGACTGAGATGGTTCTGACAGATCAATCAACAACGCTGGTTCCCTCTCATTGTCGCATAGATGTTCGAGTCGGACTGGACATTTGTTCGATTGGCATGTTGAATAGAACAGACGTTCTACCGATTGCTGGTGGAATCGTACGAATGAAAGAGGTAATGCGATGTCTGCACAGAACACAGGACTGCGCCTGACCACTCGTGGACGTCAGGCGGTGCGCCTGCTCAGAACTCTGCTCATTGCTCTCGTCGTCATCGGCGGAGCACTCTTCCTGGCAACTCAGTCGTTCTCGGCCGCCGCTGTGGCCGAGACGGAATCCGAGAGCGTCGGCATCGCCGCCGATTCGGTCGTCGTCGGCGACGGCGAATCGCTGTGGACCGTGGCCTCGAATCTCGGCATCGACCGCGATACCCGTGATGTCGTCTCCGACATCATCGAGATCAACCACCTCTCGACCCCGACCGTCCATCCCGGACAGACCCTCGACGTTCCCGTCGACTGAGGCACTACCCGGCCTCAGCCCGGCGGACGCCGGTGCCGGCGTCTCGCGGCCCGACCCGCCGCGAGGTCGAACGGTGTCTCTCGGTAGACTGTTCGCGTGGGAAACATCGAATCTCTGCCAGTGCGTTCGGACCTCGTCGGACTCAAGCCGTACGGCGCGCCGCACCTCGACGTGCCGGTTCAGCTCAACGTCAACGAGAACGCCTATCCGCTGCCCGAAGTCGTCGTCGACAGCATGCGTTCCGCAGTCGAGGATCACTACGCCGGACTCAACCGGTATCCCGACCGCGAATTCACCGCTCTGCGCGAACACCTGGTGACCTACCTCGACGGCGTCAACAGCCGTGCCGGCGACACGGTCGAACTCAGCCCCGACATGATCTGGGCCGCCAACGGCTCGAACGAAGTCCTCAGCCACATCGTCCAGGCCTTCGGTGGACCGGGCCGTACCGTTCTCGGCTTCACCCCGTCCTATTCGATGCACCCGCTCATCACCACGGGCACCGGAGCCACCTGGCAGGACTCGGCCCGCAAGGACGATTTCACCCTGGACGCCGACTCGGTGGCCGCCGAGGTCGCACGTGTCGACCCGGACATCGTCTTCCTCTGCACCCCGAACAACCCGACCGGCACCTCGATCGGCCTCGACGTCATCGAAGCCGCCTACGACAACTGTTCGGGCATCGTCATCGTCGATGAGGCGTATGCGGAGTTCTCCCGCCCGGCGAAGTCATCGGCGATGACCCTGCTTCAGGGCCGCCCCCGCCTCGTCGTCTCCCGCACCATGAGCAAGGCCTTCGCCTGCGCAGGTCTGCGACTGGGCTACGCCATCGCCGCCCCCGAACTCATCGACGTCCTCCGGCTCGTCCGCCTGCCCTACCACCTCTCCGAGATCACGCAGGTCCTCGCCTGCACCGCCCTCGAACACGCCGAGGTGCTGCTGGGCAATGTCGACCGACTCATCGACTCCCGCAACCGGATGTCCGCCCACCTCGCCGCGGTCGGTTTTCGCGTCCACGACAGTGATTCGAACTTCGTGCTCTTCGGCAACATCTCCTCCCCGGCACAGCTGTGGCAGAAGCTGCTCGATCGCGGAGTGCTCATCCGCGATATCGGGATCGATGGTCACGCACGTGTCAACGCCGGCACCGAGGAAGAGACCAACGCATTCCTGCGCGCGATCGATGACATCCTCGCCGAGGACCCGAGCATTCTCGCACAGCAGCCTGATTCGGCGACCGCCCCGACCCCGTCATCAGCCGCCCCGACGAAAGGCACTCCATGAGGCAGGCCCAGAACTCACGCACGACCTCCGAATCCACGGTGTCCGTGTCCGTCAATCTTGACGGAACCGGTGCCTCGACGATCTCGACGAGCGTGCCGTTCTTCGACCACATGCTCACCGCCCTGTCGAAGCACTCGATGATCGACCTCGACATCACCGCCACCGGTGACACCCACATCGACGTGCACCACACGGTCGAAGACACCTCCATCGTGCTCGGCCAGACGCTCAGGGAGGCCCTCGGCGATAAGGTCGGCATCCGCCGCTACGGCTTCGCCGCCGTCCCACTCGACGAGGCCCTGGCCCAGTGCGTCGTCGACGTCTCCGGTCGTCCCTACTTCGTCCACGAAGGCGAACCCGAAGGCCAGCAGTACCACCTCATCGGCGGTCACTTCACCGGATCGATGACCTCGCACTCGCTCGAATCCATCGCCTTCCACGGCGGACTGACCGTCCACCTCGACCTCGTTCGCGGCCGCGACCCGCACCACATCGTCGAAGCCCAGTACAAGGCCTTCGCCCGGGCCCTGCGCGAAGCCGTCGAGGAAGACCCCCGCAGCAATTCCGTCCCCAGCACCAAGGGAGTCCTGTGAGCACCACCGTCGTCGTGACCCCCTTCGGGGTCGCCCAGCAGCTGGCCGCCGCCTGCGTGCTGTCGAATATCTCCGGCACCATCGTGCCGATCGGAGAGTTCACCGGCATCGTGCTGAGCAACACCGATGTCGCCTCCGGCAACGAGGCGGCCGCCGCGATCTCGAAGCTCGCCGGCAAACACGAGGTCCTCCTGCTGGTCCGCAGCGAGGAGCAGATCGACGCCGGACACTACCGCCACGGCACCCGCGAATCCGACGTTCCCGCCGGGCTCGCGCTGAAGAATCTGCCCGACGTGCTCGAAGGTCTCCTGCTCGAGACCGTATCGGCACACGACGTCGAGGGCAGCATCGAGACGAGTTCGATGACGAAGCTGCAGGCCAGCGCCGCGACCATGAGCCCCGGTCGGGCGGCCGTGGCCCGCACCGCTCTGCTGTGGATCATCGTCGCGATCCTCGCCGGACTGGTCACCGCCTTCGGCCTCGCGCTGGGGATCGGCGGCAACACCGTCGCCTGGGTCGTCGCGGTCTTCGGCATCATCGTCCTCCTCTTCGCCCTGTGGCGGATCTGGTCGGTGCTCGGCAAGGGAGCGAAACGATGACGACGGTGGCTGTCCTCGACTACGGAGCCGGAAACGTCCGCTCAGCCGTCCGCGCGGTCGCCGCCGCCGGCGCCGAGGTGACGCTGACGGCCGATCACGACGTCATCGACGACTCCGATGGACTCCTCGTCCCCGGCGTCGGCGCATTCTCCGCCGTCATGGCGGGACTGAGACACGTCGGAGCCGTCGACCTCATCCGCGACCGCCACGCACAGGGCCGACCGCTGCTGGGCATCTGCGTGGGACTGCAGGTCTTCTTCGCCCGCGGCGAGGAGCACGGCGTCGAGACCGAGGGAATCGGTCTGTGGCCGGGCGCCGTCACCGGACTCAACGCTCCCGTCGTCCCGCACATGGGATGGACGCAGATCAGTGCACCGGCCACCTCGGCGATGTTCTCAGGCATCGAAGACGAACGGTTCTACTTCGTCCACTCCTATGCGGCGACCGAGCCGCCGCCCGGCACGATCGTGACCACCGCTCGCCACGGTGAGGACTTCGTCGCCGCCGTCGAGGACGGCACCACCTGGGCCGCCCAGTTCCACCCGGAGAAGTCCGCCGCGGCCGGGCAGCAGCTGCTGCGCAACTGGCTCGCGACGTTTCCCGGCCCGACGCCCAGCTCCTGACCGAGCACACCGACTACCATTGCCCGAAACCCTGGAACCGTTCGCAATTCCGGAACCGCCCAAACCCCGTGGGCACCTTCGCAGAAAGGTCACAATGACAGACACCCCGAACAAGCTCGTACTCCTTCCCGCAGTCGACGTCGCCGACGGCAAGGCCGTCCGCCTCGTCCAGGGCGAAGCCGGCACCGAAACCGACTACGGCTCACCCATCGACGCGGCACAGGACTTCGAGAATCGGGGCGCCGAATGGATCCACCTCGTCGACCTCGACGCGGCCTTCGGACGCGGCTCGAACTCCGACCTGCTCAATCAGGTCGTCAAGGCTGTGGGCATCAAGGTCGAACTCTCCGGCGGCATCCGTGACACCGAAAGCCTCGAACGGGCACTCGACACCGGCGCCGAACGAGTCAACATCGGCACCGCCGCCCTGGAGAACCCCGAGTGGACGGCCGAGATGATCGGCCGCTTCGGCGATCAGGTCGCCATCGGCCTCGACGTCCGCGGCACCACCTTGGCCGCCCGCGGCTGGACGCAGGACGGCGGAGACCTCTACGAGGTCCTCGACGCCCTCGAAGCCGCCGGCTGCGCCCGCTACGTCGTCACCGACGTGCGCAAGGACGGCACCCTGCAGGGCCCCAACGTCGAACTGCTCAAATCCCTGGCCGAGAAGACCGAGACCCCGATCGTCGCCTCCGGGGGTGTGTCGAGCCTCGAGGACCTGCGCGCCCTGCGCGAACTCGTGCCCTACGGCGTCGACTCCGCGATCGTGGGCAAGGCCCTCTACGCCGGCAAGTTCACCCTCGAAGAAGCCCTCGACGTCGCAGGACGTTGAGCCGGTGAGCACGCACTCACACGGACCCGATGAAGCGCTCGAACAGTCGGGCCATCAGCACGGTTCCGACCATTCGCACGGACCCACCGACTCGGCCGGACAGGAGTGGGCCGGGCGCAATCTCAAGCCCAACCCGTTCTCGGGTGACTCCGGATTGGCCGATGCCGAGCTGCTCGAGGCGATGGGCGAGGTCGCGAACGCGCCCTTGGACCCGGTGGCGCACCAGAAGGTCGTCACCGCTCTGTCCGGGGTCCGGCTCTATGCCCCGATCGTGCCGATGGTCGTCGACCAGGAGGTCGGGGACAACGGGCTGATGTCGGACAACTCCTCGGAGATGGCGATGGTCCGCCTCCAGGCCGACGACGGACGTGAGTGCACCCCCGGGTTCTCCGGGATCCCACCGCTGACCGCCTGGCATCCGGACGCCCGTCCCGTTCCGATCGAATCCGAGCGGCTCGTGCTCGGCGCGATCGAGGCCGAGTCCCAGCTCGTCGTCCTCGACCCGGGCGCTGAGTCCTCGTTCCTGCTGCGCCGACCGGCCATGTTCGCCTTCGTCCAATCCCAGCCGTGGACCCCGTCCTGGGCCGACGCCGAGGTGGCCCGACGTGTGTGCGCCATCGCCGAATCCTTCCCCTGGCTGGCGAAGCTCGCCATCAGTCCCGGCAGCTCCAACGTCCACCTCGGGGGACCGGAGCTCGGGATCTCCCTCGGTGTCGAGTCCGAGGTGGGCCAGGATGACGTCCGCGGGTTCCAGGAGGCCGTGGCCGGCGACGAGGAACTCGTCACGAAGATCGACTCCCTGGCCATCCGCCTCATTCGATCCTGACTCGGTCGGCACGGTCACGGGCCTGACCCCGGTGGGCCGCCTCGGCGATAAGACTTCTCGCGTCGGACGGCCGCGTTACCTCCCCACGTCAGGCCGCCTCGGCGAGTTCGACCGATGACGGACACCGGTGTGTCGCAGCCTTCGGGCACCTATGCTTAAGTCCCATGAACGACATCCGTGACCTCGGCCACCCGACCGCGCCCGATGAGAGCTACCTCGATGAGATGGCCCGCCAGACCGATGAGCGCGCCTCACGGGCAGCCGCCTGGGAATCGGACTTCACCGGCGCCCCGGAAGCCAGCCGGACGGGCATCGCCGCGGCCCTCGAGGACGCCGGCGATGAGCTGACGAGCCTGCTCCACACCATCCATTCCCTGGCCGAGACGGCCTTCGTCGAATTCGACTCCGTCCAGGCGATCGCCTCGGTGCTGGAGGGCCACGGCATCGACGTCGACACGGGACTCTACGGCGTCGACACCACCCTGCGGGCGACCACCGGCTCCGGTCACGGTCGCACCATCGCGATCCTCGCCGAATACGACGCCCTGCCGGAGATCGGCCACGCGTGCGGGCACAACATCATCGCCACCGCAGGCGTCGGCGCCATCCTCGCCCTCCACGCCCTGTGGAAGCAAGACCCGGACGCAGTTCCCGGCACCGTCGTGCTGTTGGGCACCCCCGCCGAAGAAGGGCACTCGGGCAAGGAGGTCATGGCCAGGGCCGGAGCCTTCGACGGCATCGACGCGGCCATCATGGTCCACGGGTACGGCTATGACTGCGCCGACCAGGTGTGGCTGGGTCGCCGCCTGCTCACCGTCACCTACTCCGGCATCGCCGCTCACGCCTCGGCGCAGCCGTTCATGGGCCGCAACGCCCTGGACGCGGCGAACCTCTTCTATCAGGGACTCGGCCTGCTGCGGCAGCAGATGCCGCCGATCTCGCGTCTGCACGCGGTCATCAGCGACGGCGGCACTCGACCGTCGATCATCACCGAATCCGCGACCGTGCAGTGCTACGTCCGCTCGAAGTTCCCCGAGACGCTCAAAGAACTCTCCGACCGGGTCGAGGACGCCGCGAAGGGTGCGGCGCTGATGACCGGGACCGGTGTCGATGTCGAATGGGACGAACACCCGCCCTCGCTGCCGGTGCGCACGAACCAGGCGCTGACGGCTCGGTGGGCCGAACACGAGCAGACCCGTGGACGCTCACCGCTGCCCGGCGGCGTCCTCGACGAGTCGATCGCCGCCTCCACGGACTTCGGCAACGTGTCCTACCGGATCCCCGGCATCCACCCGCTCATCAAGACCGCCGACGCCGAGGTGGCCCTGCACACCCGTGAATTCGCCGAGGCCGCGAAGACTCCCGCAGCCGAATCCGCGGCCGTCGACGCTGCATACGGGCTGGCCTGCACGGCCCTGGACTTCCTCGTCGACGATGCCCTCGCCGCCGAGGTGGTCGAGGAGTTCTCCCGCGACGGCGGAGCCATCGACGTCGCACACTACTTCGACTGATCCGCACCGTCCACACTGAACCCGCAACGCCCAGCCCTCTCCATCGACCAGAAGGACTGCTCATGTCAACGACGACCAATGGAAAGGTCGGCATCGGCCAACGCATGCTCGACGGAATCGAACGGGTCGGCAACAAGCTGCCCGAACCGTTCACCCTCTTCCTCGGTCTCTTCCTCCTCACCGGCGCGATCTCGACGGCCATGGCACTCGCCGATGTCACAGTGTCGATCCCCGGCAGCGATGAGACCGTCGCCATCAAAGGACTCTTCACCGGTGAGGGCCTGTCGTGGCTGACGACGACGATGGGCGACAACTACATCGGGTTCCCACCGCTGGCCACCGTGCTGCCGATCCTGCTGGCCGTCGGTGTGGCCGAGAAGTCGGGGATGCTCGCTGCGGCTGTGCGCATCGCCTTCGGGTCGAGCCCGCGCTGGCTGCTGCCCTACGCCGTCGGATTCGTCGGTGTGGTCGGTTCGATCATGGCCGACTCAGCGTTCATCATCATCCCGCCGCTGGCCGCGCTCGTGTTCAAGGCGGCAGGACGGCATCCGATGGCCGGACTCATCGGCGGGTTCGCCGCCACCGGAGCCGGCTATTCGACATCGATCGTGCCCACCAGCCTCGACGCCCTGTTCGCGGGCATCACGACCTCGGTGATGGACACCCTGCCAGGAACCGAATACACAGCGGTCAACCCGGTGTCGAACTACTACTTCAACATCGCCGCGTCGATCGTTCTCTCGATCATCGCGGGCTTCATCATCGATAAGCTCATCGAACCGAACATGATCCGCAAGGGAGTACCGCGCGAGTATGCGAACGCCGGCGGCACGGGCCTGGCGAAGGAATACCAGGCCAAGGACAGCCCGTACTCCGATCAGCAGGCGGCTGCCGACCGGCGAGGGAACGACTCCGCAGAGTCAGGTTCTGCGGAGTCAGGTTCCGAGGAGTCAGGGTCCGAGGAGTCAGGGTCCGAGGACTCCACGGACACAGAGATCCAGGCGCACCTCGAGCCCGAGGAGAAGAAGGGCCTGATCTGGTCCGTTGTTGCGGCACTCCTGCTCACCGCGGTGCTCCTCGTCGCCTTCCTCATCCCGAATTCGCCGTGGCGGAACGAGAACGGCGGCTTCCTCCCGGAGTCGCCGCTGCTGTCGTCGATCGTGTTCATCGTCTTCGCGTACTTCATGCTCATGGGCGTCGTCTACGGGTTCGTCGTGCGCACCGTGCGCTCGATGAATGACCTGGTGAGGATGATGAGCCAGTCGATCATCGACATGATGTCGTTCCTCATCCTCGCGTTCATCCTCGGCCAGTTCATCGCCCTGTTCAACTGGACGGGAATCGGTTCGTGGATCGCCGTGGCCGGCGCCGACGGGCTCGAGAGCATCGGCCTGACCGGGTTCGCCGCGGTCATCGGCTTCATGCTGTTGGCCAGCGTGCTCAACCTCTTCATCGTCTCCGGCTCGTCGATGTGGACGCTCATGGCCGCGGTGTTCGTGCCGCTGTTCGCGATCCTCGGCTACGAGCCGGCATTCATCCAGGCCGGATTCCGCGTCGGCGACTCGGCCACCCAGGTCATCACCCCGCTCAACCCGTACATGATCGTCCTCCTCGGCCTCGTCCGCCGGTATGAACCGAATGCGGGCCTGGGCACGATCATCTCCCGCATGTTCCCGTTCGTCATTCCGTTCTGGCTGGCCTGGGCCGCGCTGCTGGCGATCTGGTTCTTCTTCGATCTGCCACTGGGTCCCGGCAACGGCATCTTCCTCAAGTAGGGAAGGCTCAGAGCATCTGACGCACGCCGTCGCGCCAATCGGTCGTCGGGACGGAGTCGCCCAGCGTGCCCGGCTCGATGACGCAGGGTTCGTACCAGATGGGTCCGAGCTGGCCCACCTCGTACATCGAGCGGTCGAACAGTCCGATGGCGCGGATGACCCAGTGGGGCAGCGCCAACGGATGCTTCGCCCGAGAGCCGAGTTCGGAGTGCGTGAACTCGGCGATCTCTGCCAGTGTCGGATTCGACGCGGGCGCCAGGAGGAGTTTGTGCGTCCCCGCAGGGACGCCGGCCAGCAGTTCCGCCGCCCGGATCATCGCGGCCGCGAGGTCGGCGATGACCGTGATCCCGTGGGCGACATCGGCGCGAGCGGGAACGAAGGCTCGCCGTCCGTGCGCGATCGGTTCCGTGATGCACAGCCTCACCACCGAGGTCTTCGGTTCGGCCGTCCGGCCGAGCAGATCCCCGGCAATGACGCTCGCCGAGGTGGCCGGATGGGCCGTACGCGCCTCGAGGAGGCGTTGACGGATCCGTCCCTTGTCGTCGACGGGAGCGAAGGGGGAGTCCTCGGTGATCGGTTGGTCGAGGCCGGCAAAGGCATAGACGGATTCAGGGAAGACGACGGGGATGCCGAGCTCGGCGGCAGTGTCGAGGACCGCGGCGTCGAGTCCCGGAAGGACCCGCTCCCAGACCCTGCTGTCATAGGCCGCGTGAGCGCAGGCGAAGATCACATCGACCCCGCGGGCGGCCTCGATGAGCTGTTCGCGATCGCTTGCGTCGGCCTTGATGTGGGTGGGCGCGGCGACTGTCGCGGTCGCGGCGGCGCCGGCTTCCGTCTGTGTCGAGTGTGACCGGGGAGCCGCGGGTACGCCACCCGAGCGGGTGGCGATCCGGACCGTGGTCCCGGCCTGGCTGAGTTGAGCGGCGATCTCTGCGCCGATCTGTCCGTTTCCGATGATGAGTGCAGTGGTCATGGCGTTGAGTCCTTCACATGAAGAGTTCCCGAAAGAGTTTCAGAGAGCAGTGCTCTCTCAATCGAGCGTAGAGCGGTCAGCCATGAAAAGCAAGAGCAGTGCTCACTTTTGTTATTGACGCTCTCGGATCGTAGAGTGACGTCATGACCGAGACGACTCCGCGGCAGCGCGCGCGGCTTGAGACGGAAACCCAGATCACGCAGATCGGCAATCGGATGATCGACGAGGATGGTGTCGCCGGCCTGTCTCTGCGGGCGATCGCCCGCGAGCTCGGCGTCGTCTCGAGTGCGGTCTACCGCTATGTGAAGAGCCGCGACGAGCTGCTGACGGTCCTCATCCGCGACGCCTTCACTCAGATCGCCGACGAGGTCGATGCGGCGCTCGAGGAGGAGCGGTCCGTCCAAGCTCTGGCCTTGAGCATGCTCGACTGGTCACGGCGGTTCCCCAACCGCTGGGCACTCATCTACGGAACACCGGTGCCTGACTATGAAGCGCCCAGACACGAGACCGTTGTGCCGGGAACGCGAGTGATGGTGGCGTTGACACAGCTCATAGCGCTATCGGCGGAGACAGCCGGCGGGGGAGATCCGCGGAGCGCGAACTCACCCTCGACGTCGAGCTCGACTGTGAGAGCTGGGACCGGATCAGCCGACACAACGACCACTGCTCGTGCACTCGGTCCGCTTCGGGGCGGCCTGAAAGAGCTCGGGATCGAATGCGATGACGCAGTGATCCTGCGGACGCTGAGCGTCTGGGTTGCGATCATCGGAGCGATCAACGGCCTGCGCTTCGGGCAGTTCGGCCCAGGCTTCGACGACAACGAAGACGACCTCATGAGAGCGCTCATCGCCGATCTCGGCTTCTGACCGACAGTGGTTGATCGAGGGCGTGTCGTCACTACGCCCTGCACGCAATGTGAAGGCGGCTCCCGCTGTGAACTCGGGGCCACCTCGGCGAGTGAGGATATGACTGCGCCCCCGATCGATGGTCGAGGGCCGCGTTCGAATCTGTCGGAGGGGGAGTGGGCTCAGCGGACGGGGCCGGTGAACTTCTCTCCGGGGCCCTGACCGGGCTCGTCCGGGAATTCCGATGCCTCGCGGAAGGCCAGCTGCAGGCTCCGCAGGCCATCGCGCAGCGGGCGGGCGTGGTGGTCGCCGATCACTGTGGCCGCACCGGTGACGAAACCGGCGAGTGCGGTGATGAGTTTGCGAGCCTCGTCGAGGTCCTTGAGGTCGGCGCCCCGGCCTTCGGGGGTGTCCTCGGCCAGGCCGCACTTGATGGCGGCGGCGGACATGAGGTGGACGGCGCTGGAGGTGATGACCTCGACGGCGGGCACCTCGGCGATATCGCGCGTGACGTCAGCTATCGCGTCGGTGGGAACGGAATCTTCAGAACTCATGCCATAAGCTTGACATATAAATCAACGCGACGATCACGCAGGGGCCTCGATGTGCGAAGAGTCATGAAGCGTAGTACACTTGAGGCTGGTGCGAAGCGGAGTCTGACTCCCACCTTGATCGCGAAGAGCGATCGGGTCCAAAGATCTGCCTGACGGATATCGGTCCGGAAGGGTCACAGATCGAGGTGTATTCACTGATCCGGTACGGTCAACCGTACTGCTCGTGTGTGCAGGCTCCCTTGGCATGTGTGTCAACGGGAGCCTTTTTCGTTGTCACGACCACATTTGAGCAAAAGGAGTGAACACATCAGCGAGACGCGCATCAATGACCGGATTCGGGTTCCCGAGGTCCGGTTGGTCGGACCCAATGGTGAACAGGTCGGTATCGTTGCCATTCGCAAGGCACTCGATCTCGCCCGCGAGGCAGATCTCGATCTCGTCGAGGTAGCACCGCAGGCGAAGCCACCCGTAGCCAAGCTCATGGACTACGGAAAGTTCAAGTACGAATCGGCTCAGAAGGCCAGGGAAGCCCGGAAGAACCAGGCAAACACTGCGCTCAAGGAGATCCGCTTCCGTCTCAAGATCGACGAACACGATTACGAGACGAAGAAGGGCCATGTCACCCGCTTCCTCGAAGGCGGCGACAAGGTCAAGGTCATGATCATGTTCCGCGGCCGTGAGCAGTCCCGCCCCGAGATGGGCATCAAGCTGCTCAACCGCTTGGCCGAAGATGTGTCGGAACTCGGCACCGTCGAATCCTCCCCTCGGGTCGACGGACGCAACATGGTGATGGTCATCGCCCCACTCAAGTCAAAGTCTGACGCCAAGGCGGAAGCTCGGAAGGCATCGGCAGGTGCCAAGGGCAAGTCCGCCGAGGTGAAATCCCGTCGCGATCGGGTTGCTGCTGAGAAGAACGCAGCCGACTCGGACGCGTAAGAAGTAAGTAACGTCGCGTGCCAGACCGCTTTCGGTCTGTGCGCGGAAAGTAGTTGCTGGCGGTCGACGCCGGCAACGAATTGCAAAGGAGAACGGCATTATGCCGAAGCAGAAGACGAACAGCAGCGCCAAGAAGCGCATGCGCGTGACTGGCCGTGGCAAGATCATGCGTGAAGGCGTGAACAACCAGCACAAGTTCGAGGGCAAGTCCTCGGCTCGTAAGCGCCGCGTGTCCACCGACCAGGTCCTGACCGGCGGAGATCGCAAGATGGCCCGCAAGCTTCTGGTCAAGCTCAAGGGCAGGTGAGACCCCTTACGGGTCTTCTCGCCTTGGACATGGTCCAGGGCAACCCGGATTGAGTTCTGGGACTTCCCAAGGTTGCCGACCATCGGCTCCCACAGCTTTCACCAGAGACCGGCACTGCCGGCAGATTGAGAATTTTCAAAGGAGTAACACGTGGCACGTGTGAAGAGAGCGGTCAACGCTCACAAGAAGCGCCGGGTCATCCTCGACCGGGCAAGCGGCTACCGCGGACAGCGCTCGCGCCTGTACCGCAAGGCCAAGGAACAGGTCATCCACTCGCTGGTCTACAGCTACCGTGACCGCCGCGCCCGCAAGGGTGACTTCCGTCGCCTGTGGATCCAGCGCATCAACGCCGGAGCCCGCGCGAACGGCATGACCTACAACCGTTTCATCCAGGGCCTCAAGGCTGCTGGCGTCGAGGTTGACCGTCGTATGCTCGCCGAGCTCGCCGTCAACGACTCGGCCACCTTCGCGCACCTGGTCAAGGTCGCCAAAGACGCTCTTCCTGCTGACGTCAACGCAGCGAAGACCGACGCCGCCTGAGCGACGTCACTGAAGAGTATTCGGTCACTTCGGTGACTGCCGACGGCCCCGAACTGACATGGTTCGGGGCCGTCGAGTCTGTTCGGGCCGTTCCCGTTCCGGCCTTGTCCGGACCGGCCACAGCTTCGTCCCGTCCCGCCGCCCTCCGGCATCGTTCTCGCTTTCCACCAGATCTCACTCGATTCTTAGGACCTCGTACGCATGAAGCTTCCAGACGTCATCTCCTCGCCGCAGTCGAAGCGGATCAAGAACGCCGCGAAGCTGCTCAAGCGACGTGACCGCAAGGCCACGGGGCAGTTCCTCGTCGAAGGACCCCAGGCCGTTCGGGAGGCGCTGGCTCATTCGGGTTCGGTCGTCGAGCTCTTCATCACCGAGGAGGCTGCCGAGGAGCACCCTGAGTTCGTGACCTCGGCCAAGCACGGGCGTCTCCAGTGCAGCATCGTCACCCCCGAGGTGCTCACGGAGCTGGCCACGACTGTGAACTCCCAAGGCGTCGTTGCCGTGTGCAAGACGCTCGATGTGGAGCTGACGTCGGTGGTGAACAAGGATGCGCAGCTCATCGTCGTCCTCTCCCAGGTCCGTGATCCCGGTAACGCGGGGACGATCATCCGCCTCGCTGATGCTGCCGGTGCCGATGCCGTGGTGCTGACGTCATCGTCGGTCGATGTCTACAACGATAAAGTGGTCCGTTCGACAGTCGGATCGATCTTCCACATCCCCGTGGTCACAGGAGTCGGGCTCTCCGAGGTGACCGAACTCGCCCGCGCCCGTGGCCTCCAGGTGCTCGCCGCCGATGCGAACGACGAGGCTCACGACCTTCACCACCCGTGGGATACGGGCCTCGACCTCACCGCGCGTACCGCGTGGGTGTTCGGCAACGAGGCGTGGGGGATGAGCGCGGGTGACCTTGAACTGTGTGATTCGTCGGTTGCCGTGCCGATCTATGGTTCGGCCGAGAGCCTCAACCTCGGCACCGCCGCCGGCGTGTGCATCTACGAAAGCGCGCGCAATCAGCGGATGTGAGGCGGCAGCCGGAGCCGCCATCGCCTCGGCACCGCCCGTCCGTGAGGCACTTCCGCCCACTGATCGCTGCGGCCAAAAAAACGCGCCTCCAACGACGTGTTCTTTGGCCGGACGGATAGGTGAGGTCCAATCCTGCTTGCAGTTCGGCCGTTCTCGCTTTCGCGTGGTGGGTTCACGTCCGTTAGTCCGGACCTCGCTGACCATGTGGACGGCGGCCAGAGGACGGTGCTCAGCTTGAGAATCCGGGCCCTGTGCGCATGAGTGGGAGGGTGTCCACAGGCCGGATTCTCACCATTGCCATAGCGACCTGCACCTGACCATGCTGGGCGTATGCACGCATGTGTCTCCGCAGCACAGCTCAGGGCCGCCGGCTGGTCGTCCTACCACATCAGTCAGGCGCTGAAGTGTTGCCTGGAAAAGGTTCGTCGTGGCGTCTACGTGGTCACCTCAAAATGTGCCAACCCCGACCACGAATTCACTGCTGCCCTGGCTTCAGCCGCAAACGTGTGGCTTCCTCACGAAACGTCGGGCATGCGGAAACAGGCTGAGGACCTGAGCATCAAAGCGCGCTCTTATGTGGGGCGGATGCCACCGGGTGCCGTGCTCGCGCACCGGAGTGCGCTCATCGTCCACGGACTTCCCATCCCATATTTCGAACGCAACGATTCTCTCGCTGCCGAGGCGGTCCACCCGAGCCGGGGGAGTCGCCGGAAGAACCTGGTTGTTCGATACCGCGATCTCGACTCAAGTGCCGTCATCGTGGCGGACGGCGTCTCCTTGACAACGGTTGAACAGACTCTGCTCGATGTCTCCCGTGACTATCCACTCGCATTCGCCGTAGCTGTCGTTGATGCGGCACTCCGGAAATCTCTGGTGACGGCTGAATCTTTCCGTACCTATTGCGAGGCGCACCCAGTGCGAACACGTCAGCGCAGAATCGCTGCCGTCATCGACAACATCGATTCGCGGAGGGAGTCCATCGGAGAGTCGATCTGTGCAGTGAGATTCGTCGAGCACTCGATACCTGGATTCGAACCGCAGGTGACCATCGTCGATGAACAGGGGAACTTCGTCGCGCGCACTGACTTCGCCAATGAGTCGGTCAAAGTCATCGCCGAGTTCGATGGGGCAGGCAAGTACTACCTCGATTCCACCGACCCGAAGATCGCGTTCGAACACGAACGGCAGCGCGAGTACCAGCTCCGCAACCTCGGCTATACCGTGTTCCGAATCAAGTGGGCGGACCTGTTCGCCGCCGATGTGTTCCTCCGCATCAAAGCGATGATGGCGAATCCTCGGAGCGTGCAGACGTGAGTGCGTGCTGGAGTGAGGTCATAGTAATCCTCACTCAACCAGCAGCTTGAAAAACATGTCGCCCACGACGCGATCTTTGACTCAGCGGATAAGTGAGTCGTTCGCCACGACGGCATCTCGGCTACGGCGTGCCCGGTGTCTTCAGGTCGTGTGGTCTCCCGGTGCCACCGACGCTTTCCGAGGGAGATGATGGGTCGATCATCAGCGCAACGAGCGGAGCAGTGGTTCTTGTTCCCGAATGTTTTCTGAGTATTCAAGTCAGCGTGTTCGAGGCGCGAATTGTCGCGGATGAGGAACGCAGCATGCGCTCCTGCAACTTGCCGACTGGATGAAAAATGACCGTGGACTGAACGGAATACTTGAATGCAGTGTGTATTCCGTGACATGATCATCACTGATCAAGGTATCTTGAGTGCGCTGGAAGGTACCCCTCGCTGAGGCCTGTTCGCGGCTCTGATCGTCGCTGTGAAACCTGTGACCTGCGGTGATAGGCGATCGGACGGGGTGCTTGACCCCACTGCCACTCGGGATAGCGATTCATGCGTCGATGAGTAAAGGCCGTCTATGCCGCCCCGTGCACCACAACGTTCGATGTCAGCCCTTCCGCTCGCGCGGTCCCTCTTCAGGCTCATGGCTCGCTTCCCTCGACATATGCGTTCTGCGTTCGCGGGTGCTGTTTCCCTCATTCTCGTAGCGGCTTTGCTGCCGTTGACTGCGGATTCCGCGGAATCGGCTCCGAGTGATGTCTCCCCGCAGGCTCTCCAGTGCGGCCCGCTCTACACAATGCAAGGCAGCTCAGGCACCGCAGGACAGAACCTTTGGGAAGTTAACCCCGCCACGGGTGCGCAGGCAAGTCGCGGCAAGTTCGGATTGCCCACTGCCGCCACTCAGATCAACTCCATGGGGATGAGCGCCGACGGCAGTTCGATCTACGGAGTGTACCTTCTCAACGGCAACCGAGAGATCTTCCGCTACGACACTAATAGCAACTCCTCTCAAACGGTCGGTCGCGGTCCCTCCACCGCGCAGGTCACTCACGGTGCGGTCAACCCTAAGACCGGAATCTTCTACTACGGAGGCATCTCAGGAACAAACCCGTACGTACTCAATGTTTTCGGGTTCAACCCCTCGACAGGTCAGTCGCTCGGTCTGGTCGCTCAAGGGCAGGTGCCTGCGGACGGCGGAAACGGTGACTTCGCATTCTCCAACAGCGGCGAGTTGTACTACGTGGGGGCCAGTGCACAGGGGCAGTCCACCCTCGGTGTCGTCAATCAGGAACTTCCGACGACCACCCAGACTCAACCGAAGGTCATCGACGGGACCAAGGTCACTGGTATCCCGGCCACGGCACCGATCAACGGAGTCGCATTCGGCGGCGACGGTCTGCTTTACATGGGCAGTGGTAGCACGCTGTACGGAGCCGATCCCACCAGCGGCAGCATCGTGAGCTCGAGCCCCTTCTCACAGACCGGCACCACCGATATGGCTTCATGCGCAACGCCGAGCACTCTTCAGGTGCAGAAGGACTTCAGCAACGGCCGCTTTGCCTCGGGCGATCAGGCGACCCTGAACATCACCGGCAACGGACTCCAGCAGGGTGCTCCGGGCAACACCGGCGAGACTCGCGGCAGCGAGAATGGGGTCCAGAACCAGCAGGCTTCGGAAATAGCTGGTTCGATAATTGGGCGGTCAGGTCAGACCTTCCAGATCTCGGAAACGGGCGCCGGGGCCAGCCAGACGAACTACAAATCGAAGTATCAGTGCGTCAACCAACGTAACGGTCAGACCGTGACCAGTGGTGACGGAACAAGCGGCAACGTGACGATCCCGCAAGGCGGTGCCGACATCGTCTGCACCTTCGCCAACGATGCACAGAAGCCGGCGCTCTCCCTGCAGAAGTCATCCAAACTCAACGATGCGAACAGCAATGGCGTCGCAGATGCCGGTGAAGTCATCGACTACACGTTCGACGTCACCAACACCGGCAACACGACGCTCGACGGTGTCGCCATCGACGACGGCTTCGACTTCGACGATCCGGGGATCAGCCCCGCATCGACGGACGGACTCAAGCCCCAGGACAGCACGAGATTCTCCGCGAAATACACTGTCACTCAGGACGACGTGAACAGCGGCAAAGAGATCATGAACACCGCCACCGCCAGCGGTAAGTCTCCGACCGGACAGACAGCCACCTCGGCGGAGTCGAAGGCGAACACACCCATCGCCACACGTACCCCGGGACTGTCGCTGACGAAGACGAACGACCTCGATGATTCCAACGGGAACAAGGTTGCCGACGCCGGGGAGACGATCAACTACTCGTTCACGGTGAAGAACACCGGAAACACGACCCTGACGAACGTGGGCATCAATGATTCACTCATCGATGGCACGGATCCAGACAGCGTGGCGTCCCTCGCCCCGGGAGCAGACGCGACATTCTCCGGCAGCTACAAGGTGACGCAAGCCGATGTCGACGGCAACGGTACCGGCGGTGCCGGCATCATCCGCAACACGGCAACGGCAAGCGGAACCTCGCCAGGTCAGGACGACCCCGTCAAATCGGCGGAGTCCTCAACCAACACACCCCTGCCCGCACAGACCAGCAGCATCGGTCTGGAGAAGTCGAGCGAACTCAACGACTCGAACGACAACCATGTCGCCGATGTCGATGAGACCATCGACTACACGTTCACCGTGACGAACACAGGTAACACGACGCTGTCGGATGTCAGCATCGCCGACGAGTTCGACTTCGACGGTGCCGGCATTGATCCCGGTTCGATCGACAGCCTGGCTCCCGGCGACAGCGAGACGTTCACTGCGACCTATACGGTCAAGCAGTCAGACGTGGATGCCGGCGGTGTCATCGACAATACGGCGACGGCCTCGGGAGACAATCCCGGTGGAGACTCCGTCGAGTCAGGTCCGTCGAGCACCGAGGTACCTGTTGCCGAACCGATTTCGGCGATGTCCCTGAAGAAGGACGGGGCCCTCGGGAACGATTCCAACGGCAACGGCATAGCCGACGCCGGGGACGAAATCGACTACACCTTCACCGTGACCAACAACGGCAACACGACCCTGAAGAACATCACCATCGACGATGACCGGATCGACAGCACCGATCCTGCGCAGATCGATTCCCTGGCTCCCGGAGAGTCTGCCGAGCTCAAGGCGACTTACACCGTGACCCAGGCCGATATCGACTCCGATGGTGACATCGTCAACACCGCGACCGCCTCGGCGAGTGCCCCGAACGGGGACGCCGTGGACTCGGGCGAGTCCACGGACAACGTGCCCACTGCCGGGCAGGATGACGGCATCTCCGTGCAGAAGGAAGGGACACTCGACGACGGCAACGACAACGGCACAGCTGACGCCGGTGAGTCCATCGATTACACCTTCACGGTGAGAAACACCGGGAACACGACCCTCACGGACGTCACCGTCAAAGACGATCGCATCGATGACGGGACACTGAGCCCGGCTTCGGTGGATTCCCTGGCGCCAGGCGAGGACACGACCTTCACCGGAAGTCATAAGATCACTCAGGACGACATCGACGCCGGTGAGGACATCGTCAACACAGCTGTGGCATCAGGTACGCCGCCAGGAGGGGGCGATCCGGTCGAATCGACCGAGTCGAGCGACAACGTGCCGGTCACGCCGCAGAGCAGCGGGCTGGCTCTGCAGAAGTCGAGCGAGATCGAAGGGGACAAGACGGCCGCGGAAGCAGGCGACGTCATCGACTTCACCTTCACCGTGACGAACACCGGCAACACCACGCTGACGGATGTGAGCATCGCGGACGAGTTCGACTTCGACTCTGATATCGACCCGGGATCGATCGACAGTCTCGCTCCGGGCGAGCAGGAGACGTTCACCGCGAAATACACGGTGACTCAGGCCGATCTCGACTCCGGCAAGGACATCACGAACACAGCCGCTGCCAACGCGTCGGCACCGAACGGTGATGCGGTCGAGTCGAACGATTCGACGGCGAACACACCGGTGATCCCGCAGTCCAACGGGCTGGCGATCAGCAAGACCGCCCAGCTCGATGACGCCAATGACAACGGCGTGGCCGATGCCGGAGAGACGATCAACTACACCTTCGTCGTCACCAACACCGGAAACACCACACTCAGCGACGTCACTGTCGACGATGACCGCATCGACGACGGAACGCTCGATCCGGGTTCAGTCGACTCGCTGGCACCAGGCGACCAGGCGACCTTCAAGGCGAGCTTCAAAGTGACCCAGAAGGTCATCGACGACAGCCAGGGCGAGGGCGATCAAGCAGTCGTCAATACCGCCACGGCAAAGGGATCGACGCCGGGTGGGGATTCGCTCGAGAGTGCCGAGGACACCGCGAACGTCCCCTTGGCTCCGCAGGCAGCCGGCCTCCACTTGGAGAAGACCGGCGCGCTCGATGGTGACGGCACCTCGGCGAAGGTCGGCGACAAGATCAACTACACGTTCGTCGTCACCAACACTGGCAACACGACGATCACCGATGTCGGCATCGACGACGACCGCGTCGATGACGTCGAGCTGAGCGATCCCGATGAACTGCCGAACGGACTGGCTCCTGGAGAGAAGGCAACGTTCACAGGCACTTATACGGTGACCCAGGCCGACATCGACGCTACTGATTCGACCGACATCACGAACACGGCGACTGCCAAAGGCAACACCCCGGGTGGTGACGACATCGAATCGGGACCGTCGACGGCGAATACGCACAAGGAACTGCGCGACCCGCAGATGACGCTGGAGAAGTCCGGTGAGAGACAGGGCGCCGAGGTGGCTGATGTCGGTGACACGATCGACTACACGTTCACGGTGAAGAACACCGGAAACACCACGCTCAGAGATGTCACTATTGATGACCCGAAGGTCGGCGAGGTCGATCCGGGCAGCGTCGACTCGCTGGCACCGGGAGATTCGACGACATTCACTGCGAGCTACAAGGTGACGCAGGCCGACGTCGACGCCGGCGGTGTCCAGAACACCGCGACGGCGAAGGCGACGAGTCCGGACGACTCGCCGCTCGAGGCCGTCGACACCGATGGACGGCCTGTCGTCAGTCCCGAGCCTGCGCTCAATCTCAAGAAGTCGAATGAGCTGCAGGACGAGAACGACAACGGTGCTGCCGATGTCGGAGAGACGATCAAGTATTCCTTCGACGTGGAGAACACCGGGAACATCACGTTGCAGGACATCACGATCAAGGACGACAGGATTGAGAACGGTACGTTGGACCCTGAGTCCGTCGATGAGCTGGCTCCGGGGGACACCGCGTCCTTCGCTGCCTCGTACACCGTGACTCAGGCGGATGTCGATTCCGGCAAACCGATCGTCAATACTGCGACGGCCCAGACACAGCCGGAGGGCGATGGGACACCTGTCATCTCTGATGAGGACAGCACCGAAACACCGGTAGCTGACCGCGATGCCGGACTGTCCCTGAAGAAGTCGAATGAGCTGCAGGACGAGAACGGCAACGAGGCAGCCGACGTCGGTGAGTCGATCACCTACACGTTCGTCGTCGAGAACACCGGGAACAACACTCTGTCCGATGTGACGGTGGACGACGATCGCATCGATGACGGAACCTTGGATCCCGCGTCAGTCGATACCCTGGCGCCGGGTGATTCTGCGACGTTCACTGGATCGCACACTGTCACACAGAGTGACGTGGACAAGGGCGAACCCGTGAAGAACACCGCGACCGCCGTGGGTACAGGTCCGGACGATGACGAAGTGCGCTCGGCTGAGGACAGCACTGAGACACCGGTCGCCGATACCGACGCCGCGTTGTCGGTGGAGAAGACCGCGGATCAGGACATTGTGGCTGCGGGTGAGACGGTCGAGTATTCGTTCAAGATCGTCAATACGGGCAATGTGACGGTCACGGATGTCGGTGTTGCTGAGGGTGACTTCTCGGGTTCGGGTGAGTTGTCGGATGTGTCGTGTCCTGATGAGGCGGCGTCGTTGGCGCCGGGTGATTCGGTGACGTGTACTGCGTCGTATGAGATGACTCAGGCTGATGTTGATAGTGATTCGTTGGATAACTCGGCGTCGGCGACCGGTAAGGCTCCGGGCGGTGACGATGTGTCGTCGGATCCGTCCGAGGTGAAGATTCCTACGCCAGAGCACGGCCCGGCGTTGTCGGTGGAGAAGACCGCGGATCAGGATATTGTGGCTGCGGGTGAGACGGTCGAGTATTCGTTCAAGATCGTCAATACGGGCAATGTGACGGTCACGGATGTCGGTGTTGCTGAGGGTGACTTCTCGGGTTCGGGTGAGTTGTCGGATGTGTCGTGTCCTGATGAGGCGGCGTCGTTGGCGCCGGGTGATTCGGTGACGTGTACTGCGTCGTATGAGATGACTCAGGCTGATGTTGATAGTGATTCGTTGGATAACTCGGCATCGGCGACCGGTAAGGCCCCGGGCGGTGACGATGTGTCGTCGGATCCGTCCGAAGTGAGCATCCCAACACCGGATGACGACCCGGGCGAGAACGCCGGAACTGATTCCGACTCGTCGGCGGAAGCAGATGCGTCCGATTCGGATCAGGCTGATTCGAATGATTCGGCGAACTCGGATGATTCGGCCGACGCTGAGGATTCGGCGAGCTCCGATGATTCGGCGAATGCTGATGATTCGGCGAATGCCGGAGATGAAGCGGACGCCACGGACTCGGCGAGTTCATCGTCGGAGGATGACGCGAATGCGGAGGACTCTGCGAATGCCGATGATTCGGCAAATGCGGATTCCGATGCGTCACCGGATGCGTCCGATTCGGACCAAGCAGACGCGAACGATTCGGCCGACTCTGAGGACTCGGCGAACGCCAGTGACGATCCGGATGCGTCCGATTCGGATCAGGCGGACGCGAACGATTCCGGCACGGACAAGGCAAACGTGACCGCAGGATCTGATGACTCGGCGAACGCCGGAGACCAAGCAAGCGCCAACGACTCGGCTGACTCGAGTTCTGAAGCGAGTGCGTCGGCAGACGACTCGGGGACCACGAACGCCGGAGACTCCGCAGATGCCAATGACAAGGCAAATGCTGGAGACGAGGCAGATGCCAACAACTCGTCCGACGCCAGTGGCTCGTCCGACTCCGGCGGATCGGCGAGTTCCGGGTCGGCAGCCAGCCCGGACGACGATGCACAGGCGTCGGCACAGGCCGATGCCTCCTCCGACAGCGACGGGGGCGGGGACGGCCTCCCGCGAACAGGAGCGACAGGCATCATGTCCATCAGCGCGATCGCGTTGCTGCTGCTGGCCGCCGGTATAGTGATCGTCATGGCGGTCCGCCGCCGCAGGCAGCTGAGCTGACCGGACAGAAACAACAGCCGGGTGTCTCGATGAGAATCGGGACACCCCGGCTTGTGTTTGTGGTGGGTCCGAGAAGATCAGCTGTTCGCTGCCGCCTTAGCGGTCTGCTCATTGGCGACGAGTTCCCCGATGTAGCCGTCGAGGTCAGCGAAGTAGCCCATGTACGAACCGTCGACGTCTTGTCCTGGATCTGCTGATCCACCGGCGGTGACAGCACGGTCGAGCACCTCGTCGATCTCTGCTCGGGTAGCGAAAGCGCAGGAGATGATGCTTGCTCCAGGAACGGGGTCTTTCGAACCGGGCTGTCCGGAGAGTTCGAGGTACTGGCCGTACTCATCTGCTGAGATGAAGAAGATCGACAGGTTAGGCAATTCGAAGGCGACGATGCCGTCCTCAACACCGTCTGTCGTCAGGCCGAGGCCCTCGGCGTAGAAGGTCGCTGTGGACTGTGGATCGGCAACGGGCAATGACAGGATCGTTGTCAGTGGCTTCATTTCTGCATTCTAGTGACCGAAGATGAGCCACGGGAAGAGCGACGACGTACTCCCGCGCTGGTTGCGTCACCCATACCCGATACGGTGAGGACATGACGACCGAAGCCCCGCGCCCTCCGAAGCTCTCACTGAACACACCAGCGGCTGGCTACCTCGGCGATATCGGTCCAGAGGAACTCCTCGAAGGCTTGGAGTTCAAAGACCTCGACCTCGCCGAGGTGGACGCCACCCAAACGACGTTCCTCGACTGCCGACTGACGAACGTCAACTTCGGCGATGCCGCAGCACCGATCGATCTCACCGGTGCCAGATTCTCCGGGACGAGCATCACCGACAGCCGTGCCGACACCTGGAACATGACCCGGGCAAATCTTCTGCACACGGAGATCACCGGGACCCGTCTCGGCGCCGGTGTCGTCTACGACAGCGAATGGGAGAAAGTGCTCATCGCCGACTGCCGGATCTCGTACCTCAACCTGCGCGGATCGAAGCTCACCGACGTCGAGTTCCGCGACTGCAAGATCGACGAGATCGACCTCGACCGAGCCAAGGTCAGCCGCGTCTCGTTCCCCGGCAGTACCGTCGGCGCGTTCCAATGCGAGGGTGCAACGCTGGGCAATGTCGATCTGCGCGGACTGCAGCCGCACAAGATCTCGGGCGTCCACTCGCTCCGGGGAGCGACAATCGACGACACTCAGCTGATGCTCTTCGCGGATCTCTTTGCTCGCGAGCTCGGGATCTCGGTGGAATGAGAGCGGCCGTTTCGACCGCACCCCGACTCCTCACCGCGACCCCAGCTCGTCAATGAGCACTCGCTTGTTCTCGGAGTAGTCGACGGGCACGACCACGACGTGCACACCGCCGGCCGAGAACGCCGATTCCAAGGCATCGCTGATGCCGTCGACGTCTTCGACCCGATGCCCCGAAGCCCCGTACGCCTCCGCGTACTTCACGAAGTCGGGGTTGTTGAACGTCATCCCGAAGTCAGGCTTCCCATCGGACTCCTGCTTCCACCGGATCATGCCGAAGGCGTTGTCCTCGAGGATGAGCACGACGAGGTCGAGCCCCAGCCGCACCGCAGTCTCCATCTCCTGACTGTTCATCATGAACCCGCCGTCGCCGACGACCGCCATCACGCGACGTTCCGGATACGTCAGCTTCGCCCCGATCGCCGAGGGCAGGCCGGCCCCCATCGTCGCCAGCGCATTGTCGAGCAGCAGAGTGTTCGCCCGGGTGGTGCGGTAGTTGCGGGCGAACCAGATCTTATACATCCCGTTGTCTAACGCAACGCACCCATCGACGGGCATAACGTCGCGGACCTCCTGCACGATCCGCTGCGGGATGAATCGATCCTCATCGGCCCCCTCGTGGATCTTGATGAGGATGTCATCACGCATCGGCAGGAGCGCCTCGGCGGTGGGCACGGGACCTCCGAGCGCCTCGGCGAGCTTGTCCAAGGACGGGCCCAGGTCACCGATCACCTCGAACTGCGGGAAATACACCTGCTCGACCACCGCGGCACGGTAGCCGATGTGGACGACGGTCGGTCCGTTCTCATCCATCGTGAACGGCGGCTTCTCCGTCGTATCGTGACCGATGGTGACGATGACATCGGCAGTCTCGATCGCGTCGTGGACGTAGTCGCCGTGAGTCAGCGCCGCCGTGCCCATGTACAGATCCGACGCCCCCGTCACCGACCCCTTGCCCATCTGTGTGGTGACATAGGGAATGCGCATCTCGGCGACGAATCGCGAAAGCTGATCGGTGCAGTCGGCCCGGCTCGTATCCGCGCCGAGCATGAGCAGTGGCCGCTTCGCCTCGCGGATGACGTTCGCCGCGTTCGCGATCGCTGTCTCCCCGGCGACGGCGCGTCCGTTCGTGTGCGGTTCGATGAGCTCGAATCCGTCGACCGGCAGGCTTGCGATATCCTCGGGCAATTCGAGATGCACCGGTCCGGGACGTTCGGCCTGAGCGACGCGGAAAGCCTCCCTGACCAGCGTCGGAATCATCCCCGCCGAGGTGATCTGCCGGCTCGACTTCGTCAGCGGATCCATCGTCGCCACCGTGTTGACCATCTGGAACGCCGCCTGCTCGGCCGTACGGATGCCCTTCTGACCGGTGATCATGATCACCGGCATCCCGCCGAGGTGGGCGTACGCCGCCCCGGTCGCCAGATTGAGTGCCCCCGGCCCGAGCGTCGTCAGACACACCCCCGGCTTGCCCGTCAGCCGCCCATAGGTGGCGGCCATGAACGCGGCGGCCTGCTCGTGGCGAGTGAGGATGAGTTCGATCGAGGAGTTCCGCAGAGAGTCGACGAAGTCGAGATTCTCCTCACCGGGAATGCCAAAGATGCGCTCAACGCCTTCGTTCTCCAGAGCACGGACCATGACATCGGATGCACGCTGTGTCGTCATGCTTCCGACCCTACGCTTTTCCCGATTCGATCCCTATGATCCACCCCACACCACCAGCACCGAGGCGGCTTACCCACCCAGCGGACGAGCGCAACCGCAGGGCCACCTCGGCGGGGGAGCCGACCCCACCCACCCAGCGGACACCGGCCCAGGTACGGGCAGGGGAAGCGATAGACTGAAACCGAAGAGAAATGACGTCCCATCGACACGGACAAAAGGACATTGATGACAGACCAACTCGACCCCTTGGACGAGTCGGCCGTGAAGCAGGCCGTCGACGCGGCCCTCAAAGCCTTCGCGGACGCACGCACCCTCGACGACCTCAAGCAGGCGAAGATCGACCACACCGGTGACAAAGCCCCGCTGGCGCTCGCCAACCGGGCCATCGGCTCACTCGACAAGGCCGACAAGGCCGCCGCCGGCAAGATCGTCGGCAAGTCCAGGGGACAGGTCAAGCAGGCCCACGACGCCCGCCTTGCCGAACTCGAGGCCGAACGCGACGCCGCGGTGCTCATCGAAGAGGCCATCGACGTCACCCTGCCCACTGATCGGCGCCACCTCGGCGCTCGCCACCCGCTGAGCCTCATCCAGGAGCAGGCGGCGGACTACTTCATCGGCCTCGGCTGGGAAGTCGCCGAAGGACCCGAGATCGAATCCGAGTGGCTGAACTTCGACGCACTCAACTTCGGACCCGACCACCCGGCCCGGCAGATGCAGGACACCTTCTTCGTCGACCCCGCCGAGGCGGGACTCGTGCTGCGTACGCACACCTCACCCGTGCAGTCGCGGTCCCTGCTCGAACGCGGAGTTCCGCTCTACGTCGTGTGCCCAGGCAAGACCTTCCGCACCGATGAGCTCGACGCCACGCACACCCCGGTCTTCCACCAGATCGAAGGCATCGCCATCGACAAGGGCCTGACCATGGCCAACCTCCAGGGCACCCTCGACGGCTTCGCCCGCGAGATGTTCGGCCCGGAGTCGAAGACCCGCCTGCGCCCGAGCTTCTTCCCGTTCACCGAACCGAGCGCGGAGATGGACTTCTGGTTCCCCAACAAGGTCGGCGGGCCCGGCTGGATCGAATGGGGCGGCTGCGGCATGGTCCACCCCAACGTGCTCCGCGCCGCCGGCATCGACCCCGAGGTCTACCAGGGCTTCGCGTTCGGCATGGGCATCGAACGCACCCTGATGCTGCGCGAGGGAATCAACGATATGCATGACATGGTCGAAGGCGATGTGCGCTTCTCGGCCCGTTTCGGAATGAAGGCTTGATATGCGCGTCCCACTGAACTGGCTGGCCGACTATGTCGATCTCCCGGCCGAGACAGACCCCCATGCCCTCGCGGCCGAATTCGCCGCGATCGGACTCGAAGAAGAGGACTTCTTCGGCCCCGAGATCACCGGCCCCCTCGTCGTCGGCCGGGTCCTCGAACTCGTTAAGGAAGAGCACTCGAACGGCAAGACCGTCAACTGGTGCCGCGTCGACGTCGGCCCCGAACACAACGAAGCCCAGGACGATCCGAAGGACCCGCAGCCCGGACCCGAGGTACCCAGCCGCGGCATCATCTGCGGTGCGCACAACTTCGTGCCCGGCGACCTCATCGTCGCCTGCCTGCCCGGAGCAGTTCTGCCCGGCGACTTCGCCATCGCCGCCCGCAAGACCTACGGACACAAGTCGGACGGCATGATCTGCTCGGCCAAGGAGCTCGGCCTCGGCGAGGATCACTCCGGCATCATCGTCCTGTCCGACCTCGGGCTGACCGGTGAACCCGGCGATGACGCGATCGCCCTGATCGGCCTCGACCAGGTCACCCTCGACGTCAACGTCACCCCCGACCGCGGCTACCAGCTGTCAATGCGCGGCATCGCCCGCGAATACGCGCAGATGAAGGGGCAGTCCTTCACCGATATCGGCAGCCCCGCCGTCGCCCCGGTGAATGAACCGACGCTTGATGGGTTCCCCGTCGTCATCGAGGATGCGAACCCCATCAACGAGGTGGCCGGCTGTGACCGTTTCACCGCCCTTCAGGTCACCGGGCTCAACCCGGAGGCGAAGACTCCGTTCTGGATGCAGCGTCGCCTGCAGCAGGCGGGCATGCGCCCGATCAGCCTCACCGTCGACGTGACGAACTACGTCATGCTCGAACTCGGCCAGCCGCTGCACGCCTACGACTCCGCTCTGCTCGGTGACGAGATCGTCGTGCGCCGTGCCGAGGCGGGGGAGAAGTTCACGACGCTTGATGACGTCAAGCGCAAACTCGATCCCGAAGACCTGCTCATCACCGACCGCGGTGCCGGTGCCGCTGGTGACGGTCAGGGCGGGAAGATCATCGGCCTGGCCGGCGTTATGGGCGGAGCCGACGTCGAGGTCCACTCGGGCACCACCGACGTCGTCATCGAGGCCGCCCACTTCGACCCGATCTCCATCGCCCGGACCTCACGTCGCCACAAGCTGTCTTCTGAGGCTTCGCGGCGCTTCGAACGCGGCGTCGATCCGCAGCTCGGACCCGTGGCGGCTCGTCGCTGCGCGGACCTGCTCGTCGAACTCGGCGGCGGAACGCTCAGCCCCGCGACCACGCAGATCGGGGGGGCCCCCGAGCCGACCGTCATCGAACTGCCCGTCGAGCGCATCAGCAACCTCGTCGGAGTCGAATACACGACCGCCGAGGCGACCGGACTGCTCGAGGGCATCGGCGCGACCATCGAGGTCGTGGGCAAGGACCGTTTGGCCGTGACCGTGCCCAGCTGGCGCACGGACATCACCGACAACGTCGACCTCATCGAGGAAGTCGCCCGCACCGGTGGCTACGGACGCATCCCGTCCGTGCAGCCCGCGGCGCGTGCCGGCAATGGACTGACGACCGCGCAGAAGACGCGTCGTCGGATCTCGAACCTGCTCGCCGCCGACGGCTTCACCGAGGTGCTGTCCTACCCGTTCACGAGTTCCAAGCGTGACGATCAGCTGCGGCTCGAGTCCGACGATGTGCGCCGTGAACACGTCCGCCTGGCCAACCCGATGTCCGAAGACCTGCCGCTCATGCGCACGAACCTGCTGTCGACGCTCGTCGACCTCGTGGTGCGCAACCTCGGCCGTGGAGCCAAGGATGTCGCACTCTTCGAGGCGGGACTCGTGTCCACCTCGGCGGGACTGCCTTCTGGGCCGGGGCCGCGGCACCTGCCCGGGTATCACCCCACCGAGGCGGAGCTCGAAAAGATCTACGCCTCCGTGCCGGCCCAGCCCTACCACTACGCGGGCATCATCGCCGGCAATGCGGAGCTGCCCGGAGTCTGGGGCAAGGGCCGAAAAGCCGAAGCCACCGACGTCATCGACACCGTCCGTCGGATCGCTACGGTCAACGGGCTCGAGGTCACTGTCGAGGCCGACCAGATCGCCCCATGGCATCCGGGCCGTGCAGCGAAGTTCGTCCTCGCCGATGGCCAGGTGCTCGGTCACGCGGGTGAACTGCACCCGAAGGTGTGCGAGAACCTCGGCCTGCCGGCCAGGACGGTCGCGTTCGAGATCGACCTCGATGCGCTGCTGGCCCAGGACGACCTGCGAGTCTGGGACGGTGCCCTGTCGACCTACCCGGTGTCCCGCCAGGACGTTGCGCTCATCGTCGATGCCGAACTACCCACGCAGACGCTCGCCGCGACCCTGCGTGAAGGTGCGGGCGAGGAGCTCGAACTGCTCGAGACCTTCGACCTCTATACCGGTGACCAGCTGCCCGAGGGCAAGAAGTCGCTGGCGTTCCGCCTGACCTTCCGTGCCCCGGATCGCACGCTCCAGGCCGATGAGGCCTCGGCGATGCGTGAAGCGGCGACGAAGTTGGCCGCCGAGCGCCACGGCGCCGAAGTCCGCAGCTGAGAAGAGTGCGTCACAGAGCCCGGTTGACCGCTACAGTGGTTCGACCGGGCTCTGGCTTATCCGGCCAGTGACCAATGCACCAAGGACGACCGACCACGCGGCTCTGAGCACCCGCACGCACACCACGAGACCTGACCACCTGTACCCGAGCACCATCGAGGAGCCGATCCCATGTCAGAGAAGCTGCCCCACGGAACCCCGCTGCCTACAAGCGACAACGCACCCGAGGAGAACGCTGTCCCGGCCGAGACGATCGCCGTCATCACCGGCGGTGCCCGAGGCATCGGACGTCATCTGTCGGAGGCGTTCGCGAAGGCCGGTTATCACGCGGTCGTCACGGCCACCTCGGCGGAGAAGGCGGAGACCGCGGCGGCGGAAATCCTCGACGCCACCGGGGGAGCGGTCACCGGCGCGGGGTTGCGCACCGACGACATCGACTCGGTGACGGCCTTCCGCGACCTCGTCACCGGACTCGAGTCCGAGACCGGCCGTCGCCTGCAGGTGCTCATCAACAATGCCGGTCGCATCGAATCGACCGAGGGCCCGTTGTGGGAGGCGGACCCGGAGGCGATCAAGGGCGTCGTTGATGCGAACGTCCTCGGTGTCGCACTCATGGTGAACACGTTCGCCCCGGCGCTCATGGACGCCGCCGAGGCGACCGGTCGCCCGAGCCGGATCATCGACCTCAACTCGGGGTCGGGTGCGCAGGGTACTCCGGCGTATGCGGTGTATTCGGCGTCGAAGGCGTCGCTGTTCCGTCTCGCCGATTCGGTCGTGCATTTCGGCCACGACAAGGGGCTGCGGATCTTCGAGATGGCACCCGGTGTCGTCGAGACCGCGATGACGAAGTCGATGCCCGTCCACGACTTCCGCACCGGTGATGACTGGACCTCGCCTGCCCAGGTCACCGACCTCGCGTTGGCACTGGCATCGGGAACGCTGGACGCGTTCACCGGGCGGTACGTCCGTGCGGGTGCGGATTCGGAGGAGTCCTTGATCGCCGAGGCTGCCGCCGGTGTGTCGGATGCGTCCCGTCGGCTCGTGCTTGGGTGAGATGACCGAGACCGGAGCGTCAGCGGCAAAGGGGCCGCTGCGGACGTTGCTCATCGACAACGCCGATTCATTCACGCTCAATCTCTTCCACCTCCTTGCTGAGGTCAACGGTTGTGCACCGACGCTCGTGCCCAATGACTGGGCGGAGTTCTCGCTCGACGTGCTGAGCGAGTTCGACAACGTCGTCATCTCTCCGGGGCCAGGGACACCAGAGAAGTCGGCCGACTTCGGCATCTGCGCCGAGGTGATCGCGCAGTCCCCGATTCCCGTCCTCGGGGTGTGCCTCGGGCATCAGGGGATTGCGCACATGCATGGGGGAGTAGTTGTGCATGCGCCTGAGCCTCGGCATGGGCGGGTATCTCCGATCAGTCATTCGGGCACCGGACTCTTCGCCGGCCTCCCGTCGCCGTTCTCTGCGGTGCGGTATCACTCGCTTGCGGTCACCGAGCTGCCTGAGTCGCTGGAAGCTACGGCTTGGTCCGAGGACGGCGTCATCATGGCTGTTCAACATCGGACCAGACCGCAGTGGGGAGTTCAGTTCCACCCTGAGTCGATTGCATCTGAAGAGGCCCGGGTGCTGTTGCGGAACTTCGCTGACTTAACCGTGGAGTGGAGCGCACGACGTACGAGAGCAAACGTCCCTGCGGGGACGGGTACGGTATCCGCTCAGCGGTTTTCGACCTTCCGCGTCCCCGCGGGGACGCTCTCCGGCAGTCAGTCGGTTCGGGCAGCCGACGACCGATCTTTTGAACCGCGTCGATACATCGTCGACACGGACGAGCTGCCGCAGACAATTGCCGACGCCCGCCTGTTCGCTGAGCTCTTCGGCAGTCGGCGCGAGTCGATTTGGCTCGACGGCAACCTGACCGGCGATGCCTCTTCACGGTTCTCGATCATGGGTGCGCCGACGGGCCCGCTGGCCAAAGTCGCGACAGCCTCGGTTCCGGACGGAAAAGTCACAGTGCGCACGAGTAATGACGAAGCAACGCCGTCTGTTGCGGCCTCCGGATTCTTCGACTGGCTCGACGCTGAACTCTCCAGCACCGATGTCGAGCTGGCACCCAGCGAGACTGAATCATTTGGCACAGACGCGGAACTGCCCGCCACAAACGCCGACAATCCCGACCTTCCCTTCGAGTTCCGACTCGGGTGGGTCGGATATCTCGGCTACGAGCTCAAAGCCGAGGTCGGCTCACCAAACCAGCATGAGTCCGAGCTGCCCGACGCCGTGATGATGTTCCTCGATCGAGCCCTCGTCATCGATCACGACACCGACCGCATCCACCTGCTCGCACTGCGCAAACCGAACGATCCTGCGGGCACTGCCGCGTCTCAACAATGGTTCGATGACATCCGCACACGGATCGAAGCGATCCCCGCTCACGACGCCGGTGAACCCGTTCAGCCGGGCGCCACCTCGGCGACGGGTGAGGAGACAGCCTCCGCGGGCCTCCCACGCCCACACCTGTCGGCTCGGCACAGTCGGCAGGAATACCTCGGGCTCATCGATCGGATACAGCGGGAGATCACCGACGGTGAAACGTACGAGTTGTGCCTGACGAACATGCTCGAGGCCACGGTCGCCCCACACGAGGACGCACTGGCGACGTATCTGCGTCTAAGTCAGGACAATCCGACGCCGTTCGGGGCATTCATCCGGACCCGGGACGCAGCGATCCTCAGCACCTCGCCGGAACGTTTCCTGCGCATTGATGCCAATGGGCGAGTGGAGTCGAAGCCGATCAAGGGCACGCGTCCCCGCAGGGACACACCCGAGGAGGACGAAGCGATCAAGGTCGAGCTGGCCGCCTCGGTGAAGGACCGGTCGGAGAATCTTATGATCGTCGATCTGGTTCGGCACGATCTCGGGCGCACGGCAGAGCTGGGATCGGTGCAGGTGGACACGCTCTTCGGCATCGAGTCATACGCGACGGTGCATCAGATGGTGTCGACGGTGAGCTCACAGCTGGACGAGCAGAGCAGTCCGGTGGAGTGTGTGCGGGCGGCATTCCCTCCGGGGTCGATGACCGGAGCACCAAAGCAGCGCACGATGGCGATCATCGATGAACTCGAGGCGGGAGCGCGCGGGGTGTACAGCGGTGCGGTCGGATACTTCTCGCTGAACGGCGCCGTAGACCTCAGCGTCGTGATCCGTACCCTCGTGGTCCGCGGCGAGACCTGGAGGTATGGGGTCGGTGGGGCGATTGTCGTGCTGTCTGATTCGGACGAGGAGTATGCGGAGACGGTGGTGAAAGCGGCACCGCTGCTGCGGCTGCTTGGCGGAGCCGAGTTCCCCGGTGGGACAGGCCCCGCTGACATGCTAAGCGCTAGTAGTGAATACGGGGATGACATCCATACCGTGATCCCCGCCGAGATGGGTGGTCCTGCCAGTATCGACGTGAGCGCGCAGGCAAGTGGAGTAGGCCGATGACCGTTTGGGTATGGAACTCGCTGGAGTCTCGGTTCGAGGAGCCGTCGGAGGACGTCGGCAAGTGGACGCTTTTGGCAGCGGATTCGTGGTTGGTTGTCGATGGGCGAGTGAGGGCGTTCGACCGCCATTAAGCACATTTCTCTGATGCTGCTGAACAAGTGGGTGTCAGTTGCCTAGGGTGTGTCGCCTCTATTGGCGGAGCCATGTCAGGATCGCGCTGATCACGATGGCCGCTCGATACGTGATGGTGAGGTTGTCGTATCGCGTCGCTGATCCTCGCCGTTCCTTGACGTAGGCAAACGAACGCTCCATGAAGTTACGGTTCCAATAGACACCAGCATCGAACGCTGGCGGTCGTCCACTTTTGCTGCCGCGCTTCTTACGAGCCGCGAATCTGCTCCTTCTTCTCCGGGATCACCGCTCGGATGCCACGGGAACGCAGATAGTCACGGTTACCTTGGACCCATAAGCTCGATCCGCCAGAACGGCGTCCGGACACGTGCGAGGACGACCGCCCCAGCCCGTGGTACTCGGATGTCAGCCAGAACCTGCGGCAGAATCACTCCGTCATGGCGCTGTCCGCCGGTGATCACGACAGCCAAAGGCCGACCCTTGCCGTCTACGGCATGGTGGATCTTCGTCGTCAGCCCACCCCGTGAGCGCCCGATGCCGTGCCCTGCCGGCTCACACCCCGAATTAGGAAAATTCTTGTAATTCGACGTAGCCCCCTGTGTCCTGGTCAGGGCGCGTCGTGTTCGTCGCGTGCTGGCGAGCACGATTGATGGAGCCATCGATGTCACCAGCACCATCGGCATCGGAAAGCACCTGGGCCAGGAATCGGTCCCAGGTGCCGTCGGCGGTGTGGCGGCGGAGACGTTTCCATACCGTCTGTCAGGGCCCGAAGTGCTCGCGTGGTAAGTCGTGTCAGACTATGCCTGCACGGTAGCGGTAGACGATTCCCTTCGACGATTCGACTGTTGTTCTCAAACGGTCGGGCTCTTTTGCTGACGTTCGAGGGCAGGAGTGGTTCGATCTTCTCCCACTGCTCATCAGTGAATACTCGGTGTCGTTGCTGTGTTGTCACGTCTCCACCGTGACAGTCCTGGAATGGTCAATAAAACAGACACGCTCTAGCCTCAGGAACCAACCACAGGCGACTCCATCCGAGCGAGGCCACGATTGTGCAGCGAACGGGCCCTGAGATAAAGTTTCGATAGCACGCCTGTACTAACGACGAATTGAGGATACATCTGTTGCAGATTCTAGAAGGCGTTGGATTGTTGGCACCGGTTGCCGGCTTTGCCCTAATTTTGATTTATGTGCGGGCTATTCCACGAAGAGCCTTCTCCCTTGCGGTGATCGGATGCATACTGCTGGGGGCAAGTCTGATCATAGGATCCGTTGGTCAGTACACAATGATTTATAGTGGCATCATGCATGGCGAGGTGTCAGCACTACTCGACCATTCGAGCTTGCTGACCGTGATTCGCGTTTCGATTATTATCCTGGGATCCGTCGCGCTGGGTGTCGCTGGCGTGATAGATCGAGAACCGTCCAGTCGGCCCGTAGCGTGGCTGAGCGCGGGCATTATCCTTTCGTCCGTTGGTTTAGTGGCCAACGTTGTCCTTTCCATAGTGGAGCACTTATTGGCTAAAGAAGGATTCGGCGGCGTCGCTGTTGTAGTGATACTCTTAGGTGAGAGTCTGACGTTTGCCGTGTTACATATAGGAGCATTCACTCTAGCGATTGCAGTAGTTAAACGTCGAGGCGCTTCTAAGCCTTGAATTCGCCGTTCTTAGCAAATGGAGAACTGCTGGCGTCGGCTGGTCCTGTGTAGGAGGTGACAGCGATGCAGTTTGAGAACTTGACCGGTTGAAACCGATATGTGCCTCTCGATGACATGCATTTGGCGGACATCGTGGGTGGATGGAAAGAGGTCACGGTGATTGTGGTCGAAGTCGAGAACAAGCAGGGGGTGCCCCTATGTTTTAAGTCAAGGGGCAGCGGTCAGATTCCTCAAGAATATTCGGTCACGGCCCAAGGGCAGGGACGATAGGTCCGGGACTCTTCCCCGGACTCATCAGGCACTTCACTGTGGAACGGTTCAGGCCGCGGCCACCGTCTCGGGCGCATGGAAGTAGGCACCTTCACGCAGCATCGCGTACAGCACGTTGCAACGCCTGCGCGCTAAGGCGATCAGGGCCTGGTTGTGCTTCTTATGCTCGGCACGTTTCTTGTCGTAATACGCCCTCGACAACGGGTCCTTCAACGCCGCGAACGCCGACAAGAACAGAGCCCGTTTGAGGATCTTGTTGCCCCGACGTGAGGAATGGTCACCCCGGATCTACGTCCCTGACCGCCACGTCACTGGTGCCAGGCCGGCATAGGACGCGAGGCGTCCGGCTGACTCGAAGTCCTTACCCACCACTTCGGTCAGTATCCTCGCCGCTGTCCTGACGCCGACTGTCGGCATCGACGTCAGGAGCCCGAAAAGCGAATGCGCCCGGACCAGTTCCTCAATCCGGGCGAGTACTTCATCGCGTGACGTTCGTGTCTGCGCCAACGACGTCGCCAATTGGGGCAGGACGAGTCCCGCCGCGTCGGTGCCTGACACGATTACCGTCTGCCCCGCGAGTGCTGTGCAGTTTGCCGCAACCCACCTCTTCCACGCCCGTGGTGCTTGCTTGCGCAGCAGCGTCTCGACACGACGTTTCCCGGCATGCTTGAGTGCTTTCGGCGTCGGGTATTTCGCCAGCAGGGCCGGCATGGCTGGATGATCCAGATGCGGACCGATGACGGTCTCTAATCCGGGGTGGATCTGAGTGAGCAGTCCGCGGATCCGATTCGACGTCGCTGTGGCTTGTTTGGCGAGGTCATCGTCATAGCCACACAGCGTCGATAACTCGGCGACATTCTCGTCAGCGACCCGGATACCCCGCAGCGTCTGCGGCATGGTCCGGGCTGTGTCAGCGATGATGGCAGCATCTCTGGCATCAGTCTTGGCTTCACCGGGGCGTAGGTCGGCGATGCGGCGCATCGCCAGCCCAGGCAAGTAAGCGACGCTGATGCCTTCCGCTTGGGCGACCGCGACCGATAGCGCCCCGATCGTCGCAGGTTAATCGACGACAACCAGCAGCTGACCGTGATTGGCGAGCCGGGTGAGTAGGGCCTTCAGCTTCGTTTCGTTCTGCGGCAGTGCCTTCGACAACAATTGTTTTCCGCCGCGATCCACCGCGACGGCGTCGTGGTTGTGTTTGCCGACATCGATGCCGATGAATACGTCGATGTCAGCGTGGTTGGTGATCATGTCACTCATCTTCTTCGACTCATGTGACCGGATATTTTGGTTGTGGTTCGGCTGGCCGGTAGTGCGGTGGTGGCTCCTGGGCTCGGCATCCACGTTACGGTCGGGCTCAAGGCATGGGTTCTGCCAGTGGTTCTGGCCCCTATCAGCGATTTCGCTGGTGCCTTCGAACCTCGGTGACTACCCTCCCGGATCATGATGACTGGGGGCATCAATCACGTCGGGGTCCTCAGGCCAGCGACCCCTTTCTATCCTGACGGATGATGGGGCTACTTAAAAGGTAACGGCTGAGGCGTCGGAGTCGGTGGTGCCGTGGCATGCGGCTCGGGTCAAAGCGTTGACGGCGGAACGTCACGAGATCGAGGCCGAGGCTGAGGAGTTGGCGGATTCGCTCCCTCTTCTTCAGGTCTTAACGTGCATGCCGGGAATCGGCGTTAAGACCGCGTCCCAGATCCTCCTGGCAGCCGTAGACTTCTCTGCGTTCAAATCTGCTGGCCATTTGGCTGTATGCCGGTATTATTCCGATCACGAGACGCTCTGGAACCTCGCCACTGCTTCAAACGGGCGTAGCCGGGCTCGATGACATTGCGGCCCTTGTATTTGAATGCGTCGAACTGCGGTGGACGCCCCCCTTTGATTCGCGCCTGAGCCGATGGCCTTGCTGATCGGACGGTTCGGAGATGACGGCGTCGATCTTCCGCGACCGCAGCAGTGACCGGTTCGCTCTCGACGAGTAGGCCTTGTCGCCGAGGACGGCGTCCGGCCGGGTGCGTCGACCGACTTGAAGGTTGTCCAACAGTGGAGCGAGCATCGGGCTGTCGCCGTCCTGGCCGGCGGTGCAGATCGATACCAGCGGCAGTCCGTGGCCATCGATGAGCAGATGAGTTTTTGTCGATAGTCCTCCGCGCGAGCGACCGAAGGCGTGGTCAGGCGACTCTGTCAGCAGATCCTTGTAATTCGACGAGTCCCTTTTTTAGGCGGCTGATATTCGTCGCGTGTTGATGTGCGCGAGCGATCGTGGAATCGACAGAGACGGTGAAGTCGACTCTGTTGTTCTTCGCTGCGTGGGCAGACAATGCCTGGTGGATGGCATCCCAGGTGCTATCAGAGGCTAAGCGGCGGTGCCAGGTCCACACGGTCTGCCATTTGCTGAAGGTCTCGGGTAGATCGCGCCAGGCGATGCCGGTGCGGTAGCGGTAGATGATGCCCTCGATCATCTGTCTGGGGTCGGAGCAGGGCCGGCCCCGTCGGTCTGTCGGTTCTGGCAGGTAGTCGGCGATGAGGGCCCATTGGTCGTCAGCGAGTAGCTGGAATCGAGACACGTTTCCAGGGTTTCAGAATCCCACCGGGATACTTGTCAGAAACGCCCTAGGTCTAGCATCAAGCTCTCCATCTAACTGACCTAACCGATGATGGCTGCAATTAGTGCGAGCAGAGCCAGGCCGGTAGCCAGCGACAGTAATCCGGTCCACGATCGTCTCTGGTTCTTGATCCGGCTGACCAGCGAGGTCACGATGAGGCCGAGGACGGACGAAACGACGGTAGTTGATACCCCGATGAAGAATGTGAGGAACTCGATACCGGCCCTTGTTATCGGGAAACAGCCGAAGCCCGCTCCTTGGCATGGATTCCTGACTGCTGTACCTGAAGCCATGAGCCACGTGAAGAGTAGAACTGCGAACGCGACGAAACACACTGCGAAGACGATGAGAAGTGAGCCCCACCGATCGAGTCACGATTTCGGCGGGAAATGAGTCTTCATGGGGTGACTGTAGCCCGGCAAAGGTGCATCTCGTGCTGCGGGCAGGGTTCTCACACGTGACTGGTAGCGAACTCTTCTGCCATCATCCACCCCACAATGGCATCCACATGCGCATCGACCGAGTCGATGGCGGGCAGGGGAGCGGTCTCTGGGGGAACGAGGAGGCCGATCTCGGTACATGACAGTGCTACTGCATCCGCACCGCTTGCCTTGAGGTCGCTCATGATCTCGACGTATCGCACTCGTGATGCATCCGTGAAGACACCCTGTGTGAGCTCGTCGAAGATGATCTGATCGACCTCGACGCACGTCTCCTCGTCCGGTGCAAGAGTCCGGATTCCCTGAGCCTCCAGTCGGTCCGTGTAGAAGCCGTCCAGCATCGTCCACTTCGTCCCCAGCACTGCCAGGGTCGAATACCCCTGACGCTTTGCCATCGTCGCGATTGCATCGACGATGTGAATGAGCGGAACATCCACCGAAGTCTCGATCGCCGGCGCGCACTTATGCATGAGGTTCGTCGCGATCGCCACGGCCTCGGCACCACCATCGACCAGACGCTGCGCCGTCGCCGCTAGTGCGGCATCGGCGCCTGCCCAATCCTCGGCGAGCTGCAACTCCCTGATATCCGCGAAGTCCGTGGAGTCGAGAAGGATCTGTGCCGAATGATGGCCGCCGAGCTTCGTCGCCACCGCATCGTTGATCTTCGTGTAGTACTCGATGCTCGAATGCCAGCTCATGCCACCCAGCAGGCCAATCCTGCGCATGCTCTCACTCCTCATTCCGTCGACTACTCGACACCCAAAACTGTCCTTGACCTCCAGTCTGACCTGAGTTCGGAACCCTCGGTAGACCCAGTTCCCTCTGCTCTGACATAAGCTGGCCTTATGGCTACAGTGTTTGAACAAGCCCTCGACCTCGGCGAACCGAAACGACTGCTCATCTTCGGCGCCATCGCCGAATCCGGCAGCATCGGCGCTGCCGCTCGCGAACTCGGCTGGTCGCAGCCGGCTCTCTCCCAACACATGAACGCCCTCGAGAAAGACCTCGGCGTCACCCTCTTCGACCGCACTCCTCGCGGCATCCGACTGACAACTGCCGGCCAACTCGCCCGCATCCGCGCCAACGAAGTAGCCGCCTCCGTGACGGGATTGCGCGGTGACCTCGCGAAAGCCTTCGGCCTCGGCGGACACAATGTCCGGCTCGCCGGATTCCCCAGCTTCGTCATCGGACCGCTCGCCGCAGCACTCGGCAGACTCGAAGCCAACGCCGACACAGGTACCGAGACCCCACAACACCACTCCTACGAAGTTGCCGAGGCGGAACCGCCCGAAGCAATCAACCTGCTCGAGGGCGGTGACATCGACATAGCGTTCCTCTTCCACCACGAAGACGAAACACCACCCGAACTTCCCGGACACACCACCGTCGACCTCGGCGCCGACCACCTCGACCTGCTCGTCCCCGAACGCTGGAACCGAGCCGGACAGATCCGCCACCTGACCGACGTTGCCGACCTGCCGTGGATCATGGGTTGCGTGCGCTGCCGCTCGACCGCCGAACGCCTCTGCCGCAACGCCGGCTTCGAACCCCGCACCCGCCACATCACCGACAACCCGGGAGCCATCCAATCGCTGGTCTCCAACGGACTGGGCGTCGCACTCCTGCCCCGCAGCGCACGCCGCTACAACCGCGTGGCCGGCATCGATCCCATCGCCATGGACGAAGCCGGCGCCCGCCGCGTCACCGCCATGATCCCCGACGGCCTTGCCGCCGCCTCCGAAGTCGGCGACCTCCTTGACGCACTGCGAGCAGTGCAAGTCACAGAAAACTCCACCGCCGCCGCCCCGGACGACGGCTACAGTGACTCGTGATGCTCACGTTCACGAAGGTCTTTGAAAAGTGCCTGACGGTCACCACCGCCGCGGCAATCATCATTATGATGCTCCACATCGTCCTTCACGCCCTGACCCGGTCGCTCTTCGACGCACCGATCTACGGCACCAACGAGATCGTCGAATACTGGTACCTGCCGATCGTCGCCCTGCTCGGGATTCCGGCCGCCCAGCTGCAGAAGGAACACATCACCGTGACCATGGCCATCGAACGGGCCAAACCCGCGACCGCCTCGGTGTTCAAGATCTTCGCCTGCATCCTCGGCGCGCTCGTCTCCATCGGCTTCGCCTGGTTCGGGTTCACTCGCGCTCTGACGTACATGGACATCGGGCAGACCGCGGATGTCTCCTCGGTCATCACCTGGCCGGTGTACTTCCTCGTCCCCGTTGTGTTCGTGCTCCTGGCCGTGCTCTACGTGCTCGATGCGATCGTCATCGTCCGCACGGGTGAGCCCGATCTCGACCTCTCCACCGGCGAACCCGCCGAGACCGACCTGGAGAACCGAAGCTACTGATGGACCAGCCGAAGCCACCCGCGAACACCAACACCGACACGCTCGGTGCGAAGCTGCCTGCCGACGTCGCCTCGAACACAAATACCCTCTTGCCAGCCGGCACCCGTCACCAACGCCCCGGAGCGCTGGCCCTGATCATCGGCTTCGGCCTCGTCGCCGTCTGCCTGATCGGACTCTTCACAAGCCCAAATGCCGCCGTCGGCGGTGCCTGGTGCATCGCCATGATGCTCGTGCTCATCTTCCTCTCCGTGCCGGTGGCCATCTCCCTGTCCGTACCCTCGGTCATCGGCGTCTACGCGATCAGCGGAGTCCCCGCCTCGATGAACGTGCTGGCTTCCGCCCCGTTCAACGCGGTCTCGGACTGGACGATGAGCGTGCTGCCGATGTTCATCTTCATGGGCATGCTGCTCACCCAATCCGGCCTGTCCGGCAAAATCTACCGCGTAGCCGACCACTGGTTCTCCTGGCTGCCCGGCGGCATCGGCATCGGCACCACCTTCGCTGGCGCCGGCCTGTCCGCTGTCACCGGATCGACCATCGGTATGACCTACGCGCTCGGCCGGGCAGGCATCCCCGAAATGCTCAAAGCCGGATACGACCGCCGCATGGCGGTGGGCACGATCATGGTCGCCGGAATGACCGGAAACCTCATCCCACCCTCGATCCTCATGGTCATCTACGCCGGCATCGCCTCCGTGCCCGTCGGCCCCGCACTCATGGCCGGCGCCCTGCCCGGCATCCTGCTCGCCGTGTGCTTCGCCGCCTTCATCTTCGCCCTCGGCGTCATCGCCCCAGGTCTCGTCGGCCGCACACGCACCACCCGTAACGCAGGCACCCCAAGCAACGCAGCTACCACCGACCCAACACCCGCCCGCCCCCTCACCACCTGGCGCGACCGCTTCACCTCACTCGGCAGCGTCTGGGGATTCGCGATCATCCTCATCGTCCTCTTCGGCGGCATGTTCTCCGGCATCTTCACCCCCACCGAGGCAGGAGCCGCCGCCGCGCTCTGCTCGGTCCTACTGTGCCTGTGGGAAAAGCGGGGCGAGACACCGTGGCGCAAGGTCGCAGAATCGGCCATGGATACGGTGGCGGCCACCTCGGCGATCTTCTTCATCATGATCGGCGCGACCATGCTCACGAGCCTGCTCGCCATCACGGGACTCGCCCCCATCCTCACCGGATTCATCACGAGCCTGGGCCTGTCCACGATGGGATTCCTGCTCGTCCTCATCGTCCTCTACATCGTCATGGGCATGTTCTTCGACACCCTGTCGATGATGCTGCTGACCATCCCGATCCTCCTGCCCACGCTCGAGACGATGGGCGTGAGCGCACTGTGGTTCGGAGTCTTCGTCGTCCTCCTCGGCGAGTTCGCCATGGTCACCCCGCCGGTCGGCATCATCCCCTACATCGTCCACAGCATCGTGAAGAACCCCGACGTCAACCTCGGCCATACCGTGACCCTGCGCGACATCTTCATCTCCCTGCTGTGGTTCCTGCCCGTCGTCCTGATCTTCCTCGTCCTCATGGTCACCGTGCCCGGCATGACCGAATGGCTGCCTGACCTCATCGAACGCACCAGCGGAGGCATGTCCGGCTGACCCTCGCCGAGGTGGCTCTGCCCTCCCCACGAACGCTTCGATCCTGGGCTCCCGCCCCGGATTTGCGGGTGCGTGGTGTGAGGGGAGTCATGGTTAGGGTGACCTCATTCGGGCATATGATTGGAGACAATTCTCAGGCATTGTTCAAAGGAGTCCCATGAAGCGCATCTCTTCGGCGGCACGTCGTGCTGTCACCGCCATGGTCGCGTCGCTGGCACTGTTGGCCGGATGCGCCGGCTCCGTCGGCGGTGGGTCGAACTCCGGCGATGACGCGGGGGAGGGCTTCGCCTTCGATGCCTCGCAAGATGAGATCGATGAGGCTCTGGCTGACCTCGACCCGGTGACGCTGAAGTTCCAGCCGTCGTCGATGTCGGAGAAGTCGATCCTCGCGCCGAACGGGCTCGATGTGAAGAAGGCCATCGAGGAGCGCTCGGGCGGCAAAATCACCGTCGACATCGTGTGGGGTCAGGCGATCGCCAGCTATGCCGACGTCGATGACGCTCTGGCCGATGGGCGAGTCGACCTCGCCTTCACCCTGCCGTCCTATACCCCGGCCGAATACCCGGCCTTCGACGCGATCGGCACGGCTATGTCGACCCTGCCGTCCTCACCGGTGGCCAGTGACCTGGCGGCGAACGCGGCCGGTGTGCAGGCGGCATGGGAGACTCCCGAGGTGCTCGCCGAATTCGAGGATAAGAACCTCGTCCCGCTCATTCCGATGCTCGCCGCCGGTGACTATGCGACGATGTGCTCGAAGCCGATGACCTCGGCTAAGGACTGGAAGGGCAAGCAGATCCGCGTCGGCTCGGCCGCGGCTGGCAAGCAGGTGACCGACCTGGGAGCGACTCCGGTGTCGCTGTCATTCCCCGAGACCTATGAGGCGCTGCAGCGCGGAACCGTCGACTGCGACCTCGGGCAGCTGGCACCGAACGTCGAGGCCGGCACCTTCGAGGTCGCCCCGAACATCGGTGTCGCCGCTGATGCGGGTATCGCGCGTTCGGCCGGTGCGATCACGGCGGGCAAGAAGTATTCGGAGCTGCCGGTGGCCTACCAGCAGGTGGTCTTCGATGCGATGTCGACGACGTTTAGCACGATGATGGATGTCGTCATCGGGGCGAAGGCTCAGGCGGTCGAGCAGGCGAAGGACAACGACGGTTCGGTCAAGCCCTTCGACGATGACGTGCAGAAGCAGATGGCGACGTATGCGAAGACGCTGTCGGACAAGACCGCGAAGAAGGCTGAGGTTCCTGACGCTCCATCGACGCTCAGCGATGCGGCGAAGGAATGGCAGAAGACCGTGACGGACCTCGGCTACGACGACAAGGGTCACTTCGCCGAACTCGACGAGTGGTACCCGGAGGACGCGAATTACGACAAGCTCGGGTATGAGCTGTTCGAGAAGGTCATGAGCGAGCACCGGCCGGAGTGACGGTTACGGGCCTGCCTAGTTATTGACTCCGCCTGTCGAGAGTGTTTCACTTATAACTGAAACACGCTCGAAAGGCAGTTCAGTTGCCTTCGGGTACCGAACTGGGGTGCGGGTGACTCTGAAAGGTGAGGGTGATGTCAGCAGTACTTGCAGGTCCCGAGAAGATCGTCATCGACGAAGAGACGGTACGAAACGCACGATCAGTTGAGCTCGACTCCAACGCAACCCTGGTCGTGCAGAACGCTGACGGCACTCATACCGAACTTCCTGAGTCGGTTCGTATTCTGCTTGATCAAACACTCGCCGCTGTTGCAAGGAACGGGGCTGTAGCGATAGGCACCGTCCCAGACGAACTGACGAGCACAGCAGCGGCCGACATCCTCGGCGTTTCTCGCCCGACACTGATGAAGTGGGCGGCTGCGGGTGAGATCAGATTATTCAAGGTCGGAACTCATACTCGTTTCGAACGGGACGAAGTCTTCCGTCACCGGCAGCTTCGCCAAACTGAACGCAGGAAAGCATTCGCTGAGCTGCGTGAAATCGACATGCAGCATTTGGAAGAAGCGAACGGGGAGAGCTGACCGCCGCCCATAAGCTCAGAAATCCGGCACCCGTGCTCGAAGTCCCATTTGTTCGGGTTCGAAATCAGCGCCAGCCTCCTGGCGCATCGAAATGAGGTCGACCAGGGAATAGTCTCTCGCCGGGTCGCCAGCCAATGACGGTTCCAACCGATCTTTCGAATCAGACGCGTCGAGTTGGGAATCTATATTCATAGCGAACCCCCTTCATCATTGGTTGAATGATATGTGCCGTCCGGCAGGCTTTTCTACGTCATCCTCAATCCACTGCAAACTCCCACTCACAGCCACTCCCGACCCGCGAGGCATCTACTAGGCTGGTGACGGCGCCGAACCTCGGCACCGCAGATGGCCGACCGCGCCTCTCGAAGGCGCTGGACACAAACGGGTACAGACGACGGAAGGGCTGACGGGTGACGATCCTCTACACCATCGGACTGGGCGTCCTCAGCGCGCTCATCGTCGGATTCCTCGTCCGGCGGATGATGCTCACCGGTACCGGAGCCGCCCGGAACACCATCGTCTCCCTCATCATGGGCCTGTCGATCTGGCCGATCACCCTCCAGGCCTACAAGCTGCTCGGCATCTCCGAATCCGACCAATACCCGAACCTGTCGATGAGCTTCCCGGCGATCATGGTCTTTCTGCTCCTCTTCGCCTGGTTCATCGTCATCCAGATGTTCGTCCTCCTCGCCATCGAACTCATCATGCCCTCGGGCACGCTCAGTTCACTCATCCGCAGCGCGCCGAAGATCCCCACCTGGTATCGCCGCCTCAACCGACTCGCACAGATCCAGAAGATCCTCATCAAATTCGGGCTCGCCCGCTACCTCAAACCGAGGATCCCGACGCTGCGAGTGTCCCTGCGCGAGATCGCCTCGACCACCCGTGATGCTCTGGCCGCCTCGGGAGTCACGTTCATCAAGCTCGGCCAGTTCATCGCCACCCGCGGTGACATGATCCCGCACGAGTTCGTCGAAGAGTTCTCCACCCTCCAAGCCGGGGTGAAACCCGTCCCGTTCTCCGAGGTCAAACACCAGCTCGAGTCCGAATGGGGCAAACCCGTCGCCGAGGTGTTCGCCGAGTTCGACGAAATCCCCTTCGCTGGTGCCTCCGTCGCCCAGGTCCACCGTGCCGTGACCTGGGAAGGCCAGGCCGTGGCCGTGAAGGTGCAGCGACCGAAGATCCGCAAGCAGGTCCGCGCCGACTGCGATATCGTCCTGACGCTGGCCGAACGACTCGAGCGCACCACGGAATGGGCGAAGAAGATCGGCATCGGCAAGCTCGCCCGTAGCTTCGTCGATTCCCTCCAGGGCGAACTCGACTACCGCGGCGAGCTCGGCCATATCGAGGCACTCAGGCTCGCCGATGAGACCGGCCGATCCACGACGAAGACCGACTCCACCGTCCACATCCCACACGTGTACAAGCACCTGTCCGGTGAGTTCGTCCTCGTCATGGATCTTGTCGAAGGCGTGCCGTTGTCCCACGCCGCCGAGGTGGTCGACCACCTCTCGGACATCGCTCGCCGAGAGATCGCCCAGGACCTCTTCCTCATGGTTGTGCGCCAGGTTCTCGGTAAGGGAATCTTCCACGCCGATCTCCATCCCGGCAACATCGTCATCTCGAAGGCGGGCCGGGCCGGGCTCGTCGACTTCGGTGCCGTCGGCCGCATCGACAAGCGGGATCGTCGCGCCATCGCGCTGTTGCTCATGGCCTTCGACTCGCAGAACTCGCAGGCTGCAACAGCCGCGATTCTCGAGCTCCTCGGCACACCGAGTGACGTGAACCTGCGTGAACTTCAGCGTGAGATCGGGCAGATCATGCTCAAGTACGGGGACGGATTGCCGGGATCCACCTCGGCGGCCTTGTTCGGTGAACTCATCGACTTCGTCGTCGACTTCGGATTCCCGATGCCGGCCTCGGTGGCGACGGCATTCCGAGCGATCAGTACTCTCGAGGGGTCGATCACGCGACTCGTCCCCGAACTCAATCTGCTCTCTCTAGTCACCCAGAACGGGAAGACGCTTCTGCGTGAGGTCGGGGGATTGGGCATCGACCGACAGGAACTCACCCTCTATGCGGCTGCGACCGCGCCGCAGATCGCCGAGCTTCCCGGGCAACTCTCGCGCATTGCCGGACACCTCCAGGACGGCACACTCGATGTCGGCACCAGCGGGCTGAATATCTCGACGATCAAGAACCTGCTGGTCTCCACGGTTGAACAGTTCATTCAGGTGATCGTCTCGACGGCGCTGATCCTCGGCGGGGTCATCCTCATGGCCGCCGACTTCGGCCCGGCTCTGGCGCCGGAACTCAAACTCTTCACCTACTTCGGCGCTTGGATGCTGCTCGCCGGCAGCGTCATCGCCGCGTTGGTCCTCGCACCGGCGCTCAGGCAGCGGATGATGTGGGAAGGCTTGGGGCAGGTACGGCCTACCTTCATGCGATAGGTAAATAGCCGAACGAGTCTGTTGCACCGAGCGAGTACTCGTCTATTCACTAGGCAAGGGAGCACCCACAATGTTGTCGGATCTGTCGAGCTTTCGGGTGAAAGATCTGCTTCGATTGGAAGCGAATGTCATTTCCGAGCTTCGTGACCGAGGACTGGTCCGCACGAATAACAAGCCCCTGGGCGACATTGCGGAACAGGTGGTGTTGCGCGCGCGTGGTGGAATTCTAGAGCCGAATTCCACGAAATCACATGACGTGACCGATCGCGAGGGCCGTCGAATTCAGGTCAAGGCCATGGGTGCTCGTGCTGCGGGGAAATCCGGAAAGTTCAGCCCTTTCAGGAGTTTCGACTTCGATACCGCCGTCTTTTTGGTCTTCGGGACCGAAGATTTCGACCTGACGCTCGCACGCGAAGTGCCCAGTAACGACATTGAGTCAGTTGCACGCTATAGCCGGCACACGAACGGACGGCAGCCTACTGTTCGTCAGATTGAAGGTCTCGGCGAAGATGTGATCGGTGAAATGAAAGCCGCCTACGATTCTCTGAACGATATGACTGAGGGGTTGTGAGTGCAGTACTTTCGCCGGCTAGTTGTGCCGTGGTCACCGCCGTCAAGAATGACAACGTTCTCAAGGTCTCCTACCTCATGTCGACGACCTGTGCCGGTGCACTCCTAGTGCTCTAAGCGTTGGATCACCAGCTCGACGGACTCGACTTGGAGTGAGGCTCCGGAGCCGCTGATTTGAGTCTCCCGGCCTGATGGAGGCGCTCTCTTCGGAGAGCATCACCGTGCTTACTGAAGAGTAGTTTTCGCTAGGATGGCGACCATGACGGACACGGAGCAGACCGCGAGCACGGAAAAGACGACACGAATCAGCGATACCGCACTCATCTTCGAAGGCGGTGGGATGCGTGCCTCTCTCACCAGCGCCGTGGCCGTCAGCTTGCTCAAAGCTGGTCTCGACTTCGATTGGGTTGCCGGCATCAGCGCTGGCGCTTCGAACGCCGTGAACTACCTGTCTCGCGATGTATGGCGAGCCCGTCAGTCATTCGTCGACTTCGCCGCAGACGAGCAATTCGGGGGATGGCGCTACTTCGCTCGTGGCCAGGGCATGTTCAACGCGGAGTACATCTACCAGCGCGCCGGTGCTCCCGATCAGGCACTGCCGTTCGACTGGGAGACGTTCAACTCCAACCCTGGTGATATGCGCATCACCGCTTTCGACGCAGAATCCGGCGACGAGGTTGTCTGGTCGCGCAAAGACACCCCGCACATCGATGACCTCATGGTCCGCGTCCGCGCATCATCGACGATGCCCGGGCTCATGCCGCCGGTGCACCTGGATGGGCACGTCTACGTCGATGGAGCCATGGGCGAGGACGGCGGAATCGCTCTCAGCCAGGCACAGCGCGAAGGCTTCGAGAAGTTCGTCATCGTCCTCACCCAGGAACGCGCATACAAGAAGGTTCCCCAACGTTTCCCGGCCGTCTTTCGCGGAATCTTCCGTCGTTACCCGGCCCTGGCAGATGCGCTGCTGACACGGTGGAAACGGTACAACGAGACCCGTGAACGCATCTTCGCTCTCGAAGAAGAGGGCAAAGCCCACGTGTTCGTTCCCGAACGCATGCCCGTCGACAACAGCACCCGCGATCTCTCACGGCTGTCGGCCGCCCATCGAATGGGTCTGTCGCAGGCAAGGCGTGAGCTGTCGGCGATGCGGGAGTTCATCGGGTTGTAGCAAGAGAATACTGGCAGTTGGGAAGGGCCTTCGATCCTTTTGCATATAGCGAATTAGCGATAAAGTAGTGGTATGAGCACAGCGGCTGTCATTCTTCGGCAAGCCCGCCAAGAGGCCGGGTTGACGCAGACTGCGCTGTCTCGCCTCGCTGACATTCCGCAGAGCGTGATCAGCGACTACGAGCGAGGCCGGCGTGAGCCTGGCGTGTCGGCTTTGAATGCACTTCTCCACGCAGTCGGCTTTACCCTCAAGGCTGTTCCTGAGCCAGCAACGCTTCGCTTGGTGAGGCGGCACGCGAAAGAGCTCACGGACTCATTTGCCGAGCTCGGCGCCAGTAATATCTCAGTGTTCGGCAGCGTTGCCCGAGGCGACGACGGGCCCGACAGTGACATCGATTTGCTGGTCGACTTGGACCCATCAGTGGGCTTGTTCAACCTGATGTGGATGGGCACATTGGCAGAAGAGCTTCTCGGACGAGCAGTTGATGTCGTCCCTCGTGACGGTCTGAAGAACGAAGTCGCCGCTTCGGCCGCCAGGGATGAGGTTCTACTGTGACTCTCCCCGTTCGGCGCTGAACACTGCGCCGCGGGTTACTACTGGAGAGCACTGTCCGTGCCCGGAGGAATATCGTCGGCAAGTCTCTTTTCTGCTGATGAAGAAGTGCGACAACGCCAGATTTCCCGACTGTTTCCACTGATAACATCTGTTGTATGGGAAAGAGCCTCGGTCCTGGGAAGGACCCCGACCGCGACATCGTTCATTCAGCTGATGCTTCCCCCTCTGATCTGCAGAGGATCGCAGGGACCCGACCTGACCTGCTCCCCGACATCGCCGCTCACCCGAACGCCTATCCGGACCTGCTCGCCTGGCTAGCCACTCACCAGGATCCGGCCATCGAGGACGCGCTCGCTCGCCGAGGCTGGACCTCAGGTGGTCAGCAGAGCATGCCACAACAACTCGCCCACCAACATGTGCCTGCTTCGCCCGCCGGGTCCTTGCCCTCCCCGCAGAACCGAAAGAACAACAAACGGAAATGGATGCTGGGCATTGGAACCGCACTCGTCCTCGTCCTCGCTGTGACCGGAGGATTCTTCGGCGCGCGTTTCCTCTCCGGCTCCGACTATGACAAAGCACCCAGTCAGAAGGCGGCCGTTGATCTCGCCGACGTCGGGCGCAACGCCCAATTGACCCAACTGCAAGCAGACGATGACGCCGACGTTGAGCAGCAGCTCGTCCGCGTCGTCGACCCCCGACAGTCGGTGATCATGGCTCTCCACGAGAAGACCCTGCAGCCGACCTGGATGGCACCGGTCCCGCACGCCGATGTGACGGAACCAGATCCAGCCGACGTCGTCGACGAGGACCCCGAGGCAGATGCGGGCGATCCTGCCGACGACGATGCGAAGGACTCCGGTCCGAAGCTCGCCGGCACACCCATCGACTGCACGTGGAATGCCGACTTCGTGGTCTGCGGCGACCGGAGAATCAGTTTGAAAGACGGCGAAGTCACCCTCAAGCCGGGCGACGTCTCGAATGGCTCGAAGTCAGATGACTCGTCCGACGGTACGGACAATGAAAACACCGACGCCGCCGAGGTGAAGGACCTCACCACCGAGGCGGTGCCGGTCACCGTCAACGACGACGGCAAACTCCGCTCGCCGTCCGGCACCCCCTACCCCGATGTGAACGTCGATCCCGAGGCCACCGTGCGCATGGTGGGCGCTGGTAAAGACGGGCCCTGGGTGGTTTCGGACGGCAAGACGGTGGTCGCCGTCGACGCCGACTCAGTCCTATGGAAATCCGACCTCAGCGAGGAAGCGGCGACGGCGACCGGCCTCGGTGAGCCGCGGCTGCGACCGAACTGGACGATCGAGGACAAAGTGCTCGTCATCGCCGACGATGCGGGAGTTCACGGCCTGGCCGTCGACTCGGGACAGGAACTGTGGCGCGTCGATGCTGAAGTCTACAGCTTCACCGTCTCGGGTACGCATCTCATGATCATGTCCGACGGCGTGCTTGAGGTCTTCGACTTCACCGATTCCAGCGACGTTGACACCGTCAAGGGCGATCCCGGCTACAACCTCGGCGACGGTGGCGCGATCGCGAAGTTCCCCGGTGCAGACGCGTTCAAGAACGCGAAGCTGTCGACTCCGCCGGGATGCGTGGAGTTCGGCCTCGCCTACGAGGACTACTACCTCGGAGACGGTCCACTGGAGCCGAAGCCGGAGCATGAAGTGGAATTCTCCGACGGTGAGGCCAGCGCCGATGACGGTCACTATTCCGGCATCGCCATGGAGAAGTTCACAACGACTCGGATGGGCACGAAGGCCCTGACCGCCATCGAGTTCAGCTGCAACGGCGGGGGCACCTACATCTACCCGTCGATCGGAATCTACGATGAGGATCTCAACCTGCTCGACTCCATCGAGCTCTGGGACGATGTCGAGGATCGCGGCAACTCGGCAGACATTTCCGGATACGCGCCCAAGCCCTACTTCACCTCGGTGAGCCCGATGGGGCAGTACTTGGAACTCAACGTCGGCGGCATCGGCACCTACGGTGATGACGGATGCACAGCATGCGAGAAGTCCGCGAATGCCGATGTCCTCTACCGCTGGGACGGGAAGTCCTTCGCCCATCAGGACACCGTCTACCACGTGCCTTCCGGCGACGTTCGTACGCCGGCCATGGCTGAGGTGCAGAAATTCGCCGAGGCGGTCGCCGCCGGCAATGACACCGAGGCGAGCAGATCGGCGACACCCGAAATGATGTCATCGCTCGATGACGTCCTCGGTGACGGGCAGACGTCGAACCCGCCGACGGTCCGTTCCGAGCAGTTCCCCAAAGGCGTGAAGGTCGACACCTGTGAACTCATCCAGCCCTACGAGGATGGTGACTACGGAGGTGGGGAGTACTACTTCGGCAACGGCAAGACCATGCAGTACCTGTCCGCCCGGGACGAGATTCGGGCAGGAGACACGGTCTGCGGCGTGACGACTCCGGACACGGGCAGCGGCGATGAGTACTACCTCTACCTCCTGCTCCGCGGCACCCCGAACGGCAGCGTCAAGGTCTACGAGGCAGGCCGGCAGTTCAGCTGATGCAGTCGATGAGAAAGATCTTCCGCTGCCGGAGCGCATCGTCGACACGAGGATTGACGTCTTTTGCCCCGACGACTGGGCCGGGCGCCTACCGAGAAGACCTCTATATTAGCGTCGACGCCTCAGGGAACTTTGCTCGCTGAAATTCTTGAGAACATCGGGGACTCCTTCAGCTACGACTCGGTTGCCCAAAGTGCGGCTATCCAGCACACACTGGAGCGATCCCTATACACGCTTCCCAACCAGTCTCGCACTTGACGTCCCTAATTGGCCGGTACTGATTGGATCTATTCGGGCTTGTAGGAGGCCCTGAAACTTGAGAAACGAACTGACCCTTGCTCTTGAGCCAGGGACTTCAGGTCTCACTCCGTTGCGCAAAATGCTCGAAATTTCTCTCGCCGCGCCCGTAGTCCGTTACAGGAGCCTCGTTGTCTCCTTCGCACCCTTCCCGAGGGTGGCCTCCGGTCAGTGAGCGGCGTGCTTTGACGACGGTTCGTCAATCGAGGGCTGTTTCGCCTGAGGATCGCGGGCCCGTTACTGGAGCTCTCAGATTGTCGATTGTGAAGAAGGAAGAAGATAGGCAACGACGACACCGAGGAAGTTCAGTCTGGTTCTTGCAGGCATGAAAGCAAGTCTCTTGCTGGGACAAAGGTGACCCAAGAAAGCTATTGATCTTCCAAGAATGCGCCATGTATACTCGACGTATTCGCAGTGCAACGAAGCCTACGACGGAGTCTCAATGACCAGAGAATTCCTTACCCGACGAAAGATGCTCACTGCAGCAGGGACAGCAAGCATGGGACTTGCCCTTGCAGGATGTGGTGCAGTCACCAACTATCCAGAATCATGGAACGACATCAGCGCCGGTGACGGGGAGCCAAATCAAGGCGGAGTCCTTCACTACGGTCTCTCGACGGAGCCGGTGAACTTCGAACCCCATGTCAGTTCAGGCGCGGCCTCCGACGTGATTCGCCAGATGCTGTACAACGGTCTCCTCCAGTACGATCCGGACGGTGAGATCGTCACAGACCTCGCATTGGACCACGGCTGGACAGATGACAAGACATACCGAGTGAAGATCCGTGGCGATGTCCGCTTCCACGATGGCTCCACCATGAATGCTGACGACGTGGTGTTTTCCATGCGCAGAATCATGGACGCTGACACATCTTCAACTGCCGCGCCTCTCTTCCGCTCAGTTGAGCATGTCGACAAATCGGACTCTGACACCATCGTCTTCTCTCTCAGAGAACCCGATACAGCCTTTCCCTTCGCACTTGCCGACCCCTGCGCAAACGTCATCTCGAAAGCGTGGATCGAGTCGGGTGCTGACCCATTGCTGGAGGTGATGGGGACAGGGCCGTTCACCTTCGTCGAAAGGGTGCCCGGAGTCAGCATCGTCATTGAACGATTCGACGACTACTTTGTCCCGGGGTTGCCGCACCTGAATGCCATCGAATTCACCCCCATGGAAGACGATTACGCACGAGTGACCGCCCTGCGCACAGCGACAGTAGACATGATCGACTACATTCCATCGACTCACGTTGATGTGATCGAGAACAATCCCCAACTCGAGGTCTACTCGGATAGCGTCTTCGGTTTCGGTGTACTCGGCTTCGTCACCACCAAGCCACCGTTCGATGACAAACGGGTCAGGCAGGCCGTCGCCTACAGCATTGATCGTGAAGCTGCGCTTGAGACTGCCTACCTAGGGCACGGTCGACCGATCACCGGTGGCCTCGTGCCTGAAGAGGTCGCCCCATATGCTTCACAGCTCGAAGGCACGGTCGAATACGACCCTGAACGTGCTTCGCATCTCCTTCGAAAGGCTGGTCGAGAGGACCTTGACCTGAGCATCATCACGACAAGCAGCTACTCCGTGATTTCGAGGCCGGCCGAAGCGATGTTGCCCTCCCTCCAGGCTTCCGTGGTTAACCCACGATTGACTCGCCAAGAATGGCTCTCTTTCCAGGAGACGGTGGAAGCGAAGACTTATCCGAGCTTTGCATGGGGAACCTCTTTGAAATTCGGTCACCCGGCTGCCCTGAGTGAGCTTGTAGCTTCAGGCAGTCGGTGGGCGAAGTTCATGGACTTCAACGACAAACGCACCGACGACCTCCTCGCGGAGGCTAGGCGATCGAAGAACACCAGTCTTTCCAACGAACTCTTCATGGAAGTCGAGAAGCGAGTGCTCGAGGAGATGCCGCTGACGTATACGCTCCGTCGGATTCAAGGCGAAGCTTCCCACAAGTACGTGCGCGGCTTCGCACATCCACCAAAGGGAGCGTGGACGCAGGTCAGCCTACGTGGAGTTTGGCTGGAGGAAGAGCGATGACCAACTTCGTAATCAGAAGAATCGGCTTGGCAGCAATCCAACTCGTCATCGTTGCAACCATCGTGTTCCTGCTCATCCGTCTGATTCCGGGAGACGCAGCTCGAGCGGTGCTCGGGGAGAACGCCACAGATGATCAAGTGGCGGCTATGCGGTCGACCATGGGCCTGGACGAAGCGTTCCCGATACAGTTCTTCAACTATTGGAAAAATCTCCTGACAGGAGACTTGGGAGTATCGCTGATCAGCGGTCGACCAGTAGCTGCGGATCTGATCGTTCGATTCGGCAACTCTCTCGAAATCATTGTCCTCGCGATTCTTGTTTCGATCGTCGTGGGAGTGGTTCTCGGGCGGATTGCGGCCATTCGGAATGACCGGTCACTCGATCACATCATCACTGGCGGATCAGTTCTTGGCATATCACTTCCCGTTTTCGTTACCGGTACGTTGCTGCTGTTGGTGTTTTCGGTGTGGCTGCCGATTCTGCCCCCACAGAGATATGTGGGCTTCTTTTCAGACCCGCTTGGGCACCTCCAGCTCATCATTCTTCCTGTCCTCGCCCTCGCCGCGACGTCGACAGCGGTGATCATGCGAATGACTCGATCGGCGATGCTGGAAACGCTCAGCGCGGACTTTGTGCGCACCGTCAGGGCAAAAGGCGTGATCGAGCGCAAAGTCATCACCTACCACGCCTTAAGAAACGCGTTGGTGCCGGTCGTGTCGATCACCAGCGTTGAGCTGGCCACGCTCATCGGTTCGACAGTTCTCATTGAAACCATATTCGGCTGGCCAGGGATGAGTTCCATGCTCATGCAGGCAGTGACCGACCGCGACTATCCCGTTATCCAAGCCGTCGTACTCAGCGCATCGGTCTTCGTCATCGTAGTCAACCTGGTCGCCGACCTCGTCATTCGTCTTCTCGATCCGAGAACGGAGAGCTTCTGAAATGGCCGATAATCTCGCACTCGCCTCTACAGAGATCGTGGAAAAGACCGGTCCGGTCTCCCGGGGAATCGTCCGTCGTCTCGTCAAGAATCCTCGCACATGCATCAGCGGAGCCTTCTTCATCATTATCGTCCTAGTCGTTCTCATCGGGCCCTTGATCTATCCGATTACCTACCGGGAGCAGGTCGGCATTCCACTGTCTCAGGACGGCCTACTCGGTACTGATGACTTCGGAAGAGATGTCCTCGCACGTTTGATCATCGCAACCCGCACATCAATGCTCGTCGCTGTCGGTGCAGTCATCATCGCTCTGCTGGCAGGGGTCGGTCTCGGGCTGTTGGCAGGATTCCTCGGGGGATGGACTTCGACAATCATCATGAGAGGGTCGGACATACTCCTCAGCTTTCCGGCCGTCATCTTGGCCATCGCAGCTGTAGCCATCCTCGGGCCAGACCTCATCAACGTCGTCATAGTCATCGGGGTCCTCTATGTTCCTCGATTCACCCGGGTCGTCTACGCGCAATCCGTAGCGATCAGATCCGCTCAGTACGTCGACGCCGAACGCGTCAACGGTACTTCGACTGCAAGCATCATCTCTCGGACAGTCCTACCGAACGTAATGTCAACAGTGATTGTGCAAGCGAGCTTGAGCCTCAGCTTCGCAATCCAAGTAGAAGCGGGACTGAGCTTCCTTGGCCTGGGCGCTCAACCGCCTCTCGCCTCCCTGGGCACGATGATTTCTTCCGGCCGCGACTTCCTCGAGGTGCAGCCGACGATGCTGATCTACCCATCTCTGCTGCTCATCGCAATCGTCCTCGCAGTCAATGTTCTCGGTGACGGACTCAGGGATGTTCTCGATCCTCGGCGCGCTTTCGCCCGCTGACCATCAATACCCAACACACGACCACCAATTGAAAGGAACTCACATGATTGACGACTCCAAGAGCCTGGGCCGCTTGAGCTGGACCGAGGTCGCCGAAGCCGCAGAACGTAATCCAGTCGTACTCGTACCCATTGGTGCCATCGAACAGCACGGTCCGCATCTTCCGGTGCATGAAGACTCCATCGTCGCTGAATGGGCCGCTTACAAAATTGCGGAGCTCACCGATGGTGAAGTCGACACACTTGTGGCGCCGGCTTTGCACTACGGCCATTCACCGACATTCCGCGGGTTCGCTGGAAATCTCTCCCTTAGCGCCGAAACCCTGAAGGCGGTGGTAAGAGACATCATCGAATCGCTCGTGCAGTCCGGTTTCAAACGAATCGTCCTCGTCGATAACAATGGTGGAAACGTAGGCCCAGTCTCGGGCGCAGCCGTCGACTGTCGACGGGATCTTGACGTCCTCATAGGTCATGTCTACCCATGGCAATTGGGATACGGCTTGATGCGAGACGCCTACAACGATGCATCAGAAGTCTACGGGCACGGTGCCGAGCCCGAGCTGTCCGCGATGCTGGCAATCTTCCCCGAGCAGGTCGACATGGCGAAGGCGGAATCGGGCGGTTTGAGCAGCGAGTCCGGTTGGACACCGACGAGCTATGCAGACGCGAAAATCGGAGACTACTCCGTGCCGGGCACCGTCTACTGGGACTTCTCCGAAGTGAGCAAGAACGGAGTCACCGGAGACGTCAGCGTTGCCAACAAAGCCACCGGAGCGGAATGGATTCGTCGAGTGATGGGCTTCTGTGCCGAGTACGTCCGGGAATATGACCGCAATACGGCGACTAACTGACAGGAGAAATGGCATGAAGGTTGCAATATCACAATTCGCATCAAGTCCGACGATCGCTGAGAACACCGCGCGCATTGTCACCGATGCTCACCGTGCAGCAGCAGAAGGCGCGACGCTGATGGTCTGCCCGGAGGCGGCGATGATCCGACTCCCAAACAAACATGAATCACTGGTCGGACGAGTCGAAGAACCAGACGGAAGTTTCGGCAGTGCGCTCGCAGAAGCTTCATCTGAGACCGGAGTGACAATCGTCGCCGGTGCGTTTACTCCCGGAGATGAGACTAAGGTGAAGAACACACTCTTCGTCGCGTCCGGGGGCGAAATCGTCGCCACCTACGACAAAATCCATCTTTACGACGCATTCTCCGACAAAGAATCGGACAAAGTGATCGCCGGTCCTGTCGAACCTGTCACCGTCGATGTGGACGGTGTAAGAATCGGTCTGGCAACCTGTTACGACCTGCGATTTCCTGAGATATTCCGAGTCCTAGCGGACGAGGGAAGCCTACTGGTGACGATCCCCACAGCATGGGTCAAGGGTGCGCTCAAAGAAGAGCACTGGCTGACCTTACTGAGAGCAAGAGCCATCGAGAATAGCTTCTTCATCGTTGGAAGTGGGGAAGCCGGAGAACGTTCCATAGGTCGTTCTGCCGCCTTCGACCCGATGGGTCTGCAATTGACCGATTTGGGAACTGGGAACTCATTCGGGATGGTGGACATCGATATTGATCTCGTCGCCCGCACGCGTTCGCTCAATCCGGGGCTGCAAAACCGCAGGTTCGAAGTGATCCCACGGAGACAAAATGCCTGAGGAGACAGAAAGCTCGGTACGTGCACCTCTTTTGAAAGTGGACGACCTCTCAGTCAGCTTCGAGATGTCAGGTAAGGGTTCGGCTGCAGTCGACAACGTGTCGTACGCGGTCAACCGTGGTGAGGTGCTCGCGATTGTTGGCGAATCCGGATCCGGCAAATCCGTGTCCTCGATGGCTATTCTTGGTTTACTTCCGCCCAATGCCCGGGTGCAGGGGAGGATTGAATTCGACGGAGAGAGTCTTCTCGAACTCAGCCCCGACCAACTGCGGCAGCTTCGAGGCCAGAAGATCGCGATGATCTTTCAGGAACCGATGACAGCACTGGATCCGGTGTACACGATCGGTGAACAGGTCGTCGAGGCTATTCGGGCTCACAGTCGAATGAGTAAGAACGACGCTCAGCGCCGAGCTCTCGAACTCCTTCATCTGGTGAGGCTTCCCGAGCCCGAACGTAGGATCAATCACTATCCTCACCAGCTGTCCGGGGGACAATTACAACGAATAGTCATTGCTATGGCAGTCAGCTGCGACCCGGATTTGCTCATCGCGGACGAGCCGACAACCGCTCTCGACGTCACTGTGCAGGCCGAGATTCTTGAACTACTGCGAGACCTCGGCGCAAGGTTGAACGCTTCGGTTCTATTCATCACCCACGATATGGGCGTGGTTGCCGACCTCGCGGATCGAGTCATTGTCATGCGCGATGGCCGAATTGTGGAGGAAGCTCTGGTGGGAGACCTCTTTGCTGCTCCGAAAGCGGAATACACTCAGAACCTTCTCGACTCAGTACCTCACCTAGGAAAGACCAAACACGAGGAACCGCCGCAATCTGCAGAAGTGAGCCACTTCGCAGGTACGCTCCCCGAATCGACCGTATTGAGTTTTGACAACGTCGATATCACCTACTCTGGCAGGATCGGGTCCGACGGTTTCAAAGCTGTCGAGGATGTCTCGATCGAAGTGCGTCAAGGCGAAGTTGTCGGACTGGTCGGAGAATCAGGCTCCGGGAAGTCCACACTCGGTCGCTGTGCCATGGGATTGCTGAAGCCAAGCGCCGGTAGCGTGTCAGTGTGCGGAACAGATATCACCTCATTGTCTTCACGGAAGCTCAGGCCCAAACGACACGAATTCAGCATGGTATTCCAAGATCCTGCTTCGTCGCTCAACCCTAGGCAGACACTTGGGGAGATCGTCGCGAAGCCACTGAAGCTTCACACAAAGCTACGGGCTGCGGACGTTCGTCGACGAGTGGAAGAGATGCTTGAAAGAGTCCGAGTGCCCAGCTCATGGGTGGATCGTTACCCACACGAGCTGTCGGGTGGGCAACGCCAACGCATCGGTATTGCCCGAGCCCTCGTCTTATCACCTCGTCTACTTATTGCGGATGAGCCGACATCTGCCCTCGACGTTTCGGTACAGGCGACGGTTCTCGATCTCTTCAAAGAACTGCAGAATGAACTTGGGTTCTCGTGTCTGTTCATCACCCATGATCTTGGAGTGGTGGAAGAACTCGCCGACCGCATCGCAGTACTCAGAGGTGGTCGTCTCGTCGAATTCGGAGCTGCGACAGATGTCCTTAATCGTTCCGAGCACGAGTACACGCGTCGACTCGTACTCTCTGCGCCAGTACCGGACCCGGAGGCACAGAAGAAGAGGAGAAGAGAGTTTGCCGAGGTGAGCTCGCGATAACAGAGAGCTCGCCCAAGGGCTTAGAATCGATCAAGGCTAACTGTGAGATGGCGGGAATGAAGGGAGAACCTGTTGGAGGCAAAGAGGCCGCTGGCGCGTTCGCTTGCATTCGACTGGGTCCGAAATGCCATTGTGTCCGGTGTCTACCACGGTCACGATTACATCGAGGAGTCGACAGTCTGCGAAGCTGTCGGTGTTTCTCGGACCCCGGTGCGCGAGGCCTTTAACCAACTCGCAGCAGAGAAGTACATCACTCTTACCCCTCGCCACGGAGCACAAGTCAGAGGCATCGGGGCTGAAGAGCTTCTCGAAGTCTATGAAGTGCGCCGACTGATCGAGGGGCGAAGCATTGAACTACTCTGCGAGACCAAGATTCCGGTGACTGACAAAGCTCTCTCCGCGTTGGAAGATCGGTTGCGAACCACTACTGCCCAACATGAGTCGCCCCTCGACCCAGAACTGCGAGTAACTGCATCTCAGACGGATTGGATGTTCCACTATTCGATCGTCAGTGCTGCGGGAAACTCCGTACTGTCTGAGACCTATGAATTCCTCAGATCGAGGCAACAACGAGTGAGCATCGAGACCGGAATGCGTTTCCCCGATCTCATAAAGAAATACGACGAGCATCACGTCGCGATGATAGAAGCGTGGCGCAGTTTCGACGAAGTTGAGTTCAAGCGGATTCTCTCCGAACACCTTCGGCCGGCCGAACGTATCCTCGCTTCGTTGGATGAAAGCTGATTGACTCAACCAGCGAGAGTCATGTGGAACGATCACTGCAACGGAGACTCAGTTCAACGGTCATCTATCCCTGCCTCCAACCCAACTTCACCGAGATCTCCCGAGCAGCCGCTTTCATCACAGGTACCAACGCCTGCATCCGATCCTTCGGCATGAAGGGGCGCGTGGCCGACAGCGAAATGCCGGCGACGATTTCCCCGCTGCCATCACGAATGGGAGCAGCTACGCACCGGATCCCCGGCTCGTTCTCCTCGAGATCGAGCGAAGCCCCGTCGCGGGTGTAGCTCTGCATTCTCTTGACGAATGCGTCCATCGCGGCGGAGTCAGCACCAGGGTTCTCCGCAACGAACAGACGCTCCCACCGGTCATCCTGCCCAAGAAGCAACGCCTTGCCCACACCGGTGAGCGTCATCGGCATCCTGTGGCCGATGCGGGAACGCATCTCGGCTCCACGGGTGCCCGGGATCTTATGGAGATAGAGCACCGACTCACCATCCTCGACCGAAAGATGGATCGTGTCCTGAGTTCGTTCGGCCAACGCCTCCAGGCTCTCCCTGGCCACTACGGGAAGCGGATCCTGATTGAGCGCGGTAAAACCATACTCAATCAGTGTCGGTCCCAGACGAAACTCGCCTGGCGACCCATGTCGCAGATACCCCATCTGCACCAACAGCTGAATCATCCTGTGCGCGCTCGACCGACCGACACCAGTCGATTCGACAATCGACTTCAGCGTCGTCGAGCCATGAGCCACGGCACTGACGATCTGCAGCCCCCTGGCCAAGGTCTGAGTGCCCTGCGGAATGGCCTCGCCCGCAACAGTTCCAGAATCCTCGATCATCACCCCAGTATGTCATCTATCCCACATATAAGGACACTGGTGGCGCATGATGGAACACCTGCCCATAGTGGCTCTTATGGTAAAACTGGCACCACCCGAGGCCCCACAGATGATCGGCCTCGACTGGGGAACGAGCTCGCTGCGGGCCTTCCTCATCGGCAGCGACGGACAGGTCCTCGCAGAACGCAACGGCTCCGACGGCATCATGGCCGTCAGCTCCGACACCACAGATCTCCGAGGCGACTTCTCCCGAATCGCTGAAACCGCGGTCGGCGATTGGCTCACCACCTACGGCCCCCTGCCGATGCTCGCCTCCGGAATGATTGGCTCAACACAGGGCGTCGCCGAGGCAGGCTACCTCGAACTGCCCACCGACCTCAGCGACATGGGCGGGGAACTGACCACGGTCGAACTGACGACCGGCGACCTCCGCATCGTCCCCGGCCTGCAGAAAGCCCCGACCGAGACGACTCCTCCCGACGTCATCCGCGGGGAAGAGACCCAACTGCTCGGCCTCCTCGGCGAAGAAGAGAACGAACCCAGCACGGTGATCCTCCCTGGTACCCACACCAAATGGGTGAGCTGCCACGGACAACGCGTCACCGACTTCACCACCTCGATGAGCGGAGAGCTCTTCGGCCTGCTCAGCAACTCATCAATCCTCAGCCGCCTCGCCGAACCCACCGCAGGCTTCCACTCCGAGGCCTTCGACTGGGGACTGAACGTCGGAGGCGACAACCCCGCCGCCGTGACGTTCTCAATCTTCTCCGCCCGAACCTGGGCTCTCGACGGACAACTGCGTCCCGAAGAAGTCAACGACTATCTCTCGGGAATGCTCATCGGTGCCGAGGTAGCCCACCAGCTCACCACGGTTACCGAGTCGAGCGCCCCCGTGATCGTCTGCGGAACCACAGATCTGACGAAACGCTACACCCGCGCACTGCACCGAGTAGGCCGAGAGACGATCAACGCGAATCCGCGTGCGGCCGCCACCGGTCTCTTCCGCATCGCCGAACAATCCGGCCTCGTCCCGACCAAGGAGCACACTCATGCCTGACACTGTCCCCTCCGGCCTCATCGCCATCCTCCGCGGCGTCCGCCCCGACGAAGTCCTCGACATCGCCGAAGGCATCGTCGCCGCCGGGTTCTCCGCCATCGAGGTTCCGCTCAACTCTCCCGACCCGCTCGACTCCATCACCGCATTGGTCGAACGGTTCGGCAACGACGTGGAGATCGGTGCCGGCACCGTGCTCACCGCGAACCAGGTCCGCGACTGCAAGCGAGCAGGTGCCCGCATCATCGTCGCCCCCGACACCGACACCGAAGTCATCCAGACCGCGCTCGGGATGGGCCTCACTCCCTACCCGGGAGCAGCGACACCGACCGAGGCGTTCGCCGCCATCAAGGCAGGTGCTACCAAGGTCAAACTTTTCCCCTCCTCGGCGATGGGGATCAGCGGGATGAAGGCCTGGAGCGAGGTGTTGCCTACCGGCACCAAGCTATTTCCCGTCGGGGGAGTAGGAGCCGACAACGCCGCCGAATGGCGCAACGCCGGAGCCGCGGGCCTGGGCCTGGGGTCCTCGCTCTATCGCCGAGGCGATTGTCCCGACGACGTACGCGTGCGGGCCGAGGCGATCGCCTCGGCGTGGGCGCACACCAACTGAACACCGATACATCAACGACAACATCCGAACGAAAGGCCCGACCAATGAAGATCACGTCGATGACGACGTACACAGTGCCGCCTCGGTGGCTGTTCCTCAAGATCGAAACCGATGAAGGGATCGTGGGATGGGGCGAACCCGTCATCGAAGGCAAGGCAGCAACTGTCGCCTCCGCCGTCGACGAACTCTCCGATCTGCTCATAGGCAAGGATCCTGCGAACATCGAGGACCTGTGGACGATCATGTACCGCGGTGGCTTCTACCGCGGTGGCCCCATCCTCATGAGTGCGATCTCCGGAATCGATCAGGCACTGTGGGACATCAAAGGCACGGCACTCGGACAGCCGGTCCACCAGCTGCTTGGCGGGAAGGTTCGGGATCGGATCCGAACATATTCGTGGATCGGCGGAGACCGTCCAGGCGACACCGCAGCAGCCGCACTCGAGACGAAGAACCGCGGCTTCACCGCAGTGAAGATGAACGCCACCGAGGAACTGCAGTTCATCGACTCGTACACCAAGGTCGACCAGGTCATCGAGAACGTTCAGGCGATCCGGGAGGCCACCGGTGAGGACTTCGGCATCGGCGTCGACTTCCACGGCCGCGTGCACAAGCCGATGGCCAAGGTCCTCATCAAGGAACTCGAACCCTACCGACTGCTCTTCATCGAAGAACCGGTGCTCTCCGAACACTTCGGCTCACTGCGCGACGTCATGGCGAACACGCCGACGCCGATCGCACTGGGTGAGCGGCTCTTCTCTCGGTGGGACTTCCGTGAGGTGATCGCTTCCGGCGCTGTCGACATCATCCAGCCGGACGTCTCCCATGCCGGCGGAATCACCGAAACGCGGAAGATCGCGATGATGGCCGAAGCCTATGATGTGGCGCTCGCCCTGCACTGCCCGCTGGGGCCGATCGCGCTCGCCTCCTGCCTGCAGGTCGACGCCGGCAGCTATAACGCCTTCATCCAGGAACAGAGCCTGGGCATCCACTACAACACGAGCAACGACCTGCTCGACTACGTCACCGACCCGTCAGTGTTCAACTATGACGACGGCATGATCGACATCCCGTCCGGCCCCGGACTCGGCATCGAGGTCAACGAAGAATACGTCATCGAACGCTCCGCCGAGGGGCACCGGTGGCGCAACCCGATCTGGCGGCACACCGACGGCTCCTTCGCGGAATGGTGACGGGACGGAATCGGTAGAAGAGAAGGGCGTTCAACGATGAGCTCAAAGACTGAAGCTACAGTGTCGCGACGCGTAGCCTCACCGGGAAGAGCCCGGTGGTGGATCCTCGGATGGCTGCTCGCAGCGATGATGATCAACTACATGGATCGATCGTCACTGTCGATCGCAGCTCCGCACATGATCGACGAACTCGGTCTGACCGCCGCGGACATCGGGCTGTTAGGTACGGCGTTCTCACTGACGTACGCGTTCTTTCAGTTGCCAGGTGGATGGCTGACTGATCGCCTCGGTGCGAAGCCGGTATACGTAATGGCGTTGGGGTTCTGGTCGATCGCCACTTCACTGATGGCTTTTGGTCACCACATGTGGCATTTCATGGTGTCTCGAGTCCTGCTCGGAGTTTTCGAAGCCCCGGTATCGCCCACTTCGGCGAAGATAGTCGCCGAGTGGTTCCCACCCCGAGAGCGCGGAGCCGCAGTCGGCGTCTACGACTCGGGAAGTAAATGGGGACCCGCCGTCGCTCCGCCGATTCTCACCTTCCTCATTCTGGGCTTCGGGTGGCGGGCAATGTTCGTCATCCTCGGTGTGCTCGGTGTCATCGTGGCAGTGGGCTTCTGGGTCTTCTACCGTTCCCCGGAGCATGACCGAAGGGTCTCGGCGGCTGAACTTGAGCACATCCGAGCTCGAGAAGAAGACGACAATGCCCCGACTGGTCACATCCCTTGGTTGAAGCTCTTCACCAAGCCCCAAACTTGGGCGATGGTGTTGGGATTTGTCGCCGTCGTGTGGACACTGAATATCTTCGTGACCTTTCTGCCTCTAATGCTCAATGACATCTACTCTGTGGCCGATGCCGCACTGGGGTGGTACACGGCGATTCCATTCGCGGTCGGAGGCATCGGCGGTATCCTCGGCGGCTGGTTCACCACAAAGTATTCGCGGATGCGGGACCAGTTAGCTCCTCTAGTCTGCAAACGACAGATCGCTGCGATCTATGGCGGCGCGCTCGCCGTATGCTCTGTCCTTGTCGGAATCACTACCGGCCACTTTGTTCTCCAACTGTCGGCGATGAGCCTTGCACTGTTCTTCTGCGGAGCACTGAGCGCCGTGGGGTGGTCAATCCCTGCTGATGTGGTCACTGGTAGTCGCGTCGCCTCACTGGGATCTATCCAGAACTTCGGCGGCTACTTCGCTGGTTCACTCTCGCCGTGGCTCACCGGAGTCTTGGTGACGACCACAGACTCATACCTCGTTCCCTTCCTCCTGGGCGCCGTCGTCGCAGTAATTGCGGGAATCGCCTACCTGCTCCTGCTGCGGGCTCCGATACGCGTGGCCAGCAACCCAACAGAAACCGGAAACCCGACGTCATGACGAAACTCGACAGCGCAGTCACTACACGTCCCACACGGATTCGCTACATCATCGCGGTTCTGCTCTTCATCACCGTCGTCATCAACTACATGGACCGGGCCAACCTGTCCATCGCGATGCCGGCACTGTCCCAGGAGTTCGACCTCACCACGGGCCAGCAGGGACTGTTGCTCTCTGCGTTCGGCTGGACCTATGCCGCAATGCAGTTGCCCGGCGGGTGGCTCGTCGACCGAGTGCGACCGCGCGTGCTCTACGCCTCGTGCCTGGTGCTGTGGTCCCTGGCCACACTCTTCATGGGAATGTCCGGCGGATTCGTCGCCCTCATCATCCTCCGGCTCATGGTCGGTGGGTTCGAAGCGCCCGCCTATCCCATCAACAACAAGGTCGCCACTGCGTGGTTCCCGGAGCGCGAACGCGGACGCGTCATCGCCTTCTACACCTCGGGCCAGTTCATCGGTCTCGCGCTGCTCACTCCAGTGCTGTCGTGGCTGCAGACGGTGCTCACCTGGCACTGGGTGTTCATCCTCACCGGTGTCGTCGGCATCATCTGGGCGGCGATCTGGTGGTTCGTCTACCGCGAGCCGCGCGACAAGTCGGGAGTCAACCAGGCCGAGATCGATCTCATTGCATCGGGCGGGGGATTGGTTGATGTCGAGACGGGTGTGAAGAAGGAGGCCAAGCCGAAGCTCAAGTGGTCGGACGTGAAGGTCGTGCTCACCCGCCGGAAGCTCTGGGGAATCTACCTTGGTCAGTTCTGCCTGACATCGACGTTGTGGTTCTTCCTCACGTGGTTCCCGACCTACCTCGTCGACTATCGCGGAATGGACTACATCGAGTCGGGCTTCATGGCCTCTCTGCCGTTCATCGCCGCGCTCGTCGGTGTGCTGCTCTCCGGGTGGGTCTCCGACTTCATGGTGAAGAAGGGACTGTCACTGGGTACGGCCCGGAAGCTGCCGATCATCATCGGCCTGGCAATGACAGTGTTCATGCTAGGCGCCAACTACACGGACTCGTCGGCCCTGGTCATCGTGTTTATGTCGATCGCATTCTTCGGCAACGGTTTCGCCTCGATCACCTGGTCGCTGGTGTCTGCGTTGGCACCCGAGCGACTGTTAGGTCTGACCGGAGGAATGTTCAACTTCATCGGCAACCTGTCATCGATCGCCACACCGATCGTCATCGGCTTCCTCGTCACCGACGTCGACTTCGCCCCGGCATTCGTCTACATGGCCGCGATCACGATCGTGGGCGTGCTGTCGTACGTATTCCTAGTGGGACGGGTGGAACGAGTGGAGGAGTGAACGTTCACGAAGTGAGAAGGTGAACAACTCGGTCCTGTGTCATAAGAAGAACGCTTCTTGGGGAGCTCTGCAGGGAGCGACAATTTTGGGAATCAGAGTCTAGTCTTGGCAATTTGTCGATCGAGAGGCCTGTCATCCTGGTCGCTCAGTTCAAACCGTATAACTGAGACCAGCAACTGTAAGTCCGGCTAACCGACCAGTCGGAGCTCCGGCGACTGCATGTGGGTATCCGGGTGCGGCCCGTTCCAGCGCGAGCAAGGCTCGGTGAGTTTGAACGTTCATGTTCATATACAGTTGGCATAGACATTGGCCGTTGGTTCGAGATGTGGAAGACAAGATGTTTAATCGACACGTGGTGGAGCTTCATAGCGAATTAGCCTCTGGCGGCAGGAAGTGAGCGACGTTTCCGACGGTGGGAGCGCAAAGGACAGAAACGCTCTCGATGTTGACGTTCTCGGCAACGGAAGTGAAGGTAGGGAATCGGAACCACCGAGGCAACGCCGCGCTTCTCTCGTGATAGAGGCAGTGCGTATCCGAAACTTTAAACGGATCAAGGATTCGCGGATCGAGTTGGGACCGATCACCTATTTGGTTGGCGGCAACAATTCGGGAAAGAGTAGCGTGCTGCAGGCGATCCACACCGCGGTCAGTTGCGCTCAGGCATCAGTGGAGCTGGGGCAGCAAGTCATCGCTGAAGCTAGCCTGCGCTATTCTCCGGTAGCTGAGTTCTCCCTCCTCGGCCATGGTGCTCAGTACTCAAACCGAGGCGACGGACTCCGCGGTTCCGTTCTTTTTGAAGGTACGCCGGTAGATAATGACGTGCCTTCGGAGTATCGAATCGAGATGTACAAGGCTCGAAACCACAATAATGTAGGCGTTGACAGGTCCGGCACTTCACTAGGATTCGGTCAGGTTATTTGCGATCCGAAGAAGCTTTTTAGTGTTTATGTTCCCGGGCTAGCAGGGGTTCCTCATCGAGAGGAAATGAGTGGGTATGCTGCCGTGTTCCGCAAAGCTGCGAGTGGTGACGCGAATCTTGTATTCCGAAACATCATTCGTCTCCTTTCCGACCGAGACCTCTTGGGAAGACTCGAAGAAATGCTTGAGTCTGTTCTGAAGGTTCCTGTCTCGTTCCTGGTTCAATACGATCCGGATCGCGACCTTTATGTGGACGTGCGGCTTGCCACGGGGGAATCTGTGCCAAGGAGGGATCATCTTCCCGTGGACCTGTGGGGGACCGGGATCCTGCAGATAACGCAAATATTCGCGTACGTACTTCTGTTTAGGCCTGCCCTTCTGCTTGTTGATGAGCCGGACAGTCATCTTCACCCATCCCGTCAGAAGGCGCTTGGCGTAGCACTTGAGCGTATTGCCGTGGATTTCGAATGCAAGGTTATCGTTTGTACGCACAGCCGGCACTTGATCACTGGGGCATCCGAATCTGTCAAGGTGGTTTGGATGAAAGATGGTGAAGTTGAGGCAGATGATCAGCGAGGTCTAACTGCGCTCCTAATGGATCTCGGTGCTCTAGATCAATTAGATCTGAATAGCAGCGTAATCCTCTGTACTGAGGATGAAGACCCTTGGGCATTGCGTCTTGCGCTCCGTGAAGCGGGTTACTCTGAAGATGACGTCAAGATTGCTTCATTTAATGGGCTTGGCAATAAATATACAGCTGAAGCGTTCCAAGAAATGTCTGAAATGATGGCAGTGTCCCCGCGGGTGATTGTTCACCGCGATCGAGACTTTCTCACTGCCGCCGAGTTAAGGGAATGGTCGCGTGTATTTGACGATCGAGGCATTGAGGTCTTCTCGCCGACTTTATGCGACACGGAGGCGTATCACGCAACGGTTGATCATATCGTTAAGGTGACGGGCCTTGCCAGTAAAGATGCCACGAGAATCCGTTCAGAGGTTCTAGAGGATTGGTTACCCCAGTTAAAGAAGAAGCATCGAGACAAGCGCCGCGCGATCAACCGGGAGTACCTTGACGGTGGTGCTCCTCGTACTGATGAGCTATGGCCTGATGGCGCAGCGCCTACTGAAGAGATGCTGTACGGAAAGTTGTTGCTCACGCAAGTGCAGAAACGCCTTAAGGAACTTGGGCACCTTGATAAGTCACGATCTCTCCACAGCGTCGCAAGTAGTTCGCTCGCTGGCGAGCTAAAAGCTTTCCTACAGCGAGGCGAAGATTCAGCGGAGTTCCACAACAGAGTGACCTCAGGGAGGCAGAAGTGAGCGAGGGCAATTTGGGCGGTCCCGAGCATCAGCAGGTTCGGCTCCCCACTATCGAAGAGCTTGTCAGGGTCGGCTGGGACCGGGAACAACTGCAGTGGGACCCGGAATGGAGGGTGCCCAAGTCTCCACACGACGCTTCAAGCCGAGAGGCGGGACGATCGTTCTCGTCTTGGCCCGTGGACCTCGCAATCTTCGAAGATGCCAGCACCGTTGGTTCGTGGGAGCACGTCCTAATAATCTGTGAGTTCAAAGCTCCGGACCTCGCTGAAGGCGTGTCTCAACTCGAGACGTACCTCGCGCGTGAATCACGCGCACGGATGGGGTTTTGGACGAACGGTACCGATGACATTCGCGTTTATAAGTTGCCGGATGGTGGCTTCTTACACGTCAAAGACCGCGGTGTCCCTCAGCCGGGCGAAGACCTCACCAAGGCTTCGAAGCAACCGCTCACGTTCAGGGATATGCGGGTGCCTCAAAACGGGCAGCTGCGGTCGGTCTTCAAACGACTCCTCGACGTCGTCGTGGCACGGGACAGCCGCGCGACGCGATCGGACGTGCAGCTCGATCAGCTTTGCAATCTGTTGTTGATGAAGCTGGAGTCCGACACCAACGGCGAGTATGACGTCGATAAACCGCTAGCTTTTCAACTCAGCGAGGCCGGTGCCGCGTACACGGCTCGAAAGGTGCGCGAGGAGTTCAAAGCGCTGAAGAACCTGCGCCCCGAGATTTTCGCAGAGGACGAAAACACGGACCTTATACTCGACGACGACACGATCGCAGAGATCGTGTACGAGCTGTCCGCTCTCAACCTGCTCGCCGTACGGCCGGAGGCGATCTCCTCCGCTTTCCAGGTCTTTAGGCGAGCCAACCTGAAAGCTGGGGAGGGCCAGTACTTCACGCCTGCTCGAGTCATTGAGGCGAGCATTGAAGCTCTCGACATCCAACCCACCGACAAGATAATTGATCCTGCTTGCGGCACTGGCGGTTTCCTGGTGGAATCATTCCTCTCGATCCTCGCGAAGGGCACCGGAGCGCGCGCCGAAGCTCAGGCCCGCACGTGGGCGCACAGGCAGGTGTTCGGCGTCGATAAGGACTCGATCAACGTCAAACTCACACGTGCGTTGATGGTGAGCCTCGGAGACGGCTCCGTTAACATCCACGCGGGCGACTCGATCCGTAAGAACCGGTGGAAGTCGGACTATCCCTATCTCGAGACTCCGTTGAAGGACGGGTCGTTTACGGTCGTCGTGACGAACCCTCCGTTCGGCAAGAACCTCAAGGTGAGTGCCGCGGACTCACGTGCGAATGGCTACACGATCGCCAAACAGGCCAAAGGCAAGTACATTGACCTCGAGATCGGTCTGATCTTCCTTGAACGTGCCTATCGCCTGCTGGCGAGCGGTGGACGCCTGGGCATCATCCTGCCGGAGACGTACTTCTTCTCCTCGACGTACCGCTGGCTACCGGATTGGCTTGAGTCACGGTTCGTGCTGCGGGGCGTGTTCAACATCCCGATGGAAGCTTTCCAAGGATTCTGCCGCGCAAAGACAAACCTCTACGTATTCGAGAGGAAATGATCGCAGATGGTTCATAAACCAGCTTGGTTCACCGAGGGACAGGTTTTCGTCTCGTACGCGCCGACGGTAGGGATCAATAAGGACGGCGAGGAGCTCTATGTCGTCGACGAGTTGACCGGGCAACGCACTGGCGTCATCGACGACAAGCTATTGGACGACGTTAGAAGCCTGGAGTCCGGGGAGTACACGGAGACCGGTCGATGGGTCGACGCCGACGACCTTACCGGCCGTCTGTTGGCTGTGCCGGCATACTTCGATGCGCGCCCTATCACCGACTTCGAGGAGATGATGAGTCGCCCCGAGATGAAGGAATTCGAGGCTCTCACCATTGAGGAGTTGGTCAAAAAAGGTTGGGTCACGACTCAAGGCGGGCACGGCAGTCCGTCGGCTGACCTTCGCCGCGGGACCGTCCCGTACATCAAGGTTTCCGACATCCGCGCCGGGCAGATCAACATCAACCCGACCAACCGCGTGAGTGAAGTAGTGGCACGTAGGTTCTGGAAGGGCAACGAGTCCGGGCTTCAGCAGTGGGACCTGATCACGCCAATCCGCACCAGCAAAAACATTGGTGAGTTCGCAGTCCTCATGCCTGGGCAGGAGCACGTCGTGCTTACCAAAGAGATGCTAATTCTACGAGTGACCGACGAGGCGCCCTTCGACAACTTCTATCTCCTCTGGGCCCTGACGCTAAAGGCAGTGCGCCGGCAGTGGGAGCGAGTCATTTTCATGCAGACCAACAGGGAAGATGTCGGAAGCCGATACCGCGAGATCGTCCTCCCGATCCCACCGAGCGAGAACATTGCGTTCAGCCGGTCAGAACCGTTTCGTACCTATTACGAGGGGATCGACAAGCTGCGCAAGCACCTTGTTTCGTATCTTGAATCGGACGACAAGCACCACCTCTTCATCTCGACCGCTGCAATGGCTCTCGAGGAGGCCCCGGAGCTGTGAGCGCGATTCGGTACCGGGGGCATGGGTAGTACCTTGCCGTTGTTGGCAGTATGAACGACATGACGTTTCGTAAATCGAAGCAGTATGTCGAGACGGCCGTCGAGTCGCTGACGCTCGTCCATCGAATTGTTTTGTCAGCTGGCCCCGACGGGGCCAGACCACACGACGGTCACGATGGTTGCCCACCCTTTAGAGTTGCTGTTGAGAGCTGTGATCTATAAGCAGCGCAATGAGGTCAAGTTCTCCGGCTACGATCCTTCTTTCAATTTCGGCAATTTCGTCCCCGTCACAGAGATCTCATTGGGATTCACCGATAATGGCGACTGAGTTCTGCGCTCGCTATTAGAGATGATCAGGGCGCGTTGACGCACGACGTCATTGAGACTCGCGAGGACGTGCTCCAGTTGCGCTTGAGGTTGGCCGCGACGAGTTTCCTAAAGGTATTGCTCGGCCTCTCCGGTCAGAATTTCACTGACGTCATGCCTAGGCGTTTGCTCCCTGCATCGAACATTCTGACCACGAACGTCGGTCTCGTCATCGGCACGAAAGCAGTGATACGGATGTGGTTTGGGGGCGCTCGCGTACTTGATCGCGACTGACACCCCGGGCATGTTGGCAGATTAGCTTCAGCGCCAGTAGGACTGGACCAATATGACAGATCGTAGGCTATGTTCCGCAAGCCGCGTGAAATCACCTCGAACTCGAACCGCTCGAAGCTGCCGGGAACCGTTGAAACAGATGATGTCGAGTTCGGCGGGGTCGAGCACCAGCGCAAGAGCCACCGACTCACCGACTCGACGGCAGTCTCGTGTAGCGTCGCCAGCGAAGCTCGCGGACGGGGGTCCAGCCGCAGACTCTAGGAGATCGTACACATACTGCTCGACCTACCGTGAGCACATTACCCATCTTAAATGTCAAGGCGGACACTACCTTGCACACCGATTGGTGGCAGGGTTATGCGGAAATGAGCAAAATTGGCTCGGTAAGGGGGTCCGCGCAGCTAACACAAGGCTTGACGAGACAGCGACATCAAACACGTCACGCTCTGCGCCCATCGGGCAATCTCAAATCCAAAGTCCCGGATCGATGGCACTCACTGAATCGTCTCGCGTGACTACTCTCAGGAATAACTCGACGAATTCGTCTGATGCCGGACCTCAATGGCTGTTTTCCAGACGCTCCTTGGACTCGCGGCCAAATACGGCCTCTTAACTCATGCTTAGCCGTCCAATCAAGGCTGATCACTTCAGAAGAAATCTGAGCTAAGCGGATACGCGCTATCAGGGAAACTCAATATTTCGGTCGTGAGCTGACTTTCCATGCGATCCCCATCGCTTCCGCCTTCTCGACGACGCGACTCGGCAACTTGCCTTGACGGTAAGCTTGGCGTAAGCGTGCGATCCATGCTCCGGCGCGCGGCCATTCCTTAAGTCCGTCGATTTGCTTTACGTTTATGTGGCCGTGTTCCTTGTAGAACGGCTGTAGGCTCTCTAGCCGTGCCAGTTGTTCGGACTCGCGGCGCTGCGCTCCAGTCAACCGCACTGGCTTGTCTCGGTATGGTGGTTCAAAGCGCAAGCCGATTCCTTTGGCTTCAGCAACTTGGCTGTCAGACAACTTTCCGGCGCGGTGTTTGTTGCGTAACTCACGTACCCAGAGACCAATTTTCCAGTCGAGCCAGACCTCGGTGTTCTTGGGATTTGCATGACCATAGGTCCGGGCATAAGAAGCGAGACGTGCCATGCCTCGCTCGAAGTCGACCCCTTGCCGCACCATCTTCGCCGCTAACCTATTTGGCTGTGCAAGCACGCAACTGAACCGCCGCGTGGTCGATGCCGCGCCGACGGGCGTTCGGGAACGCCTTCGTGTATTCGATCTGCAAAACCTCGCACCTGTCCCCTTCTTAGGCAAGCAGAAGGATCATGAAACTCCATATTCGGCCACGGACGTCCAGGCCTGCCTTTGATAAGTATGTCGTGTGTTCTGCCAAATATTCGACTACTTGCGGACTTACAGTCTGCTACAGCCCTGAAAGCAGGTCAAGAGCTAGCGTGATGCTTGACCTTTGCCCAGAGGGGTACTTTGAGGAACGCCTCTATTGAATCGGATTCCTGGTTCAATTAGCGAGTTTGAACGATTACTGAACCGCAGTATGTCGAACGAATCAAATGGCTCTTTGAGGAGAATTTTTCTAACGAATTGAGTGGAATGGGCCTCCTTGATCTCAAATAGAGTATCTGCCTATTTGGTTGGTGTTGAATGTACTTAGTTCTTCGATGGCTGAGGATTTGAGGGAATCGGTTTGTGGTGAGTTCTCCTGCTCTGTCGTTATTCGAAGGTAAGGGGCTGCTGTGTAGTGATTGGTAGATATCGTTGAACATGCTGTCGCAAATTACTGCAGGTGGGGCTAGTTAGGCCTGCACGACTATTACTGGTCGTGCAAGTACACTTCTCGGTTTCTGTGCTGAGGGCCGCACGCTGTCCGCAATTCCAATGATGCGAGTTCGTCCTGCTTTGTAATTGACCCAAGTTTTCTGGTGACCCTGTACCGTCGCTGTTGACTGACGTCCGCGCTCTAGGACCGACTCGGCAACCCTGAGGCGATAGCCGGGGTTGAGGTGCTGATCGGTGTCCGTTGAATCGGCAAGGGCTCGCAGATATTCATCGGTTGATAGGCCCAATTCCTCTTTTATCAATTTGCTGAGTGAATTCGGATATGACGGATATCCGAATGCTGGAGCTGAGGTGGTTGGGGCCTCAAGAGTGGGGTCGTTATCGGGTGATCCTAGCATTATTAGTTTGGTATTGGATCTACTTTTGATATTTGCAGATAGCCACCAGCACCAAACCATTCTCATGCCCCCGTAGCGCATGAATGGCGAAGTTCCTATTTCTGTGTTGGTGACTGTAGCGGTGAAGACCTGGCCTTCTTGTTTCACGTCTTTAAGTTTGGATATTCTAATTCCGGCTCGTCTGATCTGTGCGTAGACTGCCTTGTATTCGGAGTTTGGCTGTCGCTTTAAAATTGTCGTAAGTGCCAGTCTCGCAGAAAACCCCATTTTGCTACCGCCTAGCTCCCCAGTGGCCTCGATGGGTTCAGGTTCGGCGGATCGACCAACCAGTGTTTCAATTGCTCGATTCGATGTATATATTGCCATTGTCTTCTCTCTGTCGAAGCTAAACTCTAAAGATAGACATGCGCGGTGCGCGTGAATGTAGTGAGCGTAGTTGAGCTTTGAAAAGTCACTATCTAGTGTTTCCTATTGAACTTGAGATAGGGGTGAACAGCTACTAGTGCAGATGCGGATAGAAATGGTGCGATGCGATTCTATTGCTTAGTGTGAAGATGGGCTACTAGGCCGTGAGTACAACCTTGCCGGTCGTTTCGCGTCCCTCAAGCGCACGATGCGCATCAGCGGCATCGGCAAGTGCAAACGTCGCGCCAATGCGGAAGTTGAGCCAGCCGTGTTCGATACCGTTGAAGAGCATGGCCGAACGCTTCGCCAGCTCCTCCGAGGACCGGACGAACCATGCCAGGGACGGACGGGAGAGGAAGATTCCGCCCGATGAGTTCAGGCGCTGAATTTCGAACGGCGGCACCTGACCCGAGGCTCCGCCGAAGAGCACCATCGAACCCAGCGGCTTGATCGACGCCAGCGATGCATCGAACGTGTCCTTGCCGACCCCGTCATACGCGACATCGACACCCTCGCCGTCCGTGAGCTCCTTGACCTTCGCCGTGATGTCGACGCCGTCACCATAGAGGAACACCTCATCCGCGCCGGCCTTCCGCGACAGCTCCGCCTTCTCCTCGGTGCTCACCGTCGAGATGACATTGCCGCCCAGATGCTTGATGATCTGCGTGAGCAACAGTCCCACACCACCGGCGCCAGCATGGACGAGTGCCGTCTGTCCAGGCTTGATCTCATGCGAACTCGTCGCCAGGTACTGCGCGGTCAGGCCCTGCAGCGGCATCGCCGCAGCCACCTCGGCGCTCACACCCTCAGGAACCCGCAGCAGGTTGTTCGTATTCACTACGACCTGCGTCGCATACGATCCCGGCGCCTCGTGCCAGGCGACACGGTCACCGACCTGCCAACTCTCAACGCCCTCGCCCACCTCGGCGATGCGACCCGTGCCCTCAACGCCGACGATGTGCGGGTACTCCATCGGGTACACGCCCGAACGACGATACGTGTCGATGAAGTTCACACCCGCCGCCTCGATATCGACGAGCACCTCACCAGCGCCCGGCTTCGGGGTCGGAACCTCACCGAACTCGAGCACCTCGGGTCCACCAGCCTGCATCGCAAGCACTGCCTGGGTCATCACGCCTCCTGCATATAAATTAATTGCCTGGTATGGTTATACATATGAACGATCTTACGGTTGCCGTCTCCGGTGCCACCGGATACGCCGGGGGAGAGGTCCTCCGGCTGCTGAGCACTCACACTCACTTGAACGTCACGACGGTGTGCGGACATTCCACTGCTGGCGAGAAGCTCGGCCGACATCAACCCCATCTTGCCCGATATTCCGACTTCGTGGTCCAAGAGTCCACCGCCGAGGTGCTCGCCGGCCACGATGTCGTCGTCCTCGCGCTCCCACACGGACAGTCCGGACAGATCGCCGCCGAGCTCGAATCCACGAGCCCGGACACCCTCATCGTCGACCTCGCCGCCGACCATCGCCTCATCAGCGCCGACGCCTGGGAGAAGTTCTACGGCTCCGCCCACCAGGGCACCTGGACCTACGGTCTGCCCGAACTCCTCACCGCCGACGGTACGAAACAGCGCGAGGCCCTGAAGTCGACGAAGCGCATCGCTGTGCCCGGCTGCAACGTCACCGCCGTGACGCTCGGCCTCGCCCCGCTCATCCAGGCCGGGCTTGCCGCACCGACCGGGCTCAACGCCGTGCTCGCCAATGGCGTCTCTGGCGCAGGCAAGGCACTCAAGCCGCATCTGACCGCCGCTGAGATCCTCGGCAATGCCTCCCCGTATGGCACCGGTGGCACCCACCGGCACGTGCCCGAGATCGAACAGAACCTCAACGGTCTCCTCGGCGCCGACGCCGCCGACGGTCCCACCCGGATCTCCTTCACCCCGACGCTCGTGCCCATGGCCCGCGGAATCCTCGCGACCATCACTGCGGACGCTGGAGAAGCCGCACCGCGGACCGCCGAAGGACTCCTTGACGCCGCTGCTCTCAAGGACCAGCTGGCTGCTTCCTTCGCTCAGGCCTACGGTGACGAGCCGTTCGTCCGTGTCCTGCCCGAAGGTCAGTGGCCGCAGACCGCGGCGACGATCGGGTCGAACGTCGCGCAGGTCCAGTTCACCGTCGACGAACGCGCGGAGAAGATCCTCGTCGTCGTGGCCTTGGACAACCTCGTCCGCGGCACCGCCGGACAGGCCCTTCAATCCATCCATCTGGCACTCGGCCTCGACGAGGCCACCGCACTTCCCCTCGAAGGAGTTGCCCCATGAGCGTGACCGCACCCCTCGGCTTCAGTGCCGCAGGACTGACCGCAGGGCTCAAACCCTCCGGCACCAAAGACCTCTCGCTGGTCATCAACGCCGGACCGTCGGACGCCGTCGCCGCTGTCTACACCTCGAATCGGTGCAAGGCCAACCCCGTCCTCTGGTCCCAGAAGGTCTCGGCGGATGGGCACGCCCGCGCCGTCGTCCTCAACTCCGGGGGAGCGAACTGCTACACCGGCGACTTCGGCTACGAGACGACGATCCTGACCGCCCAGACCGCCGCGCAGCTGCTCACCGAGACCGGCACCGACACGAGCCCTGAGGACATCCTCGTCTGCTCGACCGGACTCATCGGCGTCGGCGGTCAGGACTTCCGCGACGCGATTGTCGACAACCTCGCCCCGCTCGTCGCCGCCGCCGACACGAGCGTCGAAGCCGGCCAGTCCGCCGCCGAAGCGATCATGACCACCGACACCGTCGCAAAGACCGCCACCCGCGAAGGCTCAACCGGCTTCACGATCGGCGGCATGGCCAAAGGCGCGGGCATGCTCGCACCCGGCTTAGCGACCATGCTCGTCGTAATCACCACCGACGCCGCCGTCGACCAAGCTGTGCTCGATGCGGCACTGCGGTCAGCGACGAACCAGTCCTTCGACCGCCTCGACACCGACGGGTGCATGTCGACGAACGACACCGTCATCCTCATGTCCTCGGCCGCCCACGACGCGACCGTCGACACCGATGAGTTCACGGCACTGGTCAAAGAGGTCTGCCTCGACCTCATGCACCAGCTGCACGTCGACGCCGAAGGCGCCCACCACGACATCGCCATCACCACCCAGGGCGCAGCCAGCGAAGACGACGCCGTCACAGTCTCGCGTTCGGTCTCCCGTTCGGCCCTTTTCAAGGCCGCAATCTTCGGGGAAGACCCGAACTGGGGTCGGGTCGTCGCCCAGGTGGGAACCACCTCGGCGGAATTCGATCCCACCCAGATCGACGTGATCATCAACGGCGTCGAAGTCTGCCGCGCCTCGGGACCCTTCGACGACCCCGAGAAAGTCGAGTTCCGACGACAGGTCGACGTCGTCATCGACCTCCACGCAGGCGATCACACCGCCACGGTCTGGACCTCAGACCTCACCCACGATTACGTCGAAGAGAACAGCGCCTACTCCACATGAACAGCCCCGTAGACATGTCCACGAAATCCACCGCCGCCCGGCTCGCCGCCGCCCAGGTCAAGGCCGAAGCGCTCACCGAAGCGCTGCCCTGGATCAAGACCTTCGCCGGCGCCACCATCGTCATCAAATACGGCGGCAACGCAATGATCTCCCCGGAACTCCAGCAGTCCTTCGCCGACGACATCGCCTTCCTCCGCTTCGCCGGCATCCGCCCCGTCGTCGTCCACGGCGGCGGCCCGCAGATCTCCGCCATGCTCGCCCGCCTCGGTATCGAATCCGAGTTCAAGGCGGGGCAGCGCGTGACCACCGAGGAGGCCGCCGAGGTCATCCGCATGGTCCTGTCCGGCCAGGTCAACCGCGATATCGTCTCCCGCATCAACCAGAACGGTGACGCCGCGATCGGCCTGTCCGGTGAGGACGCCGACCTCATGCTCGCGCACAAGACCACCGCCGAGGTGGACGGGCAAACCGTCGATCTCGGCCGGGTGGGCGAGATCGCCCAGGTGAATACCACCGTGCTCACCGAACTCCTCGACGCCGGACGGGTGCCCGTCATCTGCTCGATCGCCTCGGAGATCGGGGGAGAAGCGGGAAAGCCGTTGAACATCAACGCCGACCTGGCTGCCTCGGCGGTGGCGAAAGCATTGAAGGCGGACAAACTCATCATGCTCACCGATGTGCCCGGCCTCTACGCGAACTGGCCGGACACGTCCTCGCTCATCTCCCGCATCGGCCCGGCCAAGCTGCGCGAACTCTTGCCCTCACTCGACTCGGGCATGATCCCGAAGATGACCGCCGCCCTCGAAGCGATCGAGGACGGCGTGCAGCAGGCCCACATCATCGACGGCCGGATGGCGCATTCGCTGCTGCTCGAGGTCTTCACCTCGGAGGGCATCGGCACCATGGTCGAGGACACCATCGTCGAACCTGCACCGCTGGGCGACGGACACACCACGGAGGTCAAACATGACTGACACGACAGAAACACAGGCAGCGGGCGGTTCGGCTGCTGGCCAGGCTGCGGGCGATCGGGCAGCTAGCGATCGGGCTCAGGCCGATCAGGTGTACGCGGATCAGGCGCAGACGTGGCGTGATGACTTCTCCCGCGTGCTGTCCCCGGTGTTCGGGTCCCCGCAGCTCGACCTCGTCCGCGGTGAGGGCTCCTACGTGTGGGATGCTGCGGGCAAGCAGTACCTCGACCTGCTTGCCGGCATCGCCGTCAACGCTCTCGGCCACTGCCACCCCACCTGGGTCCAGGCCATCACCGAACAGGCCTCGACGCTCGGGCACATCTCGAACTTCTTCACCTCCCCGGCGCAGATCGGCCTGGCCGAGAAGCTCCACGACGTCCTCGACCTGCCCGCCGGCTCGGCCGTGTTCTTCTCGAACTCCGGCACCGAAGCCAACGAGGCGGCCTTCAAGATGGCCCGCCGCGCAGGGGGAGGGGGACGCCCCTTCATCATCGCCATCGAGGGTGCCTTCCACGGCCGCACCATGGGAGCCCTCGCCCTGACGGCGAAGGAAGCCTACCGCGAACCCTTCGCCCCCGGAGTCCCCGGAGTCGTCCACGTTCCCTACGGTGACATCGACGCCCTTGAGGCCGCCATCAACGAGAACACGGCCGCCGTGTTCGTCGAACCCGTGCAGGGAGAGGTCGGCGTGCGCACACACCCGGCCGGCTACCTCACGGCCGTGCGGGAACTGACGACGAAGGTTGGGGCGCTCATGATCCTCGACGAGGTGCAGTCGGGCATCGGCCGCACCGGTTCCTGGTTCGCCCACCAGGATCCCGAGATCGGAGAGGGTGTCGTCCCCGACATCATCACCTCGGCGAAGGGGCTCGGCGGCGGCATGCCCATCGGCGCGACCATCACTGTCGGCGATGCGAACACGAAGCTGCTCGAAGCCGGCCAGCACGGCACGACCTTCGGCGGCAACCCGATCGCCTGCGCTGCCGGACTCGCCGTGCTTGAGACCATCGAGTCAGACAACCTGTTGACCCATGTCGCCGAGGTCAGCGACTGGCTGAAGATCCAGCTTGCCGCAGTCGACGGCATCGGTGAGATCACCGGCAAGGGACTGCTCCTCGGTCTCGAACTCACTGCCGGGCCCGATGGGAAGGTGCCGGACTCGAAGGCCGTGGCTGCACGGGCCCTCGAGGCCGGGTTCATCATCAACCCCGTCGCCCCCGGCCGCCTGCGCCTGGCCCCGCCCCTGACCATCACGACCGAAGAACTCGCCCCGTTCGTCGAAGCACTGCCCGGGCTCATCGCCGGCTGAGCCACTGACTCAGCGGTCGCAGGAAATCAGCAGTCGCAGAGACTCAGCCGTCCCGCCACTCAGCGTTCGCACGGACCGCGGGGCCACCTCGGCGCCGGCACCACTCACTGAACACCGAAGGACACGTTATGACACGCCGCTTCCTCAAGGACACGGACCTCACCCCGGCCGAGCAGGCGCAGGTCCTCGACCTCGCTGTCGAACTCAAGGCCGCCCCGTACTCGCGGACCCCGCTGGCCGGCCCGCAGACCGCCGCGGTCATCTTCGACAAGACCTCGACGAGGACCCGCGTGTCCTTTGCCGCCGGCATCGCCGCGCTCGGGGGACAGCCGCTCATCATCAACCCCGGTGAGGCGCAGCTCGGGCACAAGGAATCCATCGCCGACACCGCCCGCGTGCTGTCGCGGATGGTCTCGGCGATCATCTGGCGCACCTACGCCCAGGCCGGGCTCGAAGAGATGGCCGAATATTCCTCCGTGCCCGTCGTCAACTCCCTGTCCGATGACTTCCACCCCTGCCAGATCCTGGCCGACCTGCTCACCATCCGCGAACACCGCGGCGACGTGGCCGGGCAGACCCTGACCTATTACGGGGACGGGGCGAACAACATGGCGAACTCGTACGCCCTTGGCGGAGTCACCGCCGGCATGCACGTGCGCATCGCAGCCCCCGTCGACTATCAGCCCGCCGAGGCGATCGTGACCGAAGCCAACGAACTGGCTCAGACGACAGGGGGATCGCTCACCGTCACCGACGACCCCGTCGCCGCCGCGCACGGTGCCGACGTGCTCGTCACCGACACCTGGGTGTCCATGGGCCAGGACTCTGCTGGACGCGACGACGAGGCTTCCCCTTTCACGAAGTATCAGGTCAGCCAGGAACTCATGGAACTCGGCAATAACCCGATCTTCCTCCACTGCCTGCCCGCCTACCGCGGCAAAGAGGTCACCGCCGAGGTCATCGACGGCCCCGCCTCGGTGGTCTTCGACGAAGCCGAGAACCGCCTCCACGCGCAGAAGGCGCTGCTGACCTTCCTCCTGGAGAACCGATGAGCGAGAACGTGAGCGGCGGGACCGGCGGGTCGAGTGGCGGGGCGAATTCGGCACCGCTGACGAAGACCGCCCGCCAGCAGAAGATCATCGACCTTATCACCCGCCAGTCGGTGCGATCCCAGATCGAACTCGCCGAGGCGCTCGCCACCGACGGCATCACCGTCACTCAGGCGACGCTGTCGCGCGACCTCGCCGAGGTGGGGGCCGTGAAGATCCGATCGACCGCCGGATCCGTCTACGCCGTTCCCGGTGAGGGCGGGGACCGGTCCCTGCAGCAGTCGACGGGGGAGTCCCTCGACGCGAAGCTGCCGCGGATCCTCGAGGAACTCCTCGTCTCCGCTGTCGCGCAGGACAATATGGTCGTGCTGCGCACCCCGCCGGGGGCCGCACAGTACCTGGCCTCGGCGATCGACCGGTCCTCGATGACCGGGATCTTCGGGACGCTGGCCGGCGATGACACGGTGCTTGTCATCGCCGATTCCTCGGTTGGGGGAGACACTGTGGCCGCGACCTTCCTCGAGTACGCGGCCGGCGGGCTCGGCGAGGGCTGAGCGTCACCTTCGCCGTGCACGCGTGGTGGGTGCCGCCTCGGCGATGGTCGCTCTGACTGTGGGCCGGCCAGACCTGGAACAATGTTTAACGAATTTCCTTATGACAATGATCGGACCGACACGGATGAGCGTCGGTTGAGAAAGGACGAGCTGTGAGCGAACGACTGAGCCTGTGGGGCGGACGATTCTCCGACGGTCCGGCCGATGCCCTGGCCGCGCTGAGCAAGTCCACGGACTTCGACTGGCGCCTGGCGAAGTACGACATCGCCGGCTCCAAAGCCCACGCGAAGGTCCTCTACCACGCGGGTCTGCTCAGCGAGGACGAACTTGCCGGCACGACCGATGCACTCAACGAACTGCTGCGCCGCGTCGAGACCGGCGAGTACGTGGCCGCGGAATCCGATGAGGACGTGCACTCCTCGCTCGAGCGCGGACTCATCGAGATCGCCGGTCCCGAGCTCGGCGGCAAACTGCGGGCCGGGCGCTCACGCAATGACCAGATCGCGACGATGGGGCGGATGTACCTGCGCGATCACGCCCGCGAGGTCGCCGGCCTCGTCCTCGACACCGTCGAGGTGCTGATCGCGCAGGCCGAGGCCCACCCCGAGGCGCCGATGCCCGGACGCACCCACCTCCAGCACGCACAGCCCGTGCTGCTGGCCCACCACCTGCTCGCGCATGCGTGGCCGCTGCTGCGCGACGTCGACCGGTTCGTCGACTTCGACTCGCGTGCAGGAGTGTCTGCCTATGGTTCGGGTGCTCTGGCCGGGTCGTCGCTCGGGCTCGACCCGCAGGCCGTGGCCGCGGACCTCGGGTTCAACGATTCGGTGGAGAACTCGATCGACGGAACCGCTTCGCGTGACGTCTTCGCCGAGTACCAGTTCATCACGGCGATGATCGGCATCAACCTCTCTCGCCTGTCCGAGGAGGTCATCGCGTGGGCGACGAAGGAGTTCTCGTTCGTCACCCTCCACGACTCGTACTCGACCGGGTCGTCGATCATGCCGCAGAAGAAGAACCCGGACATCGCCGAGCTCACGCGCGGCAAGTCTGGTCGCCTCATCGGTGACCTCACAGGTCTGCTCTCGACGCTCAAGGCGCTGCCGCTGGCGTACAACCGGGACCTGCAGGAGGACAAGGAACCGGTCTTCGACGCCACGGACACGCTCGAGCTGCTGCTGCCGGCGTTCACCGGGATGATCGCGACGCTGACGTTCAACACCGAGCGGATGGCCTACCTGGCACCGCGCGGATTTGCGCTGGCCACGGACATCGCCGAATGGCTCGTGCGTGAGGGGGTGCCGTTCCGAGTCGCCCATGAGCTCTCGGGAGCCTGCGTGCAGCTGGCCGAATCGCGCGACGTCGAGCTGTGGGACCTCAGCGATGAGGACTTCGCCGGAATCTCCGAACACCTGACCCCGGCTGTGCGCGAGGTGCTCACGACGCTGGGATCGATCGACTCGCGTAACGCCAAGGGCGGCACCGCCCGGTCGGCCGTCGACGCGCAGATCGCGAACGCGAAGGCCGAGGTTGCTCGTCTGCGTGAGTTCGCGGGGTCCGCGCGGAGCGTGTGAGGACTGACCGTGGCGGATTTCGGCAAGTGAACCATTGGCTCTTTTGTGCAACTTGTACAAGTTGTACAATGATGGCATGAGCTCAGTAACGATGTCCGAATTCCGCAGTCAGCAGAGCAGCCTCATCGCGGCCGCGCAGCGCGAGCCCGTTGAGATCACCTCCCGCGGCGCTGTTCGGCGTGCAGTGGTTGTGTCTCCTGATTTCTATGATCGTGCTCTCCGAGCGCTTGAAGATCAGGCAGATGTACGAGCGGCGGTTGCGGCGCGAAAGGAAAGTGGCCGAGTGTCCCAGGAGGAACTGGAGCACGAGCTCGGTCTCTGAGCCGTCACTGTGGCGTACTCAATCAGTTACGTACCTTCGGCGGCGAAGGCTATACGGAAGCTTGATCGGCCTATTGCTCGACGGTTGGTCTCGGCGATCAAGGAGCTGTCCGACGACCCCCGACCTCCAGGGTGTATTCAGCTGAAAGGTGGCTCCGGCGAGCTCCGGATTCGGGTGGGAGACTACCGAGTGATCTACGAAGTCTTCGACAACGAGCTGGTCGTGCTGGTGCTCCATCTTGGGCATCGTCGTGAAGTTTATCGATGAAGGGGCCCTGCAGTCCCAGATCACAAGCACTAGCCCTGCGACGCGACCACGTAGAATTGACCGCGTCGGCTCCGCGCCGGCACACCACACAGATTCGAAAGGACCGAAGTGACCGACATCTTCAGTGAACTCAAGGCCCGTGGGCTCGTCGCGGTTTCGACCGACGAGGCTGCCCTCCAGAAAGCTCTGGAGACGGAGTCGCTGACCTATTACGTCGGTTTCGATCCCACCGCGCCGAGTCTGCACATGGGCAACCTCGTCCAGCTGCTCACTGCAGCGCGCCTCCAGCAGGCCGGGCACAATCCGCTTGCGCTCGTCGGCGGTGCCACCGGGCTCATCGGCGATCCGCGGATGTCGGGGGAGCGGACGCTCAACCCGCGAGAGGTCGTCGAGGAATGGGTCGCGAAGATCCGCGCCCAGGTCGAGAAGTTCCTCGACTTCGACGGCCCGAACGCCGCGCAGATCGTCAACAACCTCGACTGGACGTCGCAGCTCTCGGCCATCGACTTCCTCCGTGACGTGGGCAAGCACTTCCCGGTCAACCGGATGCTCGCGAAGGAATCCGTCTCCGCACGCCTCAACAGCGAAGCCGGCATCTCCTTCACCGAGTTCTCCTACCAGATCCTCCAGGGCAACGACTACCTCGAGCTCAACCGCCGCTACGGCTGCACCCTGCAGACCGGCGGCTCCGACCAGTGGGGCAACCTCACCTCGGGCGTCGACCTCATCCGTCGCGTCGAGCAGAAGTCCGTCCACGCCCTGGCCACCCCGCTGATCACGAAGGCCGACGGCACGAAGTTCGGCAAGACCGAATCCGGCACCGTGTGGCTCGATTCGGCCCTGACCAGCCCGTACGCCTTCAGCCAGTTCTGGCTCAACGCCGATGACCGCGACGTAGTGAAGTACCTCAAGGTGTTCTCGCTGCGCCCGCTCGACGAGATCGAAGCCATCGAAACCGAGTTCACCGCGGCCCCGCACACCCGCGTGGCACAGAAGGCCCTCGCCGAGGATGTCACCACCCTCGTCCACGGACGTCAGGCCTACGAGCAAGCCATCGCCGCGGCTTCCGCCCTCTTCGGAGGCGGCGAACTGGCCGGCCTCGACGCTTCGACCCTAGGGGCGGCGACCGCCGAGCTGCCGCGCGGTGACGTCAGCGCAGCCCAGCTCTCTGACGGTCTGCCCGTCGCCGATGCCTTCGTCACGGCTGGCATCGTCAAATCCAAGGGCGAAGCCCGCCGCGCCATCAAGGACGGCGGCGCGTACGTCAACAACGTCAAGGTCACCGCCGAGGACCAGACCATCACCCCCGCCGAGGTGCTCCCCACCGAAGCCGGGGGAGTGATCCTCCTGCGTCGGGGCAAGAAGACCCTCGGAGCCGTTGACATCGTCAACTGAGCAACCCTCACCGCACCCAGCGCCGTGTTCCGTTCCCGGGACACGGCGCTGTGCTATCTGGGGTCATGTGCTGTTTCGAACCGTGTGCGGTTGAGGACCACAAGCGACCACCTTGTCTCGCCGGAATACACGGTTTTGCTTTGTGTATCTCAGTGGTGGGGCGTGCCCGGAGCTCGGGCCGGCTTGCCCATCGTCCGAGCCGGCCGGGGTCGTGGTGGCAACTCCACGGGAGGCGTGGGGCTTTCATCATGGAACTCGACGCCGAGATCGACCAGACTGTCATCAGACTGACCGTCGAAAGAGGAGATCATGCGAACGCTGCTCAACATCATCTGGTTCATCTTCAGCGGACTCTGGCTCGCACTGGGCTACTGGGCCGCCGGCATCATCGCCTGCATCTTCATCGTCACCATCCCCTGGGGTATCGCCTCCTTCCGCATCGGCAACTATGCACTGTGGCCATTCGGCCGTGAGGTCATCGAGACCAGGCCGGCAGGGGTGGCGACCACCCTGGGCAACATCATCTGGCTGATCGTCGCAGGTGTCTGGCTGGCCATCGGGCACGTCGTCACCTCAATCCCGCTGTTCGTCTCCATCATCGGCATCCCGCTCGGGTGGGCGAACATCAAACTCATCCCCGTCTCGCTCATGCCCCTGGGCAAGCAGATCGTCGACAGCGACTCCCTCATGCCCGGCTACCGCGGAGCCTGAACTGCTGCATTGTCGGTAAGACCGAGCGCCGAGGTTGAGCGAGGACCCGATTCCGTGCGGCCGCTCGAGAGGCCGTAACAAGACCCGTTCTGTGCGTCACGGATGGGCCTTCAGTCGACCGACGGACCGGACTATCCGGCAATAGACCGAGGTCTGGACAATGCGGTGACCGTTGTCACAGGCGAAAGGTCGGCTTCCGAGTTGCACGCATCGAGTTCCGTGGTCTAGAGTTATATCTCGTTCGGCTCACCGGAAACGAACTCTTAGAGAACAGTTTCCACCGAGTGTGACCAGCGCAAACGTCAGTTTGAACAGTTGGTTGCCGCTTCGGTCGAGGTGAACCGAGACAACAGAAACTGATGCCCCCAGTGAACACGCTTGTGTGTGGTGATGGGTGTGTGTTTGTGGTTTGAGAATCCAATAGCGTGTTTGTTTGAACAAGTTGTGATGCCAGAACATTTATTTTCTGGTGAGACAATCACACGGCCAAGCATCTGTGTTCGCCCTGTGTGGGTGGTTCTTCGCCGAACCTCCCACAACATAGTGGGGTGAGCAGTTGTGGTGTTTGGTTGTTTTTTGGTCAACCTTCTCACCCCGTGAGGGGTTGGCTGTCTTGCTGGGATTCATTCGTACCATGATTTTTTATGGAGAGTTTGATCCTGGCTCAGGACGAACGCTGGCTGCGTGCTTAACACATGCAAGTCGAACGCTGAAGCCCGAAGCTTGCTTTGGGTGGATGAGTGGCGAACGGGTGAGTAACACGTGAGTAACCTGCCCCTGATTTCGGGATAAGCCTGGGAAACTGGGTCTAATACCGGATACGACCTTCCCTCGCATGAGGGTTGGTGGAAAGTTTTTCGATTGGGGATGGGCTCGCGGCCTATCAGCTTGTTGGTGGGGTAATGGCCTACCAAGGCGACGACGGGTAGCCGGCCTGAGAGGGCGACCGGCCACACTGGGACTGAGACACGGCCCAGACTCCTACGGGAGGCAGCAGTGGGGAATATTGCACAATGGGGGAAACCCTGATGCAGCGACGCAGCGTGCGGGATGACGGCCTTCGGGTTGTAAACCGCTTTCAGCAGGGAAGAAGCGGAAGTGACGGTACCTGCAGAAGAAGTACCGGCTAACTACGTGCCAGCAGCCGCGGTAATACGTAGGGTACGAGCGTTGTCCGGAATTATTGGGCGTAAAGAGCTCGTAGGTGGTTGGTCACGTCTGCTGTGGAAACGCAACGCTTAACGTTGCGCGTGCAGTGGGTACGGGCTGACTAGAGTGCAGTAGGGGAGTCTGGAATTCCTGGTGTAGCGGTGAAATGCGCAGATATCAGGAGGAACACCGGTGGCGAAGGCGGGACTCTGGGCTGTAACTGACACTGAGGAGCGAAAGCATGGGGAGCGAACAGGATTAGATACCCTGGTAGTCCATGCCGTAAACGTTGGGCACTAGGTGTGGGGGGCATTCCACGTTCTCCGCGCCGTAGCTAACGCATTAAGTGCCCCGCCTGGGGAGTACGGTCGCAAGGCTAAAACTCAAAGGAATTGACGGGGGCCCGCACAAGCGGCGGAGCATGCGGATTAATTCGATGCAACGCGAAGAACCTTACCAAGGCTTGACATACACTGGACCGTTCTGGAAACAGTTCTTCTCTTTGGAGCTGGTGTACAGGTGGTGCATGGTTGTCGTCAGCTCGTGTCGTGAGATGTTGGGTTAAGTCCCGCAACGAGCGCAACCCTCGTTCTATGTTGCCAGCACGTGATGGTGGGAACTCATAGGAGACTGCCGGGGTCAACTCGGAGGAAGGTGGGGATGACGTCAAATCATCATGCCCTTTATGTCTTGGGCTTCACGCATGCTACAATGGCTGGTACAGAGAGAGGCGAACCCGTGAGGGTGAGCGAATCCCTTAAAGCCAGTCTCAGTTCGGATCGTAGTCTGCAATTCGACTACGTGAAGTCGGAGTCGCTAGTAATCGCAGATCAGCAACGCTGCGGTGAATACGTTCCCGGGCCTTGTACACACCGCCCGTCAAGTCACGAAAGTCGGTAACACCCGAAGCCGGTGGCCCAACCCCTTGTGGGAGGGGGCCGTCTAAGGTGGGACTGGTGATTGGGACTAAGTCGTAACAAGGTAGCCGTACCGGAAGGTGCGGCTGGATCACCTCCTTTCTAAGGAGCGCACATCAGAACCCCAACGCGTGGCCCGTGCGTGGTCATGGTTGGGAGCTCAAGGGTGGAACATCACAACTCCCGCTCATCGGCTCAGCGTCGTCAAGGTATGTGCCTTGTGTGACGGTGGGGAACTGGTGGGCTAGAACGGGCACGTTATTGGGTCCTGGAATCACAAACCCCGACACTTCGGTGTTGGGTGTGGTTTCAACCAACAGGACCGACCCGCACCACGGGCAGCCACAATGGTGGTTGGGTTTGTGGGTGGTGTTTGGTAGTGGTTTGAGAATCGTATAGTGGACGCGAGCATCCATACCGCACACAGTGTGTGTGGTGTGATGTAATGTGATTTTCTTGTGATCATCGTAGAGTGATGAAATATTTTTTCGCGCACACGCATGCCGACCATCTTTTGATGGGGTGGGGTGAGTGTGTAAGAGCGCATGGTGGATGCCTTGGCATCAGGAGCCGATGAAGGACGTGGAAATCTGCGATAAGCCTCGGGGAGCCGATAAACGGGCGTTGATCCGAGGGTGTCCGAATGGGGAAACCCCGCCATCTGTGAGGGTGGTGACCCGTGTCTGAATATATAGGGCATGTGGGGGGAACGCGGGGAAGTGAAACATCTCAGTACCCGCAGGAAGAGAAAATAATAATGATTCCGGGAGTAGTGGCGAGCGAAACTGGATGAGCCTAAACCTTCGTAGTGTGAGAGCGTGCTGGTGTTGCTGCGTGGGTGTTGTGGGGTGTGCATGTTCTGGTTCAGCATGGCCGGGCTGTGTGAGTGTGTGGTGTAGTCGAACCTGGTGGGAAACAGGACCGGAGTGGGTGAGAGTCCCGTAGACGAAACACTGCTGCCGCATGGTGTGTAGATACCCGAGTAGCACGGAACTCGTGGAATTTCGTGTGAATCTGCCAGGACCACCTGGTAAGGCTAAATACTTCCTGATGACCGATAGCGGATGAGTACCGTGAGGGAATGGTGAAAAGTACCCCGGGAGGGGAGTGAAAGAGTACCTGAAACCATGTGCTTACAATCCGTCAGAGCAGCATCTTGATGGCTGTGATGGCGTGCCTTTTGAAGAATGAGCCTGCGAGTTAGCGGTGCGTGGCGAGGTTAACCCGTGTGGGGTAGCCGTAGCGAAAGCGAGTCCGAATAGGGCGTTACAGTCGCGTGTCCTAGACCCGAAGCGGAGTGATCTAGCCATGGGCAGGGTGAAGCGTGTGTAAGAGCGCGTGGAGGCCCGCACCCACTTCAGTTGAAAATGGAGGGGATGACCTGTGGTTAGGGGTGAAAGGCCAATCAAACTCTGTGATAGCTGGTTCTCCCCGAAATGCATTTAGGTGCAGCGTTGCGTGGTTCTTGCTGGAGGTAGAGCTACTGGATGGCTGATGGGCCCCACCGGGTTACTGACGTCAACTAAACTCCGAATGCCAGTCAAGGTTCAGCGTGGCAGTGAGACAGTGGGGGATAAGCTTCATTGTCGAGAGGGAAACAGCCCAGACCATCAACTAAGGCCCCTAAGCGTGTGCTCAGTGGGAAAGGATGTTCAGTTGCGAAGACAACCAGGAGGTTGGCTTAGAAGCAGCCATCCTTGAAAGAGTGCGTAATAGCTCACTGGTCAAGTGATTGAGCGCCGATAATGTAGCGGGGCTAAGTACACCGCCGAAGTTGTGGCAGCACCACGTATAACCGTAATGGTGTGGTGTTGGGTAGGGGAGCGTCGAGTCGCCGGTGAAGCTGCAGTGTGAACTAGTGGTGGAGGCGTCTCGAGTGAGAATGCAGGCATGAGTAGCGAAAGACGGGTGAGAAACCCGTCCACCGGATGACCAAGGGTTCCAGGGCTAGGCTAATCCGCCCTGGGTAAGTCGGGACCTAAGGCGAGGCCGACAGGCGTAGTCGATGGACAACCAGTTGATATTCTGGTACCGACACACAACCGACAGTACCAAAACACACGAAACTAACCCCCAAACTCCTCCTATGGGTCTTCGGATCTGTTGTTGGGGATGCTGGGGGGACCTGAGTGTGGAGTCGGTAAGCGTGAGGTGTGACGCAGAAAGGTAGCCAGGCCGTGCGATGGTAGTCACGGTCTAAGGTGGTAGCACGTGGGGGTAGGCAAATCCGTCCCCACACATGGTGTGAGAGCTGATGGGCGCCCCACATTTGGTGGGGTGATCTGGTGATCCTCTGCTGCCGAGAAAAGCATCGACGTGAGGGTGTGTGTTGCCCGTACCCTATAACCGACACAGGTGGTCGAGTAGAGAATACTAAGGTGATCGAGAGAATCGTGGTTAAGGAACTCGGCAAAATGCCCCCGTAACTTCGGGAGAAGGGGGACCATCCCGGTGAACCACCCTTTGCGGTGGGATGTGCTGGTGGTGGTCGCAGAGGCCAGAGAGAAGCGACTGTTTATTAAAAACACAGGTCCGTGCGAAGATGTAAGTCGATGTATACGGACTGACGCCTGCCCGGTGCTGGAAGGTTAAGAGGACCTGTTAACCCTTTTGTGGGTGAAGCGGAGAATTTAAGCCCCAGTAAACGGCGGTGGTAACTATAACCATCCTAAGGTAGCGAAATTCCTTGTCGGGTAAGTTCCGACCTGCACGAATGGCGTAACGACTTCTCTGCTGTCTCAACCACGAACTCGGCGAAATTGCATTACGAGTAAAGATGCTCGTTACGCGCAGCAGGACGGAAAGACCCCGAGACCTTCACTATAGTTTGGTATTGGGATTCGGTGTGGTTTGTGTAGGATAGGTGGGAGACAAGGATACTTGCACGCTAGTGTGGGTGGAGTCGATCGGTGAAATACCACTCTGACCATAGTGGATTCCTGAACTTCGGACCCTGATCGGGTTCAGGGACAGTGCCTGATGGGTAGTTTAACTGGGGCGGTTGCCTCCTAAAGAGTAACGGAGGCGCCCAAAGGTTCCCTCAGCCTGGTTGGCAATCAGGTGTCGAGTGTAAGTGCACAAGGGAGCTTGACTGTGAGACGGACGTGTCGAGCAGGAGCGAAAGCTGGGACTAGTGACCCGGCCATGGCTTGTGGAAGCGTGGTCGCTCAACGGATAAAAGGTACCTCGGGGATAACAGGCTGATCTTGCCCAAGAGTCCATATCGACGGCATGGTTTGGCACCTCGATGTCGGCTCGTCGCATCCTGGGGCTGGAGTCGGTCCCAAGGGTTGGGCTGTTCGCCCATTAAAGCGGTACGCGAGCTGGGTTTAGAACGTCGTGAGACAGTTCGGTCCCTATCCGCTGCGTGCGTAGGAAATTTGTGGAGGTCTGTCCTTAGTACGAGAGGACCGGGACGGACGAACCTCTGGTGTGCCAGTTGTTCCGCCAGGAGCATGGCTGGTTGGCTACGTTCGGGATGGATAACCGCTGAAAGCATCTAAGCGGGAAGCCTGCTCCGAGATGAGATTTCCATCTGTCCTTTGAGGCAGGGGAGGTGTCCTATAGATGATGGGGTTGATAGGCCGGGTATGGAAGCGCAGTAATGTGTGGAGTTGACTGGTACTAATACACCGATCACTCACTCAACCAACAAAATTGTGGTTGGTGTGTGTGCGAGTTTTGTTGCTCTGAATGATTGTTTGAAGATCCGCTCCTTGTGGGGTGTTGCATCAGGGGTGTTCGCGTTCGCTGTGCGGTTCTTGGACCACTACCGCCTGAGGCCTCTTTTTTGTGGGGTTGTGGTGGTGGTCTGTGTGGTTTTGCGGTGGTGATAGTGGTGGGGAAACGCCCGGTTAACCGTTCCGATCCCGGTAGCTAAGCCCATTCGCGCTGATGGTACTGCAACTTGGTGGTTGTGGGAGAGTAGGTGACTGCCGCAATATTCTTTATTAAGGTGTGGCCCCGTCCGGTTGGACGGGGCCACACTTGTATTCACCGGCTGGTGTCGCGGGCTTTGCTCGCTCAACTGCCTGCCGGGCGTTGGATGTGCTGATTTGACCCTCACCTGAGTTGCACAACTTTAGTTACCCACCGCCGAAGACCGAATTTACGATTTTTCCAGCGCCTTGAGCATGTTCTCGACGGCCTTGGGCACTTCGGGTGTGAACGTGATGTCTTGGCCACTCACGCGGCCGGTGAACTCTCGCAACGGCCGTAGACTCGTGATGATCTTCTTCAACGATGCCCCAGTCGCCTCTTGCATGAACCTCGATACGGCTAAGGAGGTGAACACGAGCGTCAAGTGCGCCTCGATCGCGTCCCTTTTCCGGTGAAAAATCGGCCTGGCTCTCAAGTCGGTCTTCGACATCCGGAAAGACTGCTCGACATGCCACAAGTCGTGATAACTGCCGATCACCTCAGCAGCCGACATAGTCCCGGCTGGAATGTTCGTGACATAGCCTTTGAACCCTGTCAGCTTCATCGCCCGCTCGTAAGCTTTCTCGTCGAAGGATTTCTCCTCCTCGGTGACCTTCACAAACCGGGCCTTCTTCGCCGGCTTATCCCCATCGATGATCGCCAACGCCCGGTTACGCTGCAGGTTCAACGTCTGCTCATCACGCATCGCTCGTTTGCGGCGGTATTGCCACACCACTCGCCACGCATCCGGATGCTCTTCTGCTGACCAGACGGGTTCGCGTCTCTTCTTCACCCGGTCTGGGTCGAGTCGCTTCACTCCCTTCGGGGTGATCGTGTCGATGATCTGCCCATCGGTGGTGTACTCACCATTCCACCGAAAATGGGTAGCCAGATCGTGTGGGGCTTTCGTCTGCCTGGACCCGACGATGAACCGCAAACCGGCATCATCGAGTTCCTTGAGGTTCTTGGCTGAGAGCATCCCGGCATCGGCGGCGACGACCATGTCAGTGACGTGATGCCGTTCTTGGAAGGCTTTGATCACGGGAATGATCGTGTGAGTCTCGGCCTTCGATCCTTCGAAGCACCCGATCTCGAGTGGGAACCCAGTCCGGTCGACGAGGAGCCCGACGACGATCTGCGGGTCGACACGGCGTTCTTTCGAGTACCCGACCTGACGCAGAGCATCTTCCTTCTCAGCCTCAAAATATAAGGTCGTGACGTCATAGAGCAGCAGGCTGATGCCGGTAGTGGCGACACTGTGAGCGAAGCATTTCTCAGCGATCTTCGCCCGGTAGTCGCGTTCGTTGGCCCGCACTAGGCAGTTGAGGAACGTGTTGCGGTGAACAACCTCGACACCGAGCTCGTCGAGGACTCTGACACTGTCAGACTTCGACGTCGGCTCAACCAACCTGGCAGCAACGAGCTGGAAGAACGCTTCATCGTCAATAACGTCGAACCCGAGCCTTTCGTACACGCTGCGGATCGTGTCGATAAGAAGCCCGGACCTGCTGGACTTCACGACTGCCGATGACACCCGCGGTTTGTCCGCGGTATCGAAGTCGAGTGTGGCCTGTCCGGGGTCCCGCAGTTTAGCTTTGCCAGCTTCGACGAGAGCGGCGAGGTCCTCGGGCGTGTGGGCGGACCCGAGGTGCTCGACGATGCGGTACTTCCCGCCGGTCTTATCGGCGATCTGTACTGCCGTGGCGCCCGACGCGGTGGGTACCTTGCGCACGAATGGGCTCATTCCCCCATGATACGGCGAGAATTAGTTACCCAAACCTGAGACCAGCAGCCGCCTGACCAGGGTCGATATGTTCGGGAACCCTGAAAACCTCATCCACTTGTGCAAGTCAGGTTTGACCCTCAATTGCGGTTTACGTGTCCAACTGCGATGGCCAAAGCCCAGATAACCCTGGTGCCCGTATCGGCCTGCGTGCTATATTCGGGCAATGACTCGACCGAGTGAGGTCCTCGGCAGCGTGGTGGGTGCCAGCGAGCGTGAACAGTTGGATACGTTCCTGGACTACCTGCGCGACGCTGTCGTGCGCAAGGCCCGCGGGGTGTCGGAGGTGGATGCTCGGCGCAGCCCGGTACCGAGCGGCAGTAACCTCGGCGGCCTGATCAAACACCTGCGGTGGGTCGAAGTGGGCGGATTCGCCGAACAGATCGGGCAGATCCCCGCTGCGGAGCTGCCCACCCCGCCGTGGACCGACTCGGACCCGGAGGCCGACCTGCGACTTGGCCCGGACGAGACGCTCGATGACGTCATCGGCGCTTACCAGACGGAGTGCAACCGCTCCCGCGAAATCGCTGCCCAGCACAGCCTCGATTACGCTCCGCAGGGGACGCTGACGTTGCGGTGGGTGTACCTGCACGTGATCCTGGAGACTGGCAGGCACGCTGGACACACCGATATCCTTCGCGAGTTGATCGACGGCAGCGTCGGCGACTGAGTAGCTTACGGCCCATCAAAGATCGTCGTCGAACCTGTCAGAGAGTGCGTGGATAAGCTGACGATTAGTCGGCCGACCGTTCGCTACTTAAGATGGGAATCGATGCCGAACTCGATCGACTTACTCACGGATGAACTCGCCCGCACAGGGCAGGTGGAGATCCCTTTCGGACGGACCAAGCAGTTCCTCCGCAACCCTGCTGCTTTCTTTGGGCTCCGTCGTGCGGCCGTGCAATCACCGCAGGTCATCGTCAACGATTACGGCCTCTGGGCCAACGTGGAGGGCTTCCCCTCAGGCGGAGTCCCATGGGACCAGATTCTCGAACTCCACATCCGGAAAGTGAACTTCAGTTCCTACGTCGACGTGAGTATCAGGGACTCCGATGCCCCGCATCGGCGACGAACCGTCAGGCTGCCCCACATGCTCACCGTGGATCCGGAAGACCTGGCCAAATGGGTGGTCATCGAACTCATGGATCGAGGCGATCCGATCTGAGGCGAGCCGCTGCCGGACTCTCGAAGTGAGGCTTTGCCCTCCTCAATCATGCCGGAGTTTAGTGGATAAACATGCAGCGTTGAGATCCAGTCATTGGCAGTCTTCCGCACCTGGATGGTTGTCGAACTCCTCACCGCGTGCAACGATGAAGTTGTCTGCAAGGTCAGATGCAAATGAATAGCGACTTCCGAATACATACCGAGGGAGAGAGCGCATGACCGCATCAGCCATCATCTGGATCGTCGTCGCCATTGTCGTCGTCCTGATCGTCGTGGGAATCATCATTGCCGTCAGCCGCAAGGCCGCAGCGAAGAAGCGCGAACGGCAACGAGAAGAAGCGGCCCAGCTGCGTCAGCAGGCCGCCGAAAGCGAGCATGAAGTCCGTGCCCATGAAGCAGAGGTCGAGAAGCAGCGCGCTGAGGCGAAGATGGCGAAAGCCGATGCCGATGCTCGTGCAGCCGAAGCTGATCGTGAGGCGGCCGAGGCAGCGCAGCTCGACTCCGAAGCAGAGAAGCGTGAACAGGCAGTGCGGGAGGAACGCCTCGAACACGAACGTCGTCTGGAGCGAGCCGATGAACTCGATCCGGACTCTGGACAGCAACGGGCCCCGGGCCAAGCCGAGGGCCAGCGAGGTCAAGGCGACGGTGTGCCGAACGGCCAACAGAACGTCGGACCGGCTGACGGCGGCCGTGTCGCCGAAGGAGATCGAGTCGAAGACGGATCGGTCCGCCGGCCTGCCGAGGACGACCGCGCAGGTCCGAGTGCCGATCGTCCCGTCGCCGACCCTGAGCACCGGGTTTCCGACGAACGCAACTACGCGGCCGACACGGAACGGCGGGTTCCCGATAACGGCGGTAACGTCGCCGAGCCGGGTCGCGCAGCTCCGAATGCCGATCGTCCCTTCGCTGATCCTGAGCGGCGTGCTGCCGACGACGGCGGTTACGCAGTCGAACCGAGACAGGGTGTTCAAAGCGACGGTCGCCCTCCTGCCGAGCCCGAACGCGGCGTTGCGGATGACGGTCGCTACGTGTCCGAACAGGACATCGATGCGGAGTCACTGCGGCGCGGTGACGTCCGTCCTCCCGACAGCGACGGTTCCGAACCCAAACACTGACCCTTGCAGACGCCCTGATCGGGACATCGTCCTCACCCGAATCCCGCCGGGGATGATGTCTTCGAACACGACGAAGGGGCCGTTGCACCACGCAACGGCCCCTTCGTCGTGATCAGTTCAGCCGCCTCGGCGGGGAGTACCGATCATCGATCGGTCACTGACCGGACTTGATCATCTCCGCGCACTTCTCACCCATCATCATCACGGTGATGTTCGGGTTGACGGTGGTGATCTCCGGCATCGCCGAGGCATCCACGACGCGCAGACGGTTCACTCCCTTGACCCGCAGCTGCGGATCCAGCGGCGACATCTCGTCATCGGGAGCACCCATCCGAGTCGTGCCGACCGGGTGGTAGACGGTGTTGTGGGTGCGGCTGATGTAATCGGCGATCTGCTCGTCGGTCTGGACATCCTTGCCCGGGAACAGCTCTTCGCCGGCCCACTCGGACATGGCATCCTGCGACACGATCTCACGCGCCTTCTTGATGCCGGCGACCATGACGCGCATGTCGTGGCCCTCGGGATCGGTGAAGTAGCGAGGATCGACCTTCGGCTTGTCCCGGAAGTCCTTCGACCGCAGGCGCACCGTGCCGCGCGACTTCGCATGCGTGACATTCGGGGTCAGGCAGAACGTGTTCTCCGAGGTCGGGTATCCCTGACGCAGAGTGTGCATATCGAACGGCACCGAACCGTAGTGGAACATCAGATCCGGACGATCGAGTCCTTCCTCGGTGGGGGAGAAGATGCCGATCTCCCACCACTGGGTCGAATCCTCGACCATCGGCTTCTTCGCCTCCCACGAGATGACACCCTCGGGGTGGTCGCCGAGGTGCTCACCGACTCCCGGCGAATCCACGCGAGCATCGATGCCCACCTCGGCGAGGTGATCCTTCGGGCCGATGCCCGAGAGCATGAGCAGCTGCGGAGTGTTGATCGCACCGGCGGAGACGATGACCTCGCGCTTGGCTTCGATGCGGTGGGTCTTGCCGAAGGCGTTGTTGACCACGTGCACAGCGGTGCAGTCGTCATTCTCATCGAACTCGAGCTCCTTGGCCTGAGTGTCGGTGAGGATGGTGAGGTTCTCACGGTCGAGGATCGGGTGCAGGTAGGACACCGAGGAGGACGAGCGGGTGCCGTCTGCCTTGCGGTTGACCTGGAAGAAGTTCGCACCGTTGATGATGGTCTCACCCTCGTTGAACTGCACCCGCGGGATGCCCGCCTGCTCACAGGCGTCGAGGAGGGCGATGCCGCAGGGATCAACCGGCGGCACGTTCATCAGGCTGACCGGACCGTCATGGCCGTGGTGGTCGCCGGGCAGTTCGTTGTTCTCGAGCTTCTTGTACAGGCCGAAGGTGTCCTTCGATCCCCAGCCGGTCGCGCCGAACTTGCTCTCCCAGTCATCCAGGTCCTCGCGTGGGGCCCAGAAGGCGATGCACGAGTTGTGCGAGGAGCAGCCGCCGAGCACCTTCGCACGCGCATGGCGCATGTACGAGTTGCCGTTCTCCTGCTCTTCGATCGGGTAGTCCCAGTCGAATCCGGACTCGAGGAGCTCCATCCAGCGGTTGAGACGCAGGATGACGTCCTCGTCGACATCGGTCGGGCCGGCCTCGAGCAGGCCGACGGTGACCTCGGGGTCCTCGCTCAGGCGCGCGGCGACCGCGGCTCCGGCAGAGCCGCCGCCCACGACAACGTAGTCAAAGCTGTGAGTGGTCTTCACTATCTGATCTCCTTAGTTCTCGATGTGCGTGTGCCGGGGTTCCGGGCTCACTTGGTGTGGTCGGGGAACCATCCGGTGACCGCCGGTTCGAGGTTGTGGTAGATGTGCTTGGCTTCCTGGTATTCGGCCAGGCCCGTGGGGCCGAGTTCGCGACCGAAGCCGGACTGCTTGTAGCCGCCCCATTCCGCCTGCGGCAGGTAGGGGTGGAAGTCGTTGATCCAGATGGTGCCGTGGCGCAGGCGCTGCGCGACCAGCTGGGTCTTGCCCGCGTCCTGACTCCACACCGCGCCGGCGAGTCCGTAGTAGGTGTCGTTGGCGATTTCGACTGCCTCGTCGACGGTGGAGAAGGTCTCGACGGTGACGACGGGACCGAAGGCCTCGTCGGAGACGACGGACATTCCGCGCTTGACCTGATCGAGCACGGTCGGCAGGTAGTAGTAGCCCTTCTCCAGCTCGCCCTCGCCGAACTTTCCGCCGCAGCGCAGGCGTGCGCCTTCGGCGACGCCCTTTTCGACGTAGGCGGCGACCTTCTCACGGTGGGCCTTCGAGATCAGCGGTCCGGTCTCGGCGGACTCATCGAAGGGCCCGCCGAGGCGGATCTGCTGGGCACGCTCGACGAGCTTGTCGACGAACTCCTCGGCGATGGATTCCTCGACGATGAGTCGGGCACCGGCCGAGCACACCTGACCGGAATGGACGAACGCGGCGTTGAGTGCGTTGTCCAGCGCTGCGTCGAAGTCCGCGTCGGCGAAGACGACGTTGGGGTTCTTCCCACCGAGCTCGAGCGCGATCTTCTTGACCGTCGCCGCGGCGTTCTTCGCCAGCAGACGACCGGTGACGAGTCCGCCGGTGAAGGACACCATGTCGATGTCTTCGTGCGTGGACAGGGGAGCACCGGCATCGGCGCCGGCACCGAGGATGAGGTTGCCGACGCCCGCCGGCAGACCGAGCTCCTCGAGGACCTGCATCGTGAGGATCGCGGTGTGCGGGGTGAGCTCAGCCGGCTTGAGGATGAACGTGTTGCCGGCGGCCAGGGCCGGAGCGATCTTCCACGCCGCCTGCAGCAGCGGGTAGTTCCACGGGGTGATGAGCGCGCACACGCCGACGGGCTCGTGCACGATCCGCGAGGCGACGGTGTCGGTGCCGGCGTCGACAACGCGGCCGGCGTCATTGGCGGCGAGCTTGCCGAAGTAGTCGAAGCAGTTCGCGATGTCGTCCATGTCGATCTGCGATTCGACGAAGCGCTTGCCGGTGTCCAGGGACTCGGCGTTCGCGAATTCGTCCTTGCGCTCACGGAGGGTCGCCGCGAACTTCAGGAGCAGATCGCCGCGTTCGCTGGTGGGCACGGATGACCAGACACCGGAGTCGAAGGCACGGCGGGCGGCCTTGATCGCCAGTTCGGTATCGGCCGGGCTGGCCTCGTCCACCTCGGCGACGAAGCTGCCGTCGGCCGGATTGCTGATCGTGCGGGTTCCGCCGTTGACGGCAGACACCCACTTTCCGTCGATGTAGAGAGTGTTGGGCACGATGTCTCCTTTTCCTCGCTGGCTGACAGTTGGCTCTCAGCCGGTGAACGTTCGGGCGATCTGCGGGTGCGGCAGCGGCCCTGACCTGGTGCGACAGCGCCGAAACCGACGTATTCGGGGACCACGATAGGCGAGTCGTGGGGGCGAATGCGCAATTCGATGACACTGGTCACAATTGCAGATGAGGTTGATCGAATCCATGGGATATGCGAGAGGCGCCTCTGTGGGCCGGGTCCGCGGCGCTGGGGCGGCGGGTGCTGCGGAGATTCTGCTCGTGGAAGGGCGGAGACATCCGTCATCCGCACGCATCACTTCCACGTCAGATTTCATTCATCCCCTGGTGCCCGAGGCGACGCGGTCTGCCGCTGCCGCCGAAGCAATACGAATTCTATTGGCCTGTCGACTCGATTCGCCATGATTCTAACAGAGCGTTACGGCGGTGACCTGGGTGGCGATCCGTCTGCCGGCGGTCGATAATGCAGCCTGCGACGTGTCCCCGCCCACAGGGCGATGAGGCTGTGATTGCACTAGAATGGACCGGAATCATCGAAAAGACTTCATAGGGAGAATCGTGGCCCAAGGGGATTCGCGAGACAGCCAGGACAACCGCCGCGCAGACGGCGGTCGCCGCTCAGATCGCGACAGCAATCGCAACCGTCGACCGGATGACCGGGGCGGCCGCGGGCCACGTCAGTCCGACCGCCGAGGTGGCTACCAGGGCAACCGTCGCAACGACGATGACCGTCGGGGCGGTTTCAACCGGGACCGTCGCAATGATGACGACCGTCGTGGTGGGTACCAGGGTAACCGGCGTGATGATGATCGTCGCGGTGGGTACCAAGGGAACCGTCGGGATGATGATCGCCGTGGTGGGTACCAGGGCAATCGCCGGAACGGTGACGATCGCCGGGGCGGCTATCAGGGCAACCGCCGTGATGACGAGCGCCGAGGTGGATACCAGGGGAACCGCCGTGATGATGATCGTCGTGGCGGCTACGGACAGAATCGCCGGAACGACGACGATCGCCGTGGCGGCTACCAGGGCAATCGCGACGACCGCCGAGGAGATTGCCGAGGAGACCGCGGTGGACGCGGTCGCGGAGGATACGGCCGCAACGACAACGACCGCCGTGCATCGCGCAAGACCGACACCGGCGACTACGCACGCGAACAGCGCGCTCGTCGTCCGCGCATCCAGGAACCCGAGATCCCTGAAGAGATCACCGGCCGGGAACTCGACAAAGAGATCTTCGGGCAGCTGCGTTCCCTCGACAAGGAGAACGCGTCGATGGTCGCTAAGCACCTCGTCGCGGCCGGCAGCCTGCTCGACCTCGACCCGGAACGCGCCCACGACCATGCCAAAGCAGCGATGGCCCGCGCCGGTCGCGTCGCCGTCGTCCGCGAAGCCCTGGGCATCGCCGCCTACTACGTCGAGAAGTACGACGAAGCCGTGCGTGAGCTGCGCACCCACCGTCGGATCTCCGGCTCGAACGACAACATCGCGCTCATCGCCGACGCCGAACGCGGCCGCGGCAAACCGGAGAAGGCACTCGAGCTGCTGAAGTCTTCCGAAGAACTCGAGCTCGACAATGACACTCGCACCGAGCTCGTCATCGTCGCGGCCGGAGCGAAGTCCGACCTCGAGGACATCGCCGGCGCCCGCCAACTCATCGAAGCCGAGGACTTCACACAGAAGCCCAGCGGCGCACTCGTCCGACTCATGGCCGCCTACGCCGAGGTGCTGCGCATCGACGGCGAACCCGAACTCGCCGACAAGTACGAAGAGCTCTCCCGCCGCACGGCGAAGGCCACCGGCACCCTCTTCGGCGACGAAGAGCCCGACCCGAACGCCGGAGTCCTCATCGAAACAGTCGAAGAGATCGAGGACGAGCCGGAAGCCTCGGACGACCAGCCCGACGACGCGGAGGCAGAATCTGCCGAGGAGACTGCCGAGACAGCTGACGCCGAGGGAAATGCTGAGACCGTCGATGCGGAAGCGGCCGACGAGTCGAACGACGCAGAAGCCGACACCGAGGCCGAGGCTGCCCCTGAGGAGCCCGCAGCCGCCGAGTCGCCTGCGGACGCCACGGAATCTGCCCGCGCCTTCTCATCGAAGACCCATGTCTCAGCCAAGGAACTCAAGTCGGTCAAGGTCACCGACGACGAGATCGAAGCCGAACTCGACGAGATCCTCGCCGACGCTGAGGCGGGGGAGTCCTCAACCGCTGAAGCTGAAGACGCCTCGTCCGCTGAGGCCGACGAAGAGCAGTGACACTCACGGCCGAACAGGCACAGACCTCCGATGGTTCCGCGCCAGAGCCCTCGGGCGCACCCGAGTCTTCTGGGGTGCCCATCGACTGTGTCCTGTTCGACCTCGACGGGGTCGTCTATCACGGCGCCTCTGCAGTCGACGGTGCAGCAGAGGGCATCAACTGGCTCCATGACCGCGGGATCCCCGTCAACTATGTGACGAACAACGCTACGCGCACCGCTGAAGCGACCGCCGCGAAGATCAGCGGAATGGGAATCGAGGCGACCGCGGACGAGGTGACCACCTCGGCGCAGGTGCTCGCCGAACGCCTCGCCGAGCGCTTCGGCCACGGTGCCCACGTCCACCTGGTCGGCACCACCGGACTGCGCACCGCACTCGAAGCCGCCGGCCTCGAGATCACGGACTCGGCCGACGCCGACCCCGTCGCCGTCGCCCAGGGGCTCGACCCCGAGATCGACTACCGAAAGATCGTGCTTGCCTGCGAGATCATCCGCTCCGGCGTCGAATGGTGGGCGAGCAACCCCGATTACTCGCTGCTGACCGAAACCGGCAAGGTTCCCGGCAACGGCGCATTCGTCGAACTCATGGCCAGGCTCACCGACTCCGAACCGGTCATCGTCGGCAAACCCGCCCCGCACATGATGGAATTCGCGGCCGACCGCCTCGGCGCCCGCCGCCCGCTCATGGTCGGCGACCGCCTCAACACGGACATCGAAGGCGGCAACGCCGCCGGCATCGACACCGCGCTCGTGCTCACCGGCATCCACGACATCCACGCTGCCCTGCGCGCCGACCCCGACCGTCGTCCGACATTCATCCTGCCCGATCTGCGCGGTCTCGAAGCACTCATCACCGGCGGCGACCGCGGGGACTGCCCACGCATCGAAGCCGAACTGCGCCGCGCCTGGGACGCCATCGACGCCGGGACCACCGACGCCGAGGCAGTGCTTGCCGAACGACGCCTGCCGCGCATCATCGCCGGGCCGGCCGTCGCCGAACCTGGCACCACCTCAACCGGCACTGCCAGCGACGCACACGAGGAGGACACATGACCGACGATTCCGCTCAGACTTCCGCCCCAACCCCTACCTCGTCGCCTACACCAACGCCGACCCCCGCCTCGGTGAGTGGGGACGTGCCCGTCGAAGCCTGGCGGTCCCGACTCGAGGACGCGAAGACCCTGCCCGCGTCTGAGCGTCACGAGCACCTCGGCGCTCTGCTCGATGACCTCGACGGGCAGGTCGGCTCCTTGTGAGCAGACTCGACCGGGCACTCGTCGAACGGGGGATCCTGTCCTCCCGCTCCCGCGCCGCCCGCGAAATCGCCGCCGGACGCGTCGACGTCAACGGCCGCACTGTGACGAAGTCCTCCCACGATGTGGCCGAATCCGACGAAATCACCGTCACCGAACCCGATCCCTGGGTCGCCCGCAGCGCCCACAAACTCCTCGGAGCCCTCGACTCCTTCGGGTTCGTCGGACCTGAGGACACGCCCGCCCCGGGCGTCCCTGCCGATCCCAGCCATTCTGCCGATCCGAGCAGCTCTACCGCCGCAGGCCCACTCGCCGGCCTCACCGCGCTCGATGCGGGAGCCTCCACCGGCGGGTTCACCCAGGTCCTCCTCCATCACGGCGTCAGCGAAGTCTGGGCCGTGGACGTCGGACACGACCAACTCGCCCCTCTCCTCCGCGACGACCCGCGCGTGCACGTCCGGGAAGGACTCAACCTCCGCGAACTCGCCGCCTCTGACGTGCCCATCGTCGACCTCGTCGTCGCCGACGTCTCCTTCATCTCCCTGCGTCTGCTCATCGGCCCGCTGCTCGCGGCCACCGCCGCAGACGGCCAGCTCCTGCTCATGGTCAAACCCCAATTCGAACTCGCTCGCGCCTCCCTCGACAAACACGGCGTCGTCACCAGCCCGACCAATCGTCGCCGCGCGCTCGACTCCGTCCTCGACGCTGTGAGCGAACACGATGCGCGCGTCATCGACATCGCACCCTCGCCGCTGCCGGGACCGAGCGGAAACAGAGAGTACTTCCTGCGTGTTCGCCCAGGCCGAACCCCGGCCCCGTCCGATAAGCTCGATGAAGCATCCATCCCCGCCCACCTGGAGACGATCATGAGAGGAGAGTCGTGACCAGACACATCATGGTGCTCCTGCACCCCCAGCGCGAAGAGTCGGCCGTGGCCGCCGTCAGCGTATTCAAGGCTCTCCTCGACGACGGCGTCACCCCTGTCGTCCTCTCCGATGAGATCGTCGGCATCCGCACCCGCCAGATCGAATCCACCGGAGGCGACGGCATCCTCGCCCACTGCACCATCATCGACGACTCCGAACTGGGGGAGTGGAGAGACTGCTGCGAACTCGTCATCGTCCTCGGCGGCGACGGCACCATCCTGCGCGCAGCCGAACGCTTCCACGGTTCCGGCGTCCCCCTCATGGGTGTCAACCTAGGCCACGTCGGATTCCTCGCCGAAAGCGAGAGAGAAGACCTCGCCGAGGCGGTCCACCGTGTCTCCCAGCGCGACTACCTCGTCGAGGAGCGTCTCGCCCTCGACGTGTCCGTATGGCACGACGGCGAGAACATCTTCAACGCCTGGGCGCTCAACGAAGCGACGATCGAGAAGACCTCGAAGTCCCGAATGATCGACGTCGTCCTCGGCGTCGACGCCCGCCCCGTGTCCTCCTTCGGGTGCGACGGCGTCATCCTCGCTACCCCCACCGGCTCCACCGCCTACTCCTTCTCCGCCGGCGGGCCCATCGTCTGGCCCGAGGTCGAAGCCCTCCTCCTCGTGCCCATCTCCGCCCATGCCCTCTTCGCCGAACCCCTGGTCGTCAGCCCGAACTCCCGCCTCGGCGTCGAGATCTCAACGAACAACCCCGAACACTCCGCGGTCCTGTGGTGCGACGGCCGCCGCGCGCTCGAACTGCCCGCAGGCGCCCGCGTCGAAGCCACCCGATCGGCCTCGCCGATCCGTCTCGCCCGCCTGCACACAGGACCGTTCACCGACCGACTCGTCGCGAAATTCCGCCTGCCCGTCTCCGGTTGGCGGGGACCGATCAAGGAAGCCTGAATGATCTCCGAACTGCGGATCTCCCACCTCGGCGTCATCGCCGAAGCCGAGGTCGAACTCGACACCGGCTTCACCGTCGTCACCGGTGAGACCGGCGCCGGAAAGACCATGTTCGTCTCTGCCCTGTCCCTCCTCATGGGCCGCAAAGTCGGCTCCGGAGTCGTCCGCAAAGGAGCAGAGAAAGCTGAGGTCGAAGGCATCTTCACCTCCGTGGCCGACACCGTGCGCGACCGCATCGAAGAGGCCGGCGGATCGGCCGACGAGGAAGCGATCATCTCCCGCACCGTCGCCCTCAAAGGCCGTGCCCGCGCCACCGCGGGCGGCCGCACCGTGCCGATCTCCGTGCTCACCGACATCTCCTCCGACCTCATCACCCTCCACGGCCAGTCCGAACAGCTGCGCCTCAAGGGCGCTGCCCAACAGCGCCAGCTCCTCGACGCCGCCGGAGGGCAGGAACTCGCCGAGGTGGCCGACCGTTACCGTGCCGCCTACGACTCGTGGAAGGAGACCGAATCCCGCGTCCTGCGGATCAAGGACTCCACCGCAGCCCGCCGGGAGCGCATCCTCTGGCTGCGCGGCTGCCTCGAGGCCATCGACGCCGTCCGCCCCGAGCCCGGTGAGGACGAGACCCTGGCCGCCCAGTCGGCGAAGCTCGGCGCCGCTGCCGAGATCACCCGCGCCGTCGGTACCGCCCACGACCTGCTGCTCGGCGGAGAGGCCGACGATGCGGGAGCCGCCGTCGACCTCGTCCACCAGGCGATCTCCGCCGTCGCCGACGTCGAAGGCTCCGACAAGGAACTCGTCACCATCCGCGAAGCCCTGGGCGACGCGGTGCTGCGGCTCTCGGACTCCGCGGCCGAACTCTCCTCTTACCTCTCCGGCTTCGACGAACTCGGCGAGACCTCCCTCGAGGAGACCGAAGCCCGGCGTGCCGAACTCGGCACCCTGGCGCCCTATGGGCAGGACGTGAGCGAAGTCCTCGACTTCGAGTCCCGGTCCGCAGCCGAACTCGCCGAACTCGAGGCTGAGGACCGCGACCTCGACGGACTCGACGCCGAACTCGAGGAAGCACGCGCCGCCATGGAAGAAGCCGCCTCGGCGCTGACGACGATCCGCACCGCCACAGCGGAGAAGTTCTCCGCCGATGTCAGCGAAGAGCTGGCCGCCCTGTCGATGCCGAAGGCCACCGTCGCCTTCGAGATCACCGCACGCGAACCCACCAGCCACGGCGCCGACGAGGTGCGGCTGACCTTCGCCGCCCACGAATCCTCGACCCCGGACGACATCGGCAGGATCGCCAGCGGCGGTGAGCTCTCCCGCGTCATGCTCGCCATCGAGGTCGTCCGCGCGGCCAGCGAATCCATCCCCACCTACGTCTTCGACGAGGTCGACGCCGGCGTCGGCGGCAAAGCCGCCGTCGAGATCGGCCGCAGACTCGCGAAACTCGCTCGCAACGCCCAGGTCATCGTCGTCACCCACCTGCCGCAGGTCGCCGCCTGGGCCGACACACACGTGACCATCGTCAAGGACGATGACGCCGAGACCGTGCGCTCGGGCGTCCAGGAGCTCAGCGACGACGAACGCGTCACCGAGCTCTCCCGGATGCTGGCAGGTATGGACGACTCCGCCTCGGCGCGGGCCCACGCCGCGGAACTCCTCGACTCCGCACGGCAGGTCAAGGAGGAGGCGACGACGGGCGCATGAGAGAATTGGCGGACCATGAAAGTGCGTAGACACCGCGAGAACACCACCGCACCCGACCGGTTCGGTCCGGCTCCGGCCCGGCTCGACCGACGCACGAAAGACCTCACCAAGCGTCTCCAGCCCGGCGATATCGCCGTCATCAAACACGCCGACATCGACCGCATCTCCGCCGAAGCCCTCGTCGCCTGCCGCCCCATCGCGGTGATCAACGCCGACAAATCGATCTCCGGGCGCTACCCGAACCTCGGCCCGGGCATCATCGTCGACGCCGGCATCCCCCTCATCGACGCCGCCGGAGCCGAGATCTTCGACGCCGTCGGCGAAGGCGAAGAGCTCAGCATCGACGGCAACACCGTCCACCTCGGCGAGGACGAGGTCGCCTCTGGAGTCCTGCAGAGCCCCGAGACCATCGCCGAGGACATGCACGCGGCGGAAGCCGGCATGAACTCCGTGCTCGTGGACTTCATCGACAACACGATCGAATACATCCGCAAGGACTCCGACCTCCTCTCGGCCGAACTCGTCGTCCCCGAAGTGAAGACCACCTTCACCGACCGACACGTCCTCATCGTCGTCCGCGGCTACCACTACAAGGAGGACCTGGCGATGCTGGCCTCCTACATCCGCGAATACCGGCCGCTGCTCATCGGCGTCGACGGCGGAGCCGACGCCATCATCGAAGCCGGCTACCGGCCCGACATGATCGTCGGGGACATGGACTCCGTGTCCGACACCGCGCTGACTTCCGGAGCCGAGATCGTCGTCCACGCCTACCGTGACGGCACCGCGCCGGGCACCGAGAGAGTGCACGCCCTCGGCGTCGATTGCGTGGCCTTCGCCGCCTCGGGAACGAGCGAGGACATCGCGATGCTGCTGGCCGATGACAAGGGCGCCGAACTCATCGTCGCCGTGGGCACCCACGACACCGTCATGGAGTTCCTCGACAAGGGACGCAAAGGCATGGCCTCGACCTTCATCACCCGCCTGCGGGTGGGCTCGAAGCTCATCGACGCGAAGGGCGTCTCCCTGCTCTACCGGCAGCGCATCTCCAGCCTGCAACTGGCCGTGCTCATCGTCGCCGGCCTCGTCGCCCTCGGCGTCGCCCTGTTCGCCACCTCGGCGGGACAGACCTTCCTCGGCCTCATCGGCGCCCAACTCGACGGATTCTTCGGCTGGATCGGCTCCCTGTTCGGCGGGGACCCCGCAGCCGCCACCGAATCCGCCGGCTTCATCCAAGGACGTACCCTGTGATTGACTTCCGCTACCACCTCGTCTCCCTCGTCTCGGTGTTCCTCGCCCTGGCCGTCGGCATCGTCCTCGGTGCGGGGCCGCTCAAGGAGCCGATCGGCGAATCCCTGCAGAGCCAGGTCGACGCATTGCGGTCCGACCGCGACAACCTGCGCACCGACCTCGACGCCGCCAAGGGCAACATCGACAAGCAGAACGACTTCGTCACCTCGGCCGCACCCGAACTCATCGGGGGCGCGCTCAAAGACCAGGACGTCAGCATCATCGCCGCCCCTGACGCCGACCCCGAACAGGTCGAGGAGGTCAGCAACCGGGTCAAGGAAGCCGACGGCACCATCGCCGGGGACGTGTCCTTCGTGGACAACACGCTCGGCCTCCAGGACTCCACTGACTTCCTCGAGAAGCTGCGCACCATCGTGCCGGACCTGCCGCAGGACGATTCGACGGCGATCCGCGCGGCTCTCGTCATCGCCCTGACCGGCAACGCCTCGATGCTCGAGGACGCTGAGGACCGGAAGGCCGCGGAGAAGCAGTCGACGAAGCTCTATGACGCCTTCGTCGATGCCGACCGACTGCGCACCGACACCGACCACAAGACGACATCGCTGTTCATCGTCATCGACGACGAGAACTCGACCCTGGCGGAGGAGGACAAGCCGAGCCCGCAGGCCAGCGGAGACAAGGCCATCCGCAGCCTCGTGACCGACTTCATCACCGCGCTCACCGCCGAGTCCACCTCGGTCGTCGTCGCCGGCGATGCGGTCTCGGCACAGAACGGACTCGTCAACATCCTCCGCACGGAGAAGTCCCGGGCCAGCACCGTCGACGGCCTCGGCCTCGGCGCCGGCCCCGTCATCACCGTCCGGGCCCTGGCCGCTGGTGAGGACGGCACCCACGGTCACTTCGGCTTCGCCGACGACGCCGAGGAGATCCTCCCGGGCAAGACCACTGCCGAGAAGGAGGACGCCGAATGATCCGCTCGATCATCAGCTCCGCAGTGGCCGGGCTCGCCGGCTGCGTCGCGACGACTGCCGTGCTCACGTCGCGGCTGCGCACCCGCCCCGAGGTCGTGCGCACCAACCATGCCGGTCGCGACATCTCACTCATCGAAGGACCCGCCGTCACCGCGGGTCTGCTCGCCGGCAGCCTGCTCATCGAGGACCCACGTCAGCGCGTGGCCACCCTGCTTGCCACGGGCGCGGCGGGCAGCCTCGGGGCCGTCGACGATTTCCTCGAATCCGGGTCGTCGAAGGGCCTGCGCGGGCACCTGTCGGCACTGGCCCGCGGCGAGATCACGACCGGTGCCCTCAAGGTCACCGGCATCCCGCTGGCCTCGATCGCGGCCGCCGCGATCCTGCGCACCGGCACCCGCAGGACCGGTTTCTTCACCGCCTCCCGGCAGGAGGCATCGTCATGGGTGGGCACAGCCTGCGACATCGTCGTCACCGGGGGAGTGATCGCCGGATCGGCGAACCTGTTCAACCTCCTCGATCTCCGCCCCGGCCGCGCACTCAAGGCCGGAGCGCTCACCCTGGCGTTCACCGACCACGACCACGCAGTCTCGTGGGCACCGAGCGCCGCGATCGCCGGAGTGAGCGCCGCCGCCTGGCCGGACGACCTGGCCGGTGAGGTCATGCTCGGCGACACCGGAGCCAACGCCCTGGGTGCGGCGATCGGCACGATCCTCGCCGAGACCGCGAGCCCAGGACAGCGCCGGATCATCCTCGCCGTCCTCGCCGGACTGACCCTGGCCAGCGAAAAGGTCTCCTTCACCTCAGTCATCGAGTCGACCCCCGGACTGCGGGAGATCGACTCCTTCGGCCGCGAGGGCGTGTGAGCAGGCTCGTCCGAGTCCTCGCCTCCACGGCGCTGCTCGTCTCGATCATCACCCTGCTCACCCGACTCGTCGGGTTCCTCCGCTGGTTGGTGTTCTCTCCGACCGTCGGCGCCGGCACCGTCGGCACCGCCTACCAGAGCGCGAACCAGGTTCCGAACATTCTCTTCGAGGTCGTCGCGGGCGGAGCCTTGGCCGGGGCCGTCATCCCGCTGCTGGCGATCCCGCTGGCCCGCTCAGATCGTGCCACGGCCGGACGGATCGCCTCAGGACTGCTGACCTGGGCGGTGTCGGTGACGCTGCCGCTGTCGATCCTGCTCGCGGTCTTCGCCGAGCCCATCGCGAGCCTCCTCGTCGACGCGAAGTCCACCGACACCGAGCTCCACGCGACCGCGCAGCTGCTGCTGATGTTCTCCCCGCAGCTCGTCCTCTACGGCATCGGCGCCGTGCTCACGGGTGTACTCCAAGCGCACCGGAAGTTCCTCTGGCCGGCCTTCGCCCCGCTGCTGTCCAGCCTCGTCGTCATCGGCTGCTACATCGCCTACAGCGCCGTCGGCGGCAATGATGACACGTGGCAGACTCACCTCGGCTGGCTGGGCTGGGGCACCACCCTCGGCGTTGCCGCACTCGCCCTACCGTTGGCGCTTCCGATGTCGACGACCGGCCTCACCCTGCGCCCCACCTATTCGTTCCCTCCCGGAGTCGGCCGCCGTGCTCTCCGCCTCGCCGGCGCCGGAATGGCTGCCCTGCTCGCACAGCAGGCGGCAGTGCTTGCCACCCTGACTCTGTCGAATCATTCGGGCGGCAAAGGCACCTTCGTCCTCTTCAGCTACATCAACGCCGTCTACCTCCTGCCGTATGCGGTCCTCGCTGTACCGGTGGCCACCGTGATGTTCCCGACGCTGTCGACCTGGGTCGGACGGTCCACCGACCCCGAGGCGACCGAGCACGACCGTGCCGAGGCAGGAACCCGACTGCGCGCCGTGACGTCGACGACGACCGCCCTCATTCTCACCATCGGCGGACTCGGGGCAGTCATCCTGCTCTCAGCCGCCGGGCCCCTGCAGATCTTCTTCACCGCGATCGACGCGGCCAAGGACGTCGCCTCCGTGCCCTTCGACTCGATGGCCCGCGCCATCATGGTCATGGCCTTGGCCGTGCCCGGCTGGTCGTTCGTCGCCTGGGGCACCCGGGTCTTCTACGCCGTGGAGCGCTCACGCCATTCTGCAGCGGCCACGACCACCGGGTGGATCCTCGTCATCGTCGGCATGATCGTCGCCATCCTCATCACTGACGCCAACGGTGACCCCGGCCTGACGCTGGTCGCCATCTGCTGCGGCTACGTGCTCGGGATGACCGTGGCCGGCGGTTTCCTGCTCGTGTCCATCCGCCGCGTGCTCGGACCCACCGGCATCGCCAGGGTCGGGCGGCGCGGTCTGCTCGCCCTCGGTGCGGCCATCGTCGCCGGTGCCGCAGGCATCGTCACCTCGCAGTGGCTCGGCGGACTGCTCGACAACTCGGCATCCTCGGCGGTCATCGCCGGAGTCGTCGCCGCGCTGCTCGGCTGCGTGATCTTCGGGGTCATCGTCCTCGTCATCGACCACGGGTTCCTCAGAGAGATCCGCGGACTGCTCGCCGACCGCAACCGCGGTGACGGCGGTCAGAACCCCGTGACCGAAGAGGGCACAGACATCGCGCACCATCCCGTCGCGGAACCCGGGGCAGGTACGGAACCCGGGGCAGGGACGGCCACCGAACCCGGGACGGATAGGGAACACTCGACAGGTACCGCCAACAACCCGCACACCCGAGACGACAGGGAGGGAGACTCATGAGGATCGTCTTCGTCATCGGCACCTCCACCGGGGGAGTCGGCACCCACGTCAGGGCCCTGGCCCGCGAGCTGACCGCCGCCGGGCACGAGATCGGCGTGATCGGTCCCGCCGCCACCGACGAACACTTCGGCTTCTCGCTGCTGCCGGGAGTCCGCTTCGCCGTCCTCGAACTCGGCACCGGCATCGGGGTCGGCGACGCCGCCCTCGTCCGCCGCCAGCGCACGCTGCTGCGCAGCTTCGCCCCCGACATCGTCCACGCCCACGGATTCCGCGCCGGACTCATCACCCTCCTGACCCTGCGCACACTGCGGTCCCGCCCCCGTTTCGTCCTCAGCCTGCACAACCAGGCCAGCGGACAGGGCATGCGGGGCAAGGTGGAGACGCAGGTCGAGACGATGCTCGCCCGCGGCGCCGACCTCGTGCTCGGCGCGAGCACCGACCTCGTCGACCGGGCGCGACAGCTCGGCGCCCACAATGCCCGTTTCCTCCCGGCCGCGGCTCCGCAGGTCGAGCACATCCCCGCCGAGGCGGCCGCTGCCACCCGCGCCGCTCTCGCCGCCGACTACGGCTTCGACGAGGGTGCGCTCATCGTGCTTGCCGTCGGACGCGTGGCACCGCAGAAGAACTACCCGATGCTCATCCGCGCCCTCGGCCGCCTCGGCGAAGGGGAGGCCTCAGCCGGAACCGGACGGGCCGACGGACAGGCCCATTCCGCCTCGGTGGTCGTGCTCGTCGCCGGTGCCGCCGACGAATCGGTGCTCACCGAGGTCCGCGCCCAATACGACCAGCTCAGCGCCGCCTCGGCGATTCCTGCCCTGCACTTCCTCGGCGCCCGCGACGATGTGGCCGAACTCGCCGCGGCAGCCGATGTCTACGTGCTCACAAGCGTATGGGAGGCGCGCGCCCTCGTGCTGCAGGAGGCGCTGAAGGCGGGCAAGGCGATCGTTGCCACCGCCACGGGAGGCACTCCCGAACTCGTCGGCGATGCGGGCATCCTCGTCGCGGACGACGACGATCGGGCCCTGGCCGAAGCCGTCGCCGAACTCGCCGTCGACCCTGCCCGCCGGGCCGAACTCGGCCGACGCGCGGCATCTCGGGGAGCCGAGCTTCCGGATGAGAAGGACGTCGCCGAAGAACTGGTGAACCTATACACGGAACTCGGGCCCGCCCGGGTAGGCTAGAACCAGCGTCGAACGAAAGTAGAGGATGAGGAAATGAGTGAATCCGGCGAGGTCAGAACACTGAGCGCAGACACGAGGATTCTGCACGTGCTCGCCGAAACCACTGGACCGGTCGTCGAAGTGGCGAAGCTCGCCGTACTCGGTCATCTCAAGGCCGGATACAAGGTCGCCGTCGCCGCCCACCGGTCACTGCTCGGCACGTTCGGAGTCCCCGAGGAGCTCGCCGGCGAATTCCGCGAGATCGAGCTCGCGGCACGCCGACGCTTCACGATGGCCGACCCGAACACCGCCTTCACTCTTCACAAGTACTACCAGCACGTCGACGTCGTCCATGCGCACGGCCTGCACGCAGCCACCCTCGCCGGACTCGCCTTCACCGGACTGCCCGCCCGCCTGCACCCGAAGGTCGTCGCCACGATCGAGTCCTTCGACGCAGCGAACGTCATCGAGAAGACCGGGGCCGAGATCGTCGGCCGTACGGCCACCGCGGTGCTCGGCACCACCGAACCCGTCGTCGACTACTTCGGCGGGAAGGTCCCGATCGTCGAACGCGCCGAACTCGTTCACCCGGACATCGACGTCGACCTCACAGTGCGCACCCCGCGCGCCGAGGTGCGCCGTGAACTCGGCATCGGCGAGGGCACCTGGATGATCGCCAGCCCCATCGCCCTGCGCGACCACACGGCCCTGGCAACCGTCCTCGACGCCGCCGACCAGATCAACAGGCGCCGACCCGACCGCAAGGTCGTCACGGTGCTCACCGGCACCGGCAAGGACCGGTCGACGATCGCGCGGGAGTTCTCCGACCGCGGCGTCATCGTCGCACCGGCCGGCGACCTCGTCGATGTGGCCGCCGCGGCTGACCTCGTCATCGCCAGCGAGACGATGACCGGGTTGAGCCATGAGGATCTCATGCAGCTGTCGAGGCCCGCCGTCTTCATCGGCAGCGAACGTCGCGCCGGCATCTGGGGTGAGGCCGCGAAGGGCGTCGCCGCCGACGACACGGACGCGCTGCTGAGTGAGATCAATCATCTTCTCGACGACCCAGCCGGGCGCGGCACCTCCGCGGTGGCCGCGAAGAAGCGGGTCATCGACGTCAACAACGGGGCCGCGATATCGACGACCCTGCTCGATCTCTACGCCGAAGCCGAATCTGCCTCGGATTCGGCGGCCGGTCTTTGATAGAATCAAATTCCGTGGTGAATCGAACTGGCCCTGGCGGCACACATACGGCAAAGCACATCTTCGTCACGGGAGGCGTCGCCTCTTCGTTGGGCAAGGGACTGACGGCCTCGAGTCTCGGGCACCTGCTCACCCAGCGCGGCCTCACGGTCGCCATGCAGAAGCTGGATCCCTACCTCAACGTGGATCCCGGCACGATGAATCCCTTCCAGCACGGCGAGGTCTTCGTCACCGAGGACGGCGCCGAGACCGACCTCGACATCGGCCACTACGAGCGCTTCCTCGACAACGACCTCGACGGAGCTGCGAACGTCACGACCGGTCAGGTCTACTCCTCGGTCATCGCGAAGGAACGTCGTGGTGCCTACCTCGGCGACACCGTGCAGGTCATCCCGCACATCACCGATGAGATCAAAGCGCGGATGCGTGCTCAGGCCGAACGCCCCGAGGCGGACCGTCCTGACGTCATCATCACCGAGATCGGCGGCACCGTCGGCGACATCGAATCGCAGCCCTTCCTCGAAGCGGCCCGTCAGGTCCGTCACGACATCGGCCGGGACAACGTGTTCTTCATCCACGTCTCCCTCGTGCCCTACCTCGGGCCCTCCGGAGAACTGAAGACGAAGCCGACCCAGCACTCGGTGGCCACCCTGCGCTCCATCGGCATCCAGCCCGATGCGATCGTGCTGCGCTCCGACCGCGAACTGCCGGATTCGATCCGGTCGAAGATCGCCGGCGCCTGCGACGTCGAGACCGACGCCGTCGTCTCCTGCGTCGACGCCCCGAGCATCTACGACATCCCGAAGGTCCTCCACGACGGCGGCCTCGACGTGTTCGTCATCCGTTCCCTCAACCTGCCCTTCCGCGACGTCGATTGGACGAAGTGGGACTGGGTACTCGAACGTGTGCACAATCCGTCCCGTGAGGTCACGATCGGCATCGTCGGCAAATACATCGACCTGCCCGACGCCTACCTGTCGGTGACCGAGGCCCTGCGCCACGGCGGCTTCGCCAACGACGCGAAGGTCAAGGTCCGGTGGATCCAGTCCGATGAGTGCGACACTCCCGCCGGTGCGAAGAAGGCCCTGGCCGGTCTCGACGCGATCTGTGTGCCCGGCGGCTTCGGCATCCGCGGCATCGAAGGCAAGCTCGGCGCGCTCGAATACACCCGCACCCACGGCATCCCGACACTGGGCCTGTGCCTGGGACTGCAGTGCATGGTCGTCGAATACGCGCGCAACGTCGCCGGCATCGAGGGCGCCTCCTCCTCCGAGTTCGACCCGGAGACGACCGTGCCAGTCATCGCGACCATGGCCGAACAGCTCTCCATCGTCGAGGGCGAAGGCGACCTCGGCGGCACCATGCGCCTGGGCACCTATGAGGCGAAGCTGGTCGAAGGCAGCGTCGTCGCCGGCGTCTACGGCGACACGACGATCAGTGAACGCCACCGTCACCGCTACGAGGTCAACAACACCTACCGCGATGAGCTCGCCGAGGCGGGGCTGACCTTCTCCGGCACCTCACCCAACGGTGAGCTCGTGGAGTTCGTCGAACTGAACCAGGAGACGCACCCCTTCTACGTCTCGACGCAGGCTCACCCCGAGCTGAAGTCGCGTCCGACCTCACCGCACCCGCTGTTCGCCGGCCTCGTGGCCGCCGCGCTCGAGCGTCAGTGAGAGGCCGAGAGTCCACGACATGACACCGGAGACTCGGCGCCCGATCGATGACCGGTGCTCTCGGGTCGCTGACCGGAGAGATGGATGGGAATGCCGTCGGCGAGTGCGCCGGCGGCATTCGCCGTCTCAATGCACATACTTTGGCCGATAACCCCTGCTTGGAGGCAGCAGATGAGCGAACTGCACGACGAACCGTATGACCCTGCCATCACCGCATCCGAGATCGCCTACCACGGTGCCGTCTGGGACATCCGCCGCGAGACCTTCGACCTGCCCGAAGCGCCCGGACTCGTCCGCGACCTCATGGCCCACACCGGTGCCGTCGGCGTGGCCGTCGTCGACGATGAGCAGAGGATCCTGCTCGTGCAGCAGTACCGCCACCCCGTGCGGGCGCGGCTGTGGGAGGTCCCGGCCGGACTCCTCGACGTCCCCGGCGAGGACCCGTGGGACGCGGCCAAGCGCGAACTCGTCGAGGAAGCCGACCTCACCGCCGATCACTGGCAGGTACTGAGCGACTCCTGCCTGACCCCCGGCGGCAGCAGCGAGACACTGCGCCTCTACCTCGCCCGCGGCCTTCACGACGTGCCCGAGGCCGACCGGCATCAGCGCAGCGAGGAGGAAGCCGGATTCCGGTTCCGCTGGGTGAGCATCGACGATGCCCTCGAGGCCGTCGTCGCGGGGCGGATCACGAACGCGATCGCCCAACTGGCGATCCTTCAGGTCTCCCGGATCCTCCGCGCCGAGGCGACCGGCACTCCCGTGCAGCTGCGCGCCGTCGACGCGCCCAGGCTCCTCGTCGACGGACGTCCCGAGTTCGGCCGTGGAGCCGAGGTCGACACGACCGGGCCCGCCCGCCCCGGCGAGGACTGATACACCGTGGCTCGGCACGGGGCCGAACTGCTGCCAGGCGATCTGCCCGAGGGGCTGCGCCGCGGATTCGAGTCGTACCTGAACTCCCTGCGCTTCGAACGGGGCCTGTCGCGGAACTCCATCGACGCCTACGCCCGGGACCTCGCCCGGTACGGAACCTGGCTGACCGAGGAGGGGATCGGCAGCCTCGGCGAGGTGGAACGGGCCACGGTCGAAGGCTACGCACTGCATCTGCTCGATTCGGGGCTCGCACCGCGCAGTCGGGCACGAGCACTCGTGGCGGTGCGGCGCTTCCACACCTTCGCCGTCGCGGAGAACCTCACACCCACCGATCCGGCCTCCGAAGTCAGCCCGCCGCAGGAAGGACTGCGACTGCCCAAGGCACTCGGCCTCGACGACATCGAGGCGATGCTCGCGACCACGGCAGGGGAGGAGCCGACACAGATCCGGGCCGCCGCCCTCCTCGAACTCCTCTACGCCACGGGAGCCCGCATCTCGGAGGCGGTCGGGGTCGACCTCGACGATGTCGATCTCGACTCCGGGCTCGTCCGCCTCTACGGCAAGGGCGGGAAGGAGAGGATCGTGCCCTTCGGTTCGCATGCGGCCCGCGCTGTGGGCGCCTGGGTCTCCCGAGTGCGACCGTCGATGGCGGCGAAGGCGAAGTCGTCTTCCGCAGGTGCGCTGTTCCTCAACGCGCGGGGAACCCGACTCTCCCGGGTCTCGGCGTGGCAGATCGTCAAGGACGCGGCCGAGGCGGCGAAGATCGGCGGGGAGGTCTCCCCACACACATTCAGACACTCCTTCGCCACGCATCTGCTCGAGGGCGGGGCAGACATCCGCGTCGTCCAGGAGCTGCTCGGGCACGCCTCGGTGACGACGACGCAGATCTATACGAAGGTCTCTGAGGAGACACTGCGGGAAGTGTACGCGACCTCGCACCCCCGGGCGCGGTAGGGTTGGAACAAGAGCAACGAAAGGTGGCCGTCCGAGTGATGAATACGCAAGAGGCGTTGGACATTCCCCAGCAGAGGACCGCGGAAGAGCCGCAGGATTTCCCGGAGCCGGCCCCGCTGGATTCGCATGGGCCCGCCCGCATCATCGCCATGGTCAACCAGAAGGGCGGTGTCGGGAAGACGACGTCGTCGATCAACCTCGGCGCGTCCCTGGCCGCGTACGGCCGGAAGATGCTGCTCGTCGACTTCGACCCGCAGGGTGCACTGTCGGTGGGTCTCGGGCTCAACCCGTATGACCTCGACATCAGCGTGTACAACCTGCTGATGAACCCGCGGCTCGATCCGCATGAGGTCATCGTCGAAACGGACTTCGAGGACATCGACATCCTGCCGGCGAACATCGACCTCTCCGCCGCCGAGGTCCAGCTCGTCGGTGAGGTCGCCCGCGAGCAGGTGCTCGCCCGGGCGCTGCAGAAGGTCGCCGACGAATACGACGTCATCCTCATCGACTGCCAGCCCTCGCTCGGCCTGCTCACCGTCAACGCGCTCACCGCCGCCCACGGCGTGGTCATTCCGCTTGAGACGGAGTTCTTCGCCCTGCGCGGCGTGGCACTGCTCGTCGAGACGATCGAGAAGGTCCAGGACCGGCTCAATCCCTCGCTCGAGATCGACGGGATCCTCGCGACGATGTTCGACTCGCGGACCCTGCACTCGAAGGAGGTCATGTCGAGGGTCACCGAGGCCTTCGGCGACAAGGTCTTCGAAACCGTCATCAACCGCACCGTGAAGTTCCCCGACGCCTCCGTCGCCGCCGAACCGATCACGAGCTTCGCGCCCAAACATGCGGGCTCCGAGGCCTACCGGCGTCTGGCCAGGGAGCTCATCGCCCGCGGAGGCGCACCCTGAACGACGTCGTCACAGCAGGCAGTGAGGTCGTCTCACCAGAGAGTGATGCGGCCGTCGACGGAGATGCCGCCGAGGCTCCCACCCAGGGCTTCCAGGTTTCGCTCGAGAACTTCTCGGGGCCCTTCGACCTCCTGCTCGGGCTGATCTCGAAGCGGCGCCTCGACGTCACGGAGATCGCCTTGGCCGAGGTCACCGACGAA